>JADJRI010000020.1 GCA_016712275.1 Planctomycetota bacterium
GCCATTGCTTATGACACCACGATCTTTGTCAGACAGAGCATTGCCGATGTGATCAAGACCTTGTTTGAAGCGGTCGGCATGGTGGTCATCGTCGTGCTCATCTTTTTGCAGAATTGGCGGGCGGCGGTCATCCCACTGCTGGCCATTCCGGTTTCATTGGTCGGCACGTTTGCCGTCATGAGCGCGTTTGGCTTTTCCATCAACAATCTGTCGCTCTTTGGAATTGTTCTCGCGATTGGAATCGTCGTGGATGACGCGATTGTCGTTGTTGAAAACATCGAGCGATGGATCGAACAATGCCTGACGCCGCGAAGCCGCCTATAAGGCCATGACCGAAGTCACGCCCGCGGTGTTGGCCATTGCATTCGGGCTCTCCGCGGTGTTCATTCCCGTGGCGTTCATCAGCGGCATCACCGGACAGTTTTACCGACAATTCGCATTGACAATTTCCTTCTCGACGCTTTCTCCGCGTTCAATTCTCTGACGCTCAGCCCAGCCGCTGGCGGCGCTGTTGCTACGGCCGCGACATGTCAGAAGCGATCTGTTGACGCGATTTTTGGACTTCGCATTGGGCTGGCTCTTTCGGCTCTTTAACCGCGCACTCGAATCATCGACCAAGGCCTATGCCGGCGCGATTCGTCGTGTGCTCCGCGTGGCGGCATTGTTTTTGCTTGTATACGCGGGACTGGTGGTTCTCGCCTATTTTGGCTTCAGGACAGTGCCGACCGGTTTTATTCCGCCGCAAGACAAGGGCAACACATTTGTCGCCCTGCAAATGCCCGATGCGTCCACCATCGACCGAACCCAGGCAACCATGCGAAAATTGAGTGAAATTGCCCGCAAGATTCCGGGTGTTCAGGAAGCGTTTGCGGTTTCGGGGTTTTCGATTCTGAACCGCGTCAATCAAACCAGCGGCGGTACGATGTTCCTGCAATTCGCGCCATTCGACGAACGCTCGCCATCCAGATCAGTCCGCAACGGCCATCTCGCAGAAGCTCGCCGCCGAATATGCCAAGATTCAGGAAGGATTCGCCCTCGTCCTGCTGCCGCCGCCGGTGAATGGTCTCGGTAATGCCGGCGGATTTAAGATGCAGGTCGAAGACCGCACCGGCCAGGCAACACCTCAGGAGCTGCAGGATGTGACCGATCGGCTCATCGCCGAGGCCCGAAAGGACCCGCGGCTTGTCGGTGTATTCTCAACCTTTCGCGCCAATGTGCCGCAGCTATATGCGGACATAGATCGCGCAAAAGCGAAATCGCAGGATGTTCGCGTCACCGATGTCTTTCAAACGCTGCAGGTCTACCTCGGCGGCTATTACGTCAACGATTTCAACTTCCTCGGTCGAACGTACCGAGTCATGGCCCAGGCCGATGCGCCGTTTCGCGCGGATGCATCCACCGTCGGGCGGCTGAAAACACGAAATCTCAGTGGCAAAATGGTGCCGCTCGGAACTCTGCTGGAACTCAGCGACATCACCGGCCCCGATCGAATCAATCGTTACAACATGTACGAATCGGCGGAGATCAACGGCAATGGCGCTCCGGGCGTCAGCACCGGCCAATCGATCGAAATCATGGAATCTCTCGCGCGGCAGGTTCTGCCGACCGGCTACGATTTTGAATGGACCGAGCTGACGTATCAGGAGAAGCTGGCGGGCAATACGGCGCTCTTCATTTTTCCGCTATGCATCCTGTTCGTTTGGCTTACGCACGCCGCGGAATACGAGAGCTTTTCGCTGTCGACCGCGATTATTCTGATTGTTCCGATGTGCCTACTTAGTGGCATCGCCGGCGTTTGGTGGCGCGACATGGACAATAACATATTTACGCAAATCGGCTTTGTGGTCCTCGCGGGGCTCAGTGCGAAGAATGCCGTGCTTATTGTCGAGTTCGCGAAACAGCAGCAGGAGGTCGGGCTCCATGCCGACGATGCGGCCGTCGAAGCGTCGCGCCTCCGCCTGCGGCCGATCTTAATGACCAGCTTCGCTTTTATTCTGGGAGTATTGCCCCTGATTCTGGCCACCGGCGCCGGCGCCGAGATGCGTCAGGCGCTTGGCACGGTCGTGTTCTTCGGCATGATCGGCGTGACGTTTTTCGGTCTGTTCTTTACGCCCGTCTTTTTCTCTGTCATCCGGAAACTGACCGGCCACACCGTCATGAAACCGCACAGTCGATCGTAAAAAAGAGAGAGTGCGGCGAACGCACCTGATTGTCCACGAGTGTTCGGGCCGGAGAGAGGAAGGATCGTGGTCAACCGTTGGCGGTGCCCCCGCCGCACATCTATGCAACACTATAGGGCGCCTCGGACAAATTGCATCTAGGATTTTTTCGTAGGCGATAATTCAAGTCGCAATTGTTGCTGCTCGCCGCATTTCCGTCGTGATTTCACAACATGCTTCCAGCGAGCCGCGACGCCTAAGTCTCCACAATCCTTGACCTTCCGGCCGCGTTCACTATGCTTTCCCCATGCATAAATATATCCCGGAAGACATAGATGCCGTTGAAACACAGGAGTGGATCGACTCCTTTCGCGATGTCGTCGAATTGGATGGTCCGCAGCGGGCCCAGTTCGTCTTGGGAAAGGTCCGGGACTATGCCCGGACCAACGGCATCCCATTTCCGATCAATGCCGGCACACCTTATGTCAACACAATTCCCCGTGATCGTCAGCCCCCATATCCCGGCGACCGCGCCATCGAGCGACGCCTGAAAAGCTATATTCGCTGGAATGCCATGGCCCTGGTCGTTCGCGGCAATCGCCGATCGGCCGGCATCGGCGGCCATATTTCGACTTTTGCAAGCTGCGCAACGCTTTTTCACGTCGGCGTGAACCATTTTTTCAGACCCAATGTCAAAGAGCGGAGCGGCGATCAGATATTCTTCCAGGGTCACGCGTCCCCCGGGATTTACGCGCGTGCTTTCCTACAGGGTCGCCTGTCCACGCAGCAGATGCACAATTTTCGCCGGGAGTTGGCGCAGGGCGGGGGGCTGAGCAGTTATCCGCATCCCTGGCTCATGCCGGACTTCTGGGAATTCCCCACCGTTTCCATGGGCCTTGCCTCCATCACGGCGATTTATCAAGCCCGATTTAATCGTTACCTTCTCAACCGCGGCATGGCCGACACTCGCCCCTGCCGCGTCTGGGCCTTTCTCGGCGACGGCGAAATGGACGAACCGGAAAGCCTGGGCGCGATCACACTGGCTTCCCGCGAACGCCTGGACAACCTGACCTTCGTCGTCAATTGCAACCTTCAGCGCCTCGACGGGCCGGTTCGCGGCAACGGCAGCGTGATTCAGGAACTCGAGGCCGCGTTCGCCGGTGCCGGCTGGAATGTGGTAAAGGTCATCACCGGCGACGACTGGGATCCACTTTTCGAGGCCGATGCGGATGGCGTCTTGCCCGCACGCATGGGAGAAATCGTCGACGGCCAGTGGCAGAAATACACGGTCGAACCCGGGGCCTATATTCGAGAGCACTTCTTTGGCACCGATCCGAGATTGCTTCGGCTGGTTGAACACCTGAGCGACAAGCAATTGGAGAAACTGCGGCTCGGCGGCCATGATCCTGAAAAGGTCTATTCCGCCTACAAAGCCGCGACCGATCATCAGGGACAGCCGACGGTCATTCTCGCGCGAACCATCAAAGGATACGGCCTCGGCGAAGCCGGCGAAGGCAAAAACATCACCCATCAGCAGAAAAAGATGAACGATGAAGAGCTTCGTTCATTCCGCGATCGATTCGACATTCCCATCAGCGACAAGGAACTCGAGACGCGCCGTTTTATCGCCCGCCGGAGAACAGCCCGGAATATCGATATCTGATGGACGTGACTGCCGCCCGCGGCGGCCCCGTGCCCAGCCGATTCGTTCGTGCGAAACCGCTTGAGGCGCTTCCCGCGAAATTGTTTGATGAGTTTCGCGAGGGCAGCGGCGATCGCGAAGTCTCGACCACCATGGTCTTCGTGCGCATCCTGACCAAGCTGCTTCAGGACAAGCAACTGGGCAAGCTCGTTGTGCCCATTATTCCCGATGAAGCGCGCACCTTTGGCATGGAAACGCTCTTTCAGAAGTACGGAATCTATGCCCACGCCGGACAGAAATATGATCCGGTCGATTCGCACACGCTCTTGCGATACCGCGAGGAGCGCGACGGCCAGATTCTCGAAGAAGGCATTACCGAGGCGGGATCGATGGCCTCCTTTGCCGCTGCGGGTTCGGCCTATGCCACCCACGGCGTCAACATGATTCCCTTTTATACCTATTATTCCATGTTCGGATTTCAACGCGTCGGCGACAGCATCTGGGCCTGCGGCGATCAGCGGTGTCGCGGATTCTTAATGGGGGCGACGGCCGGTCGAACGACCTTGGCGGGCGAGGGCCTTCAGCATCAGGATGGCAACAGCCAGCTCATGGCGACCCTGGTGCCGAATCTGATTGCCTATGATCCTGCGTTTTCATTTGAGTTGGCCGTCATCATTCAAGAAGGCATTCGCCGCATGTATAACAAGTGCGACGATGTGTTCTACTATATCACCATCGGCAACGAGCCCTATCTCATGCCGAAAATGCCTTCCAGCGCGACCGACGAGGGAATCATTCAGGGCATCTATCGCTACGCACAGGGCGAGCGCAAGCGAAACTGGCCGCGCGTTCATCTCATTGGCAGCGGCGCTATTCTCCGTGAGGTCCTGCGCGCCCAAACCATGCTCGCGGAACGATTCAAAGTCAGCGCGGAAGTTTGGAGCGCGACCAGTTTTCAACAGCTTCGGCGCGACGCGCTCATGACCGAGCGATGGAACCGACTCCACCCGATGGAAACGCCGAAGAAGTGCTTTTTTGAACAGCAATTTGCCGGCGAAGCATATCCAATTGTGGCGGCGACCGATTATGTGAAACTGATCGGCGACCAGATGGCCCGATTTGCCCCGTCGAACTATGTCTCCCTAGGTACCGATGGCTTTGGCCGCAGCGAAGCGCGCGAAGATCTGCGTCGCTTTTTTGAAGTGGATGCCGAATCCATCGTCATTTCGACGCTGGATGTTCTCGCCCGTCGGGGTGATGTGGAGCGATCAGTCATCGCCGATGCGATCAAGGAATTTGGAATCGACACCGAGCGAACCGATCCAACAAGGGCGTAATCGGAAATCTCTTCAGCGATGGATACGATACGATAATGAAGGCCTCGCAACCCGTGTGATGTACGGCCGGATTCGCAATTGTTCGTCGTCCTCCTGTGCGGCGCAAATCGATTCCGACTCAGTTTTCTGAAATGATGTGTACGGCAATCAAATGCTTTGCTGTCTTGGGTTGCATGTGGCCCATGCTGACGGCGGGCTGCAATCGCGGTTCGTCGCATGCGCCCGAAAATGAAGATGCTCATTCGCCGTTCGGCGATCGACTGGCCGAATTGCGACGGCAAATCTATCGGAACACGGATACTGTTTTTGAGAAGGCCTTGTTTTACAAGCCGCTCGACGGCTCCGCGCCGGATGAAATCATCAAGCTCGCACCGCTGATCGTTCAGGAAGTTGATGGATCGCAACCGGTTGATGCGTCATTCAAGTTGGCCGGTCCAACGGTCTATTATGAATCGAAGACCGTACGTGTCGGCGACCAGGATCAAAATGCCATGGTTTTTTCCTGGCGCCACGGAAATGATGTCCAATTCCGAGATAGAGCCATACGGATGACACTGGGAGATGATGGCTTTCCGGTAATTTTTGAAACCAATGTCAACAGCGACTCGCAGTTGAGAATTCTGTTTGTTTCCAAATCGTTTGAGGAAGCCGCCGCGGCCGGTAACGCTGCCGTGCTTCCTGAGCGGCAATTTTTAATAGAGACGTCGGTCGACAATGCGCCGCATGTTGTTGTTGCCCGCGTTATTGAAGACGGCCCTATGCCGATGGGGCCGTTTGTTTACTTGTCGCGCGACAATTCTTCATTCACGACGCTGATCTGTCGTTGCATGCCGTCGCAGGCCCGGCAATTTGTCGAAACGGCGTATTACGAATTAAGGCCTGCGAGCGATTCGAATGAGCCTCCATCTTCCAAGTTTCCGTTTGATCTGGACGCTCCAGCGAAAATCCTCAGGATTCCGCAATCACCCAAACGTGATTGACGACATGATCGTGCCACTCCCGATAATGCATGGTCCAAAGGGCTGTTCTCGCGCGATCTCGACCGGCGATTGCGTATTCGAGCTTCAGTCCGCGCGCCCCATTGCCGAAAAATCCTCCAGCGGCCCGCCCGATTGGCGAAACGGTTGACTCTGCGGCATGTCGAAGCTGCGTTTCGATGTGGAAATGAAAGGCGTGTCGGCCATGAGCCGGCGATAGTTGGAGATTGATCCATGGGACTGAAAATTCTGGTCGTCGAAGACTCGCGGACCATTCGCAATCTCCAAAAGAATACGCTCAAGATGCTCGGCCACACCGATCTCAACGAAGCGGCCGACGGCGTTCAGGCGCTTGCAAGCATTGCAAAACAGCGCCCCGATCTCATGCTGGTCGACTGGAACATGCCGAACATGGACGGCATCTCACTGATCAAGAAAGTGCGCGAGACCGACAAGAAACTGCCGATCATCATGGTCACGACCGAAGCCGAAAAGTCGCGGGTGCTGGAGGCCCTGAAGGCCGGCGTCAACAACTATGTCGTCAAGCCGTTCACGGCCGAAACGCTGGCGGAGAAAATCAATCAAACCATGGCGAAATTCGCACCGGCTACGTCCAATGCGGAACCGGTCGTGGCTTCACCGCAGGTGGAATCGACCGAACAGTCGCAAACGACTGAGCCCGCTGAAACCGCAGCTCACTGAAGTGCCATTCCTTTTACCCTCGAAAAAATGAACCACGGCCCCTCAACAAGGCCGCCGTTTATTATTTCTCGGCAAATATTCGGTCAACATGGCCGTCGGTGCGATCGTTCTGCTATAATGCCGGTGCTTTATTGGTCTTGGGGCAATGGGCATTGAACTCAGTGCAAGAGTCCCGCACGAAAAACCGCCATGATGAACATCGCCGAAATTCGTGACCGTATTGACGGGGTCCTGCGATCGATTCGCGATCCTGAGATACCGGTCAATATTGTTGAGCTTGGGCTCATTTACCAACTGGACATTTCCGAAGGGGGCGCGGTGGCCATTCGTATGACACTGACAACGCCCAATTGCCCCGTGGCCGGCGATCTCCTGTGCGAAGTCGAACAGAAAGTGCGCGCGGTGGAAGGCGTCACCGAAGCCAGAGTGGATTTGGTCTGGGAGCCGCCCTGGCAAAAAGACATGATGAGCGATGCGGCGAAATTGCAGCTCGACATGTTTGATGGCGGAATTCCCTCGCGCAAAGACAAGTTCATTAAGCTCGGAAAGCTCCGCTAGCAACCCGTGGTAAAACTCCTCTTGACACATGAAGTATATTGTACGGTGAGAGTCATGTCGAACGGTTGTCACGGAGGATGACGATGGCCATGGGGCAGCGGGAACCAGAAGCGCAGGGCGATCTGTGGATCGTGGCGGCGGAGTTGCCGCGCGGCGGCGCCCATCCGTTCTACGATCGGGTCAACGAGATTCTCAAGGCCGAAGGCTTCGACGCCTTCGTCGAATCGAAATGCCGGAAGTTCTACGCGGAGAAGCTGGGCCGGCCGTCGCTGCCGCCGGCGGTCTATTTCCGCTCGCTGATGATCGGCTACTTCGAGGGGATCGACAGCGAGCGCGGCATCGCCTGGCGCACGGCCGACTCGCTGGGACTGCGGAAGTTCCTGGGCTATTCGCTGACCGACCCGACGCCGGACCATTCGACGATCAGCCGGAATCGACGCTTGATGGACTTGGAGACCCACTCGGACGTGTTCAAGTGGGTGCTGACGGCGCTGGCCAAACACAAACTGCTCAATGGCAAGACGGTGGGCGTCGATGCGACGACGCTGGAGGCCAACGCGGCCCTGCGCAGCATCATCCGCCGCGACACGGGCGAGAGCTATCAGGAATTCCTGACGCGTCTGGCGAAGGAGTCGGGCATCGAGACGCCGACGCGGGAGGACCTGGCGAAGCTGGACAAAAAGCAAGAAGAAGGGTTCGAACAAGGACTGGGAGCATCCGCACGATCCCGACGCGAAGATCACGAAGATGAAGGACGGCCGCACGCACCTGGCCCACAAGGCCGAGCACGCCATCGACATGGACACGGGAGCAGTGGTGGCAGTGACGCTGCAGCCGGCGAATCGCGGCGACACGACGAGCATCGCCCATACGATCGATCAGGTGGATGAGAACCTCGTGTCGGTGATGAAGGATGAGGCGGCGTGCGAAGAACTGAGTGAGCAGGTGCTCGCGGAAGCGGTGGCGGACAAGGGCTATCACAGCAATGACGTGTTGAAGGATTACCGGGAGCTAGACATTCGCACGTACATCTCGGAGCCGGATCGCGGCCCTCGGAACTGGCAGGGCAAGACTGAAGAGGAGACGGCCGAGAAGCTCGAAGCGCGGGACGCGGTGTGCCAATCGTCGCCGGATCAAGGGCGAGCGGGCAAGTCACTGATGCGGAAGCGAGGGAACTGGTCGAGCGGAGTTTTGCGCACTGCTATGACACCGGCGGCATGCGTCGCGCGCACTTGAAGGGACACAAGAACATACTGAAACGGCTGCTCATTCACGTGGCCGGCTTCAATCTGAGTCTGATCCTGCGCAAGTTGCTCGGATTCGGGACGGCGAGAAGCATGCAGGGCATGGCGGCGCGGGTTTGGCGCGCGATCGCGCAGTACATTGCGTATGAAGTGTGCAACCTGTGGCGGACCTTGAGTGACGAATGGGACTCGCGGCGCCCGGTAAGGCCTCGTGTGGCGCCCATCACTGGATTGCTGTGCCGAGTCGCATAAAGTTCGCCGCCGCCGAAAAACGGGGTTCTACCACAGGCTGCTAAGTTTTTCTCCGAAATCGTGAATTGCGAGTCGTGATTCTTAACGAGATTTGCGATATCCAACCACGAATCAATGATGCGCTCATCAACTTATTTCATAATGCGTATACATGATGCCGGGTGCTATGGCGCATGCGTCAGTCTCGTTCAAAGCGTCGTTACTCAGATCGGTGCATAAGGAGAGAAGAGAATTAGAGACGTGCTTGGCCGACTTGGCCATATTCTTCATTAATTTCAATCAGGCGTCACGAACGACTTCGCGGTAGGCTATTGGATGGATCGGGATCTGCCGCCGGTGTTCGGCGCGAGGGGGCTGGAATGGCGGCTTCACGGGAGAATGACCATGGACCAATTCACGCGCAGAGATTTGCTTCGCCTGGGTGCGGCGGCCGCTGCGGGGTTGACGGCGGCCGAAGGGGCATGGGCCGGAGAGCCGGCTGGTGACGCGGCCGTGCGAAAAGGGGCCGGCCGTCGGACGCGACGGCTGCGCATCGCCCATGTGACCGACGTTCACGTGCAGCCGGAATTGGAGGCCGAGCGTGGAATGGCGGCGTGCCTGCATCACGTGCAAAGTCAAAAGGACAAACCGGATGTCATTCTCAACGGCGGCGACGCCTTGATGGATCTGTGCGCCGTGGATCGGGCGCGCGCCAAAACGCAGTGGGATTGCTGGAACGGCACGCTCAAGCGCGAGTGCTCGATGCGCGTGGAGCATTGCATCGGCAATCATGATATCTGGGGCATCGCGAAATCGGAGAGCCGGTGCGACGGCAGCGAGGATTTTTACGGCAAGAAATGGGCGCTCGACGGATATGGGATTACGCGGCCGTACCGGTCGTTCGATTTGCAGGGGTGGCACTTCATAGTGCTGGACAGCACGATGCCGGTGGTGGAGAGCTATGTCGGCAGGCTGGATGAAACGCAGTTTGAGTGGCTCGCGGACGATTTGAAGAAGACGGATGCGAAGAAGCCGGTGCTGATCCTGTCGCATATTCCGATTCTGTCGGCGGCGGTGTTTTATGACGGCGAGCTGGAGAAGACGGGCAAGTATGAGGTGCCGCCCGGTTGGCTCCACATCGATTCGAGGCGGATCAAGAATCTCTTCCTGCAGCATCCGAATGTAAACGTGTGCCTGAGCGGCCACCTGCATCTGATCGACCGGGTGGAATACAACGGGGTGACGTATTTGTGCGACGGGGCGGTGAGCGGGAACTGGTGGAAGGGGGCGCATCAAGAGTGCCACGAAGGTTACGCTCTTGTGGACTTGTACAACGACGGAACAATCGAGCGAGAGTATGTGACCTATGGGTGGCAGGCGAAGAAGGCGTGACTGCGTTGATTGAGTGAATTTAGCACAACCACCTAAAGAAAGCAGTTCACAATTGAATTGACCCGTTTAGCCCAGTCCCAACGGGACAGGGCGAACGCGAAAAGGTCTCGTTCTACATCGATTCGCTCTAGGTGTATGCCGAATTCCCACGTCGGCACACCATCATTTCGACCTAAGCAGCCGCTCATTCTCCTTGACTTCCCGCGTGAGCCGGTTGCGCACCGAGCCGCAAACAAGATCGCACAGTTGAAAAACCACCGGGTCCGCCACTTCATAAATAATGTGGTTGCCGTCGCGCTGGCGCGAAACAATGCCCTCGTCGGCCAATAAGGCAAGATGCTTGGACACATTGGCCTGGGTCTTGCCCGTAGCGGCCACGATGTCTCCAACGGCCTTCGGCCCGCCCATCAGCGATTGAATCAGCGTTAGGCGCGTGGTGTCGCCCAGTGTCCGGAAGCGCCGGGCGATGTGTTCGATAAACTCCGGCGAGAGCGGCTTCTTCGCGGCCATGTTTTGTACTCCCATGAACAATCTTATTTTCTCGCTTGACTATATGCTATTAGAGTTATATACTAATATGGGAAAGCGCGAATGTCAAGCATAAACCGGGAGTCGTGATATGGCCACTGTTTGCAAGCCCGATCAAATCAGGCGGATGCTCGATGAAAACAAGGACCTTCAGCTCGTGGATGTCAGAGAATATGCCGAATTCGCCTCGGGCCACGTGCCCGGCGCGCGGCTGATTCCGCTCGGTGACGTTCCCCGTCGGACGGACGATATCGACAAATCCCGCCCTGTGGCGCTTCTGTGCAAGGGCGGTACGCGGGCGGCCAGGGCGGCCGAGCTGTTCATCAAGGCCGGCTGCTGCGACGTGCTCACGGTCGAAGGCGGAACCGATGCCTGGGTGGCCGCGGGCTTTCCCGTCGAGGTTGAAGCCAAGGCGCCGTGGGCTCTGGAGCGCCAGGTTCGACTGGTGGCGGGCACGCTGGTGCTGGCGGGGCTTTTCATTCCGCCCTGGCCATACTTGTCGGCGTTCGTCGCGGCAGGCCTGATTTTTGCGGCCGTTTCGAATACCTGCGGCATGGGCATGCTGCTGTCGAAGATGCCGTGGAACAGACCGCGAACATCGTGCAATGGCGTTGCGGAATCCAAATCGTGCTGCGGACAGTGAGACTCAGGGAGATAATGACGAAGACATGGCATTAAAGATTGCAATCATAGGCGGAGTGGCCGGTGGATCCGGCGCGGCTGCGGCGGCACGGCGGGCGAATGAGGCGGCGCAAATCGACGTATTTGAGGCGGGCCACCACATATCGTTCGCAAATTGCGGGTTGCCCTATTACCTGTCGGGCGAAATCGCATCACGAGAGAAGCTGCTGGTAACTTCGGCGGAATTGATGAAACGCCGATTCAATGTCGATGTACACATTCGGCACGCGGCCACGGGAATTGATCGCGCGACCAAGACCCTACGTGTTCGAAACCTGGATACCTTTGAGGAAATCGACCATGCGTATGATCGACTCATCATTGCCACCGGCGCGAGGGGGTTCCGTCCGCCGACGCCGGGTCTCGAGCATCCGCGCATGAACGAATGCCGGACGATCGACGACATTGATGCCCTGATGGCCCACGTCACCGAGCATTCGAAGGGCCGCGCCCTCGTGATCGGCGGAGGCTTTATCGGCGTCGAAGTGGCGGAAGCGCTGACGAATCGCGGACTCGTGGTCATACTTGTCGATCTGGCGCCTCAGGTACTGCCGCCGCTCGATCCGGAAATGGCGGCGGCGGCGGCCGAACGGCTTGAGCGGCACGGGGTGACGCTGAAGCTGGGCGCAAAGATTGAGAAAATCGAACATCAGCGCGATGTTTCCTATGCCGTCCTTTCGGACGGCGGGCGGATTGCATTCGATTTCGGGGTGATTTCGATTGGTGTCACGCCGGAGACATCGCTGGCGAAAGAGGCGGGGCTTGAAATCGGCGCGACCGGCGGCCTGGTCGTCAATGAGCAACAGCAAACCAGCGACCCGGATATTTTTGCGGCGGGCGATGTGACCGAACTTCTGTATTGGCCGACCGAGACGCGCATGCGCATCGCACTGGCCGGCCCGGCCAACAAACAGGCCCGAGTGGCCGGTGCCAATGCGGCCTTGCAATCGGAACGGCTTCGAACATCCGGCGCTGCCGGGACGTCGATCGTACGCCTGTTCGATCTGGCCGTGGGCATGACCGGCCTCTCGGAAAAGGCCGCAATCGCAAAGAAGATTCCCCATCAAATCATTTATACGCAAAACGGACATCACGCGGGGTACTTTCCGGGCGCGAAACCGCTCTTTATCAAGCTGGTTTTTTCGACGGAAACCGGCCGTGTATTGGGCGGTCAGATTTTCGGCGAAGAGGGCGTGGATAAGCGGATTGACGTCTTGGCCGTGGCGATTCAGGCGGGCTTTACGGTGGATCAATTGGCGGATGCCGATCGGGCGTATGCGCCGCCGTTCGGTTCGGCCAAGGATCCGATTGTCATTGCCGGAATGGTGGCATCCAACGCGTGGCATGGTCGGACAGTAACAATAACGCCGCAGGAGCTTGCCAAGGAATTGTCCTCTTCATCGCCGCCTGTGGTAATTGATGTGCGGGCGGAAGGTGAGCATGGGGCCGGCGGAATCAAAGGCGCCATCAACGTTCCGATTGATTCGCTGCGAAAAGAAGGGCTCAACATTCAGAAGGACCACCCCATCGTTGTACATGGTGCGGTGGGCTATCGCGGCTATGTGGCCGAGCGAATGCTCCGTCAATCGGGCTATGCGAATGTGCGAAACCTGAGCGGCGGCTATCGCGCTGGGAATTGAGCCAAATAGCAAACAAGAGCGTCTCACCGGCGGATCGGCAAATCCCGACGACATGATTGCGAAACGGGACGGGCGTTGGTTAGAATTCGCCCATGCTCACGGTCGCGCTCCAGTCCGGGTCCAACGGCAACTGCATTTACGTCGAGGCGGGCGGAAAGAAATTGCTGTTTGACGCGGGCATCAGCGGCAAGCAAGCGGCCGTGCGGCTGGCGGCGAAGGGTCGGGACATACACGAATGCGACGCGCTGATCCTGTCGCACGAACACATCGATCACGTCAGCGGCGCGGGAATCTTTCAACGAAAATTCAAGGTGCCGGTCTATTGCACGCGGCCGACCTATCGCGAGACGAAGAAGCGCGTCGGTCCGATCGACAATGTTCATTTCTTCGAGGCCGGTGCGACGCTCGAATTCGGCGGCGTGCGCGTGCATAGTTTGTCGACACCACACGATGGCGTCGATTCCCTTTGCTTCATTGTCGAACACGAGCGCCGGCGGCTGGGCATCTTTACCGATCTGGGGCATCCCTTTCCGGGTCTGCAAACTGCGCTGGAGGCGGTCGATGCGGCCTATCTCGAAAGCAACTACGACCCCGACATGCTCTGGAATGGCACCTACACCGAATGGGCCAAGCAGCGCATCGCCGGCGAGGGCGGCCACCTGTCGAATGACGAAGCCGCGGACCTGACCAAAGCCGCCATTTCGCCCCGATTGAAATGGCTCTCCGTTGCACCTCAGCCACGAAAATAACCTGCCGGAACTGGCGATGGAGGCGCAGGCGCGAATGATCGGCAAATCGCTGCCGGTGTATGTGGCGTCGCGATATGGAGTGAGTGAGTTACTGGAAGTTTAATTCGCTTTGAGCTGAATACTCCGGACAGGCGCTCCTATTCCTGAGCCTTTTTCTCGTGATGCGTGTCTACACACCTCAAGAACCCGCGGACCAAATGCTATTAATCGGCCAACGGATTCCCCTTTTTGGCACCGTCACTACATTACTCGAATGCCAACTGCTTGTCGCTCACCTTCTTGTTGGCCGTCGGTTTCAACGTGATGGTCAACCAAACAGGATTGCCGTTGCCGAGATCGCGCGTCTCAATCCGGTGGACGAGCTTCGATTTCCCCTGTATCCACAGGAACACAATCCATCGATGAGATTCCTTGGCCATCAGTTTTTGACAGGTGGTCCCGTCGACCTTCTCCGTGCCAAGGAGGATGGGACTCTCCAGTTTGGACAGCTCGGATTTGCCGAAGAATGAATCGGCGAACAGGCCGAGCACATGGCGGGCCTGAACATTCTGCATGCCGACCAATTCATCGAGGAGGGCGCTCATGCCGCCATGCGCGGTGGTTTGATTGATTCGAATACCACGATTTAAAACGCTCGCCGTCGCTCCAGCACGTATGCTTCAGCGTATCGCCTTCCGCGTTCTTGAATTGATGCCCAAAACGAAATCCGCCGCCGCGCTTGTAAACGGTTGTAAACTGAATCGTCTGCACGTTGGTGTCGCGGCGGTCGATCGGCTTGAGAATGATCTCGCCCTGATCCGCATAGGTCTTGCATTTGCCGTAGGCGGCGACCGATGCATCCAGCAATGTTCTTGCGTACTTTGCGCCTCATCGCGCGACTTCTTGGTCTTCTTGAAGGTCGCGTCGGCGACGGCCGCGGCGCTGACCGGCTGCTCTTCGGAGGCATTCGGCTCGCCAAAAGCAAGGTCGGACCAGGATTGCGGCCGGTTGAGGCGCGACTTGTATGTGTATTTAAGATCGATGCGCAGGCCGGGGATCTTGACGGTGCCAAAGTCCGGGTCCTTCGTAATGGATTCCTGCGAAAGCATGTAGTGGTGAATCTTGCGAACGAGTTTGGAATTCTTGTCGACCCAGATCGTCGCCTTCGACTCGATGCGGTTGGCTTCGGCCGCCGTAAACAGGGAGACGTTGGTGTTCAACTGATTCTTGATGTCCTCGGGATCGATCGTGGCTTCAATCCGGTGGCACATCGTGCCATCGACTTTTTCCTCGCCCTCCAGCTTCAGAATCCTGAGCTTATCGAAGAAGGGCTTTCCACCCCCGACTTTTTTGAGTTTGTCCGGCAGAAGCAGCGGAACAATCGGATTGAACTCGCCACTGGTTGCCAAAAGCGTTGCCCAGTTTCCTGCGATGGCCTCCGGCGTATCAAAAAACTGATACATCTCGCCATCCGAAGCGCCGTTATACTGCTCGGTTTTCTTTCCGTTGCCCCACAAGAACGAGGCGCCGACGTTGGAGTTGAAGCGATTCAGCGATTGTATCTCGACGCGCAGGCAGTCCGGCCGCGCGAAGTTGGTGAGCACCTTTGTGGTGTCCGCAAACCCCGTGTTGTCGGCCGATTTGGCATTGCGCAGCCGGCTGTCCATTTCGCAAATGTCGTCGTATGAAGAAAAATGCTTGTAGGCGTCGCGAACTTCCTGCATGATTTTTTTGGCGGCCGGGTCGCTCTTGGTTTTCTTCAGTCCGGATGGCAGCGCAGCCGCCTTGTCATCGGAGGCATCTGAATCGTCGGTATAGGCCGTGTCGTCATCTTCCTGCGGCGGCGAGCCCTTCTTCGAGCAGCCTGCAACGACGGCCACAATGAAAACAATGTACAAAAATCGCCGTAGCGGCAATCGAATGGACATAGGGTGCGCCTCTCTCACCATACATGGCCCAAAAACAAATGGTATCGTTTATGCGCGAGAAGTCGGCCCGCACGGACTCATTCTGTCGAAATTGAGGCGCAATTGCAATGGTCAATCGCAGACGTGACCATCCAAAACGGCCTGCACGAACGGGGCGACGTCGGCCTCATCGATGAGGCAGTCGGCCGTAAAGTCTCCACGGGGAATCAGGGCCGGCGGGGCAGCCGCACCCTCCAGATACGCGGTAACAAACAGCGCCACGTCGGCCGCATCCACAGCGCAGCTGTTGTCCATGTCGCCGGAGAGTATCGCCGGCGCCGTCACCGGAACAAGATTCACATCAAGGCCAACCGGCGCGCCTGCGACATTCACCACGACGTCCTGTGTGACATACCCCGTCTTGGAAACTCGAACCGTATAAGCTGCGTTCGGCGGGACAATGTATGTCCATCGTCCGAAGGGAAGGAACGTGGTTCGTGGCAATTCGTCAGTATCAAATGAATAATTGAGCAAAGTAACCTGCGCTTCGATCGGCACGCACTGCGAACGAACATGGACATCGATTCGCGCCTGGCCCAGCCTGTCGTACAGGTATTTCCATCCCTCGCGGTTCTCCGCCACAATGCCCGCGACCGTTGAAAACGCCGGTTGGAACGAGGTGCCGACTTCGACAATGAACGGATAGGTACCTTTGTGTGCGTAATACCAGCTTGTGTCGTCGCCATTCACCGCGCCGATCGCGATGGGTGAATTAACGGCATAGGTCACGCCATTGACCGGCTGAATCGCCAGCGCCATTCCCCGCATCATCGCATCAATCACCGGATGCTCGGGCATGCGGTTGTCCGGATTGCCGTCATTGCAGGCATAGGGATAGTCAATGAATCGGCCGTACGAGTGATACGAAACGGCAATCGCGAAATGGAACGCGTCGGCCAGTGCCTCCATCGCCTGCGTCTCAAGCTCGGAACCCGCGCTGGAACCGCGGTAGGCATCGCTGCAACTGCTGCCGGAGGAACCGCCGGTGCCACTGCGCTCGCACGCCGCGGTGCCGCTGCCCCAGTGATAGGGATAGTTGCGATTGATATCGACGCCGTTGTTCTCAGTCGTGCAGCCGGGTTGCACATTTTTTCGATGATTTGTATCGCCCGCAAACACCCGCGCGCTGCCGTCGGGATTGACCATCGGCACGCAGATCGTCTTGTAATTCTGAACCCATTCCACAATCTGGGCATCGTTCGCGGTATAACCATCCGTGAGATAATTGATCGCATCGACGATGATGTGGGGCGTGGCGACTTCGCGGGCATGGTGGAGGCCGTTGAGCAATACAACCGGTTCGTCTTCCTCGGCGCCGGGGTTGTCGGAAATCTCGATGCCAAGGATTTGCCGCCCCTGAAGTGTCGTTCCCACGACAAAAGACCGGGCGATGGCCGGATGGTCGGCGACGGTCTGCGCAATGATCGCGGCAATTTCGCTGACATCATAATATTGCGGATCGATCGAGCCGCGCGGCGAGGCCTCATCCGCAGGATCGGTCCACATTTGGTCCAGCGTAAACCCGTTGGACTCCAGCAAAGTTTGTTGATCGTCCGAGTCGATCTCAATCACAAACTGGCGATTTTCAAAGTCCACTCCGCAGCGGTCGAGCCCGAAGCCCTGATCGCCCAGCCAAACCCGCCACGTTCGCACGGCCTCGACATCCGACATGCCCAGTGTGGCGGCGTCGGTCGGCAGATTCGCCAGCATCGAACGCGGCGTCGCATCCTCCGCGCGAACCGAATTCGAATATGACATCGATAAAACCAATGCAGAAACTGCAATGGCGACAGCCTCTCGTAATTCAAGAAATAACAAGACGAATTCCCCACTCGTGTGAAAATCGGACGTTGCGCGGTAAGTGCCCGCGGCTTTGAAGGCAGTCAGCCATTGTATCCCGATCGGCCGCCAATTCCAAAACGATTCAGGTCCGTCGGCGCGGTATTTCGTCGAAAAAGATCGAAAAATACGACCGATTACGCATGAATCGGTGCATCGCTCTTTTTCGTGGCCGGCGGGTTGGACAGCCCCATTGCCGCCTGCACCAGGCCGAGGAAAAAGGGATCGGGCCGCAATGGACGGCTGGTCAATTCCGGGTGGGCCTGCGTCGCGATGAAATAAGGATGCACATTCTGAGGCAGCTCCAGCACCTGCATGATCGGATAGTCCGGCGCCTTGCCGCTGAAGATCAGGCCGCCCGATTCAAGCTGCGAAACAAACCGCGGATCAACTTCGTACCGATGCCGAAAGCGCAGCCGCGCCTCCGGCGTATTGTTATCCAGCCGCGCCGCCAGCGTCCCTGGCTTTAGAATCACATCCTGGCCGCCGAGTCGCATATTCCCGCCCAGCCCCTCGATCTGCTTCTGGTCCGGCAAAATATCGATGACAGGGTGCTTGCACTCCAAATCAAACTCCGTCGAATTCGCGCCGGCCATGTTGCACACATTCCGGGCATATTCGATCACCGCCAACTGGAATCCGAGGCACAATCCAAGGTATGGCAGGCCGGTGCGGCGGGCGTGTTCGACGCACGCGATCTTCCCCTCGACCCCGCGCGTCCCAAAACCGCCGGGCACAATCAACCCTTGCAAATGCGCCAGCCGCTCCGACACATTCGCCGCGGTGATGTCCGTCACCTCGATCCAGTCGATCTCCACCTTCGCGCCCAGCTTCGTCCCGCAATGCTCCAGCGCCTTGATGACCGATGCATAGCTGTCGCGCACCGATGTGTATTTCCCCGCCACGCCGATGGTGATCGCTTCGCCGCCGGCCTTGAGCCTTGTGAGATAGTCGCGCCACATGTCGCGCGCGGTCAACTCCATCTCCGGATGCGTGCGCGACTCCAGCCCCAAAATATTCACCACCTGCTTGTCGAGATTCGCATCGCGAATCATCTCCGGCACGATGTAAATCGAATCGCAATCGTGCATCGAAAACACGCGCTCCAGCGGCACGCTGCTATACAGCGAAATCTTCTCCCGCGCCTTCGCCATCACCGGATGAATCGCCCGGCAAGCAATAATGTGCGGCTGAATCCCGCATTGCAGAAGCTGCTTGATGCCCAGCTGCGCCGCCTTGCTCTTCTGCTCGCCCAAGGCCGGCGGCTCCATCACATACGTCAGCGCCACCCAGCACGTGCTCTTCTCGCCTTCCTCAAACGCAAGCTGCCGAAGCGCCTCGATGTAATACGCATTCTCGACGTCGCCCACCGTCCCGCCGATCTCAATAAAAATCACGTCCGCATCCGTCGCGACGGCCAGTTGCCTCAGCTTGTTCTTCACCTCGCCGGTCACATGCGGAATCATCTGCACGTCGCGCCCCAGATACCCGCCGCGCCGCTCTTTCTCCAGTACGGCCGTAAAAATCTGCCCGCTCGTCGAAAAATTCAAACGCGTCATGTTCTGGTCGAGCATGCGCTCATACGTGCCCAGGTCCATGTCGCATTCCATTGTGTCATCCAGCACGAACACTTCGCCATGCCGAAACGGATTCAGCGTGCCCGAATCGAGATTGAGATAGCCCTCCAGCTTGATCGGCGCGACGGTGAGCCCCTTGTCCTTGAGCACCTTCGCAAGGCTGCTCGCAAAAATCCCCTTGCCCAGCCCGGACATCACGGTTCCGAACACACCGACATACTTTGTCTTCCCCGGCTTATAGCCGGCCGGTATCGGCGTATAAAACTCCGTGTCATCCGAAACATTCGCGATCGACGAAAGCAAATTTTGGCTGCTCATGACCGAACTCCGTTCTGAACAGTAGTGTCCCGATCATAACGATCGGTAGCGTCCGGCCCCCGTGCCGGACGACGAGCAAAGCGAGTGCAATCGTGTAGGGTGGGCTCGGCCCACCTTTCTTTTGGCAAGGTTGCTCTTGCTCCTCTCCCCTGAAGGGTGAGGCCGGGTGAGGGTGAAACCGCGCCACATGGGTGGCATGGGCAAGCGGCTTTTTTGCTTGCCCGTGCGAACGGCGAAAAACGCGTGATATGGAGACTGCCCCCGTTTACCCCAACTCCAACAAAAGTAGGGCGACGGCGATACAACTTTTGATCTGATTTGAACGACGAACTGAATCCGCAGGCGTGCATCGGTAGATTATAACGCCCCTGTCAACCCCGCGACTTTTTCGTAGAATTCGCTCTGCCGGGAGCAATTCATGAAAGACCCAATCGAACCACCGAAAGCCGCCGCTACATCCAACGGCGACGATCGCGACGCAAAACTCAAATACGCCGACTCATTGACCCGCCTCCGTCGCCGGCATCGACGCTTCTATCTCTATTTCTTTCTCGCCGTCGCAGCAATACTTGTTGCAGATCGCCTTGGCATCCCCGCCTATCTCACCGGCAACGGAACCACCTCGTCACCTTGGATGTGCCTGTTGATCTTCACACTGCCGGTCATGCTCATCCTTGCTTTCATCAACGGCGCATTGATCCGATGCCCGCGCTGCGGGAACCCCTTCTTCCTTAAAGGCGGCTACGGCAACGCTCTCGCCCGCCGCTGCCTCCATTGTAGGCTGCCGATCAAATAATGCCGTGCCCATGTCGCACACCCCGTTTAGCCCAACTCCGACAGGAGTAGGGCGATGGCGACACAACTGTTGACCAAGATTGAATCGCAAGATGAATCCGCAGGCGTGCATCGCCAGCATTGGTAGGGTGGGCTCGGCCCACCTCTCTGCCAAAGCTGGAATGACGCCCGCAATCCCCCCGTTTAGCCCAACTCCGACAGGAGTAGGGCGATGGCGACACAACTGTTGACCAAGATTGAACCGCGAGATGAATCTGTAGGCGTGCATCGTCAGATTATAAGGCCCCTGTCAAGCCTGTCCCCTGATCGTCTAATTCCCCCATTCCTTTGTGGAAATTCCCCAAAAGCCCCTCCCTAAGAATTTCGAGCATCAAGAGCGGCGAATGCACTCAACATAAAGAACGGCGACGCCCATGTTGATTGAGCCTATTATGACAAGCTTTTTGGAGTAGGAATTCTCATGGGCATCGACCTCGTTGCCATCATGGACCACCAATATACGCCGGAAACGATATCGGCGCTGCTCCCCGGTTTGCGCCGGCTTCGCACGAAGTTTCAGCCATTTCTCAAAATGCTGCGAAACGACATGCACTGGAGAATCCCAGATGACGCCGAGTGGCATTGGGAAATAAACGAGAAATTTCTCAGCGTGACCGAGCAATTCCGTGCCGCTGACGACATGAGTGAGTTGGAAATCTCCTTCCACGATGGCGGCCGAATTCGCGTGTATCCGAAGACCATTGTCTATTACGGAACCAAATCTTGGTCATTGTTTTGCTGTAATGAAAGCTACTTCTTTTCGGTGCGCCTTCGCGAATCGCTTATTGCCGTCGCGCTTGCATTAAACTCGAAATCCATAATCTACGCTCCTGATTCGGCTTTCAGTACTTCGAGTGCTTGGGATTATGCCATGGAAGGCGATACGGCAGCTTTTATTGAAATGAAATTACGTAACGAGTGCGGGCCACCGACCACTGTTCCCTGGGAAAAATGCCTCTGCACTGCCGATTCCAAGTACTGCGAGGGCGGAAACAGTTGGTTCATGGAAATAGATGTCGCCAAACCCCGTTTAGCCCAACTCCGACAGGAGTAGGGCGAAGGCGATATAACGCTCGATCAGAATTGACCCACGAGATAGAATCCTCTGCGGAGCAGAAAAGCGAAGAAAAAACTTTCCAAGTATGTCATATCAGTGGCACAACAACTGTTCGCCCCCGAGAACCTCAACCGCCAACCCGGCTCGGCATGGCCGACGACCGTAGCCAGAGGTTTCAACCTCTGGACAGCGCCGCCAAAAAAACGCCTTCGTCCGGAGGACGAACGAGTCTTCAATCCTCCCACGCCCAGGCCGCTTCAGCGGCCTTTCCCAAAGGGCTGTAGGCCCGTCGTTCACGACGGGTATCGCGGCAGCGTAATCCATTAGGCCGTTTCAACGGCCATCCCACCCCGCCTTTAGGCTCCGCCGCCGCCTGCGCAAAATCTCAAACCACTCAGTTTCCGCCGGCAATCGCCATACCAAACAAATCCCGAAGTATGAATTTGCCAATCTCCGAACATGGTGTATGTTGAATACCGGCCCGCGACGCGCCCGGAGACCGCCCATGCCCACTTCCTCCACTCGACCCCTCAACCCCTTGATCCCTCGGCTCCTCTTCCGTGTCGGCGTCTGCTCCCCCTTTCCCTCTATTCTTCATTCGCTGTTCAGGGAGTTTCAGCGAATTTCACCCCTGGAGGTTTTTTCGAAGGAAATGGCCACGCGCGCAACATCAACGACACCGAACTAATGCCAAACAAACAACTTGCAATTTCGAAGCAGTCTGGTTTTCCAATGAAAACGACGGTGAAACACCCCTCTGAAAGGTCGCCCATTTTCACTCGATCGGATAGCCCGAGGCCGACACAATGAGAATTGAATCGCAACGTAAAACCAGCGTGCCCAATAGACGCCGCCGTTCGCCAATCGCATCGAAATCGCACATGCCGCACAAAGCGACGCTCGCCGCTACTCCTCCTCCAGCCCTTCCTCCAAGCTTTGCTTGCAGATCTCGCCCAGAACCAGCGTCGCATAGCAGCCCGAGGCCAGCGAAAACCGAAGCTCCGCGAAGGGGCCGTGTTCGTCGCTGCCGGACTCGATTGCCAGCTCCTCTGGCCGGAAGCGGATCGGGCGGCGCGCCCCGTGAATTTTCATGCGGGCCAGCGCCCGAAAGTCATCGGTCTTCAGGGTCTCATGGGCCAGTACGCCCGCCTCGATCGCGGCCGCCTCGCCCGACGGCTCCGTCATCTTGTAGCCGAAGATGGGGCCGGTGGCGGAGATGTCGAAGGCTTTGGCGGGGGTGCCTCGGCGGCGGCATCATCGACGCGGAAGACCGCGCCGTTTTCGTGCTTGTATGCGAGATCGCCATTCAGCACCGTGTCGATGTTGGTGATGCGGCGGGCGAGGACGAGGTTGAAGAGATAAGACTGGAAGGCATTCACGTAGAACTTTTTCAGCCGCTGATCGATGGCGTGATAGGCGCGCTGGTGCTTGCCGTTTGTGCGGGCGAGTTCGCGGCACATGCGGACGTTGTCTCGAAAGCCGTAGGGCCAGGCCTTGGCGGCATTTTCGTAGTCGCCGGATTCGTAGAGCTGCCTTGCTCGCAGCACTTCGCCGGTGTCGAAGGGGCCGGGGCGGCCGAGAATGAGGTCGACCGTTTCCTTGCGATCGTCGCAAAGCACGGCGCGGCCGATCTGCCAGGTGTCGCCGCGCGAGCCGAAGCGCTGGCGGCCGAAGTAGTTGGGGACGCCGCGTGCCACGAGTGTGTCACAAATCGTGCGGATATCGGTCATGCGGTCGCCGGCGATATCGCGGAGGCGGATTTTGAATTTGTTGCCGCGGAGGTGGCCGATCTTGAGTTTGTTTTTGTGGCGGGTGATGTTGACGATTTTGATGCGGGGGATGTTGAGGGCGCGGATTTTTTCGGGATCCATGTGTTCGATGCTGAGCATTTGTGTGGTGACGGCGCGGGCATCTTTCAGGCCGGCGAGGCCGATGTCGCGCGCCTGCACGCCCAGTGCCCGGGCGATGTCATTGACGGCCCGCATGGTGGCGAGCCCTTTTTTCTCGATGGTGAAGTAGATGTGGTCGCCGACGCCGCACGGCTCGTAGGCGGGGATTTCCTCGACGACAAAATCCTCATATCGCCGTTTGATGGCCGCGGGAATGGCGGGAATATCGGCCGTGAGGAAGGGAAGGGTTTCAAAATGCGACGTTGGGGATGCGACGCTCGCGACGGTGGGTTCGTTCAGTTGACTCATCATTTTGACGATAGTATAGTAAAATCGTCGCGGGGTGAATTCGGCTCGTGTTTTCCGGGTCGGCCCCACGACCGGGCTTATGCCGAAAACCGCTTGATCCACCCGACATGAGCGGCTTTCGCCATCCGCCTGATCTTTTCTCGATCGGGGACGAATCCAATATGCGAGACGAAGCGCTGCCCGCTGTGAAGCGGCGATCGGCATTCGATTCAAGAAGCCGGAATTGCTTTCTGCCGCGGCTCACCCACGCGTCGATCGCCGATAATCGGCTTCAAAGCAACGAACGGCTGGAGTTTCTGGGCGACGCGATCCTCGGGATGATCGTCTGCCAGTATCTCTACGACAACTATCCCGACTTTCTCGAAGGCGAGCTGACCAAGATTAAATCGACGGTCGTCTCCGGAAAAACCTGCGCAAAAATCTCGGAACAGCTCGGCCTGGCCGACCATTTGTTTCTCGGCAACGGCATCTCGGCGCGGTCGAAGTTGCCGACATCGGTCATGGCGGCCGTCTTCGAATCGCTGATCGCGGCGATCTATCTCGACGCGGGCCTCGAAAAGACGCGCAAGTTCATCCTGGTCCACGTCGAGCCATTCATCCGTAGCGCGGCCGTCAGTGAGCATCATCAGAATTTCAAATCGCAGTTGCAGCAGTATGCCCAGCGTGACATGGCGGCGACACCCGTGTATGACATGCTCGACGAGAAAGGCCCGGACCACAGCAAGTGCTTCGAGGTCGCGGTGAGCATTGCCGGCCGCCAATTCACCGGCGCATGGGGCCCAAGCAAGAAAGAGGCCGAGCAAAAAGCGGCTTACAACGCGCTGATCGAACTGAATCTGATTCCGCAGGAGACGGTGGTGAACTAATATGCCGCTCCCGGTATTCGCAGGTCCTTGCCAGTGAAGAGCGCCGCGAATTCGTGGCCGGCTTTGCGGATGTTGTCGGCCGCCCCCTCGGCCCGATCGACAACGGCAACAATGCGCTGCACGACCGCCCCCGCGTCGCTCAGCACCTTTGCCGCTTCCAGCACCTGGCCGCCGGTCGTGGCGATGTCCTCGACAAGCAACACGCGGTCTCCCTTTTCGATGGCCCCCTCAAACATCTTGGTCGTGCCATAGTCCTTCTTTGCGTTGCGGACGATGACGAATGGCTTTCCAGATGCCATTGATGTGGCAGCGGCAAGAGGGACGCCTCCGAGTTCGGCGCCGGCGATGCGCGTGGTCGTTTTGTCGACATGCGTAGCGAGCAACTTGCCGACTTCGGCGAGAATGTCCGGCTGGGTCTCGAACAGATACTTGTCGACATAAAAGGTCGACCGTCGCCCCGATCGCAGCAGAAAGTCGCCCTCCTTGTAGCTTGCGGCGCGAATGCGTTCGGCGAGTTCCTGTTTGGTCATACACTGATCTCCGGATCGCGCCGCGAGGTGCCGCGATGACGCCGCAACAGCGGGGCGATCGTGCCTTTCAAAAATGAATCCACCTGATTTGCGGAGAGGCCGGTGAACGATTCCGGCTTCATCAGCCGATCGATTTTCACGCCGCCAAAAGCCGGGTCCGCCTTCAATCGCGCGAGCAGATCGTTGGGGCGGCCGCAGTGTTTCACTTCGGCGGCGGCGGCCTGCGAATGGATGCGGATGCGCTCGTGCAGGTCCTGCCGATCGCCGCCCGCCGCGACGGCCTGCATGAGAATGTCCTCGGTGGCCATGAAGGGAAGCTCGGCGTCGATGCGGGCGCGAATAACATTGGGATAAACAACGAATCCGCGCGCGACATGGGTGACGATTTGAAGGATTCCGTCGGTTGCCAGGAATGCTTCAGGGATGAGCAGGCGTTTGTTGCTGGAATCGTCGAGGGTGCGTTCGAGCCATTGCTCTGCGGCATTCTGGAAACCGGACTGTGCCAGCGAGATGACGAATCGTGCCAGACCAGTGGCACGTTCGCAAAGCATCGGATTGCGCTTATAAGCCATTGCGGAGCTGCCGATTTGCGATTTGCCGAAAGGCTCTTCGATTTCCTTCAGATTGGCGAGGAGACGGATGTCATTGGCGAATTTATGTGCCCCGGCGGCGATGTTGGCAAGCGCTGCGACGATATGGGCGTCGATTTTTCGGGAATAGGTCTGGCCGACGACGGGTTCGCATTCGTCGAAACCGAGTTTCCTGGCGACGAGGCGTTCTAGCTTTTGAACTTTCGCGGCGTTTCCGTTGAAGAGGCTCAGAAAGCTGGCCTGCGTGCCGGTCGCGCCGCGGATGCCGCGAAAGCGAAGTTCGCGGATACGCCGGTCGATTTCCTCCAGGTCGCGGGCGAAATCGGCGCACCAGAGTGTCACGCGCTTGCCGACAGTCGTCAGCTGCGCGGGTTGGTAATGGGTGAAGCCGAGACAGGGGAGCTGGCGGAATTCGCGGGCGCGATCTGCAAGCGCGGCGACGGTGCTGACGAGCCAGTCTCGGATGATGACCATCGCTTCGCGCATGAGAATGAGATCGGCGTTGTCGACGATGTCCATACTGGTCGCGCCGAGATGGAGAATGCCACGGGCCGACGGGGCTTGATCGCCGAAGGCGTGGACGTGGGCCATGACATCGTGCCGCAGCTTTTTCTCGTGCTCTCGGGCGGCTTTGAGATCGACATTGCTCATCGATGCGCGAAGCGATTTTAGTTGGGCGACGGAGACGGGCAAGCCCATTTCGTGCTGGGCTTCGGCGAGGGCGACCCAGATGCGACGCCACGTGAGCGCCCGGCGGTGCATGGAAAAAAGCTCGGACATGTCGCGCGAGGCGTTGCGGCCGACGAGGGGGGATTCGTAGACGTGCCGCGCGTCAGGCGTTTTGCTCCGGGCGGTTTTGATGGACTTTTTTTTCATGCGTTAATTAACTTGCGGCTGTACTGCGTGATCGGAAGGTGCCGCCAAGTGCGATCCATGTCAAAATTGCTTCAGGTCCAGTAGTTCATGCAGGAATTTGCGATAGTCGGCATCAAATGCTTCAAGGTCTTCGGTGATGTAAGCGCGGAAGATCGCCTCACCGCGACTCAGGCTGCCCTCGGAATCGGCGGCGATGTACGCATTGGCCTTTCGATTCATGGCTTCCGTACCAAGTTCATCCAGAAGCGTCTTGAAGCCCGGCGCATACTTGTTCGTAGCGGGCGAATCGAGCAGGAACAGCACAAGCGACCATTCCTGCGCATAATAGCTCCGGACATGGCTCGATTGTTTGTGGATGGCGATGCCCGCATGCGTGCCCAGGATTTCCTTCAAAGGAATCAGCGTTTCATTGGTCAATGCCTCGCGCATCGCCGGGCTGCGCAGGGCGTTGTTTTCCGGCTTGAAGGTCGGATGATTGTATATGTCCAATTCAAAGGCTTCGAAATAGCAGGCGAGGCCCTCATTGATCCACGCGGGAATCTGGCTTCGGCCGGTTATATCCAGGTACTGGTGCAGGCCTTCGTGCGCCAAAATGGCGAGAGTCGATGCCTGCGTCGTGTAAAAGGAAACCGTCACACCGCGCTCGGAGTAGCCGCCCCGGCGAATCTGTTTGTAGGTCGATGCGCGCGGGCCGGCGAAGGCGTTGGTGAAATGCTCCCATTCGGCACGACGCAGAAAGAGATACGACTTCATCGGCTCGGCCGGCTCGGTGGTGGTGGGAAGCAATTTGCGATAGGCCTCGTAGCAGGCTTCCATGAATCCGGGCATGGCCTCGACGAACGGCTTGCGCTTGATGCAGGTGGTGTGCAACTCGTAATGCGGCGATACAAGCCGGAGTCCCTTCGATTTTCCGTAGTTCCAATCGTGGGTTTCGTAGATCACCGGGTCCGACATGGGCTGCGCACTTTGACAACCCAAGAGCGGCAGAAGCCAGCCGGCGCAGAACAATGCGGCGGTGAATCGACGAGCTTTGACAAGAACGAAGTTTCGCAAATGTGTATTCGGTGCCATGCCGGCGAATGCTAATTGGAAACCGCTTGTGATAAAAGAGTGACGAGCCAGGCTGGTTGAGATTTCCGGCAGGTCGACGAGTACCCGCGGTTTGCCTATCATCCCGACAGCAAAATTTCATCGGCGGCAACCGCACCAGATTGAGGAAAAATCATGCCCGACATTGAGAAGCTCATCATCATCGGTTCCGGCCCGGCCGGCTGGACGGCGGCCATTTATGCGGCTCGGGCCAATTTGAATCCGCTTATTTTTGCCGGACGGGCAAAACAGATTCCGACAACGGAATTGCCGGGCGGGCAGTTGATGCTGACGACGGAGGTGGAAAATTACCCCGGATTTCCGCACGGCATCACCGGGCCGGTTCTAATGTCGCATTTTGCATCGCAGGCGGTTCGGTTCGGGACGCGCATTGTGTCGGACCGGGGAATCATCAGTGAAGCGGCTCCGGAAGGAACGCCTGCTTTTGACTGGCACGATGCAAAGTCGGTGGACCTATCGAGGCGGCCGTTCAAGGTAGTTGGCGAGGATGACGCGGTTTATCACGCGCAATCGCTGATTATCGCGACTGGTGCGACTGCCAATTGGATCGGCTTGAAGAATGAGCAACGGTTGGCCCAGCAGGGCGGCGGCGTGAGCGCCTGTGCGGTTTGCGATGGCGCCTTGCCCATTTTTCGGAACAAGGAATTGGCGGTTGTGGGCGGCGGCGACTCGGCCATCGAAGAGGCCACCTATCTCACCAAATATGCCGGGACGGTCTACATTATCCACCGCCGCGACCAGTTGCGTGCCAGCAAGATCATGGTGGAACGGGCGATGAACAACCCGAAAATCAAGATTCTGTGGAATAAAGTGGTCGAGGATGTTTTGGGCGACAAAAGCATCAGCGGCGTGAAGCTGAAGGACACCGTGGATGGTTCGACCAGCGAGTTGCCGCTTGGCGGGCTGTTCGTCGCGATCGGCCATACGCCGGCGACGAAGTTCTTGAATGGGCAATTGGAGCTGGATGAGAAGAAGTACATCAAGTTGAAAGATCCGTATCGCACGACGACGAATGTCGAGGGCGTATTTGCGGCGGGGGATGTCGTGGACAGCGTTTACCGGCAGGCGGTCACGGCGGCCGGAATGGGCTGCAAGGCGGCGATCGATGCAGAGCGGTGGCTGGCGGAGCATGAGGGGTAGCGGTCGATTAGGGTGAGGCACGGGGATACAAAGTTGGGCACAAGTTTACTGGCTGCCGCATGACGCAAAAAGGCGTTTTATGGCGGTCCATTTCATATGAGCGCCGACCGCTTCCTAACGGGCGCGGCTCTGATTCGGCGTCGCTACGCGACGTAGGCATGACACCTAACGGTTAGATAGACGGATTTGGGGAAGTTGCGCTGCGGGCTTGCTTGGCGTTCGAATTGCGGCGGTCGAATTCGATGAGGCCGTCGCGGACGGCGATGGTGCGGTTGGCGTAGTCGGCGATGTCGGGTTCGTGGGTGACGAGAATGATGGTCAGGCCGTTCTGCTGATTGAGCCCCTGCATGAGTGCCATGATTTCGACACCAGTTTTGCTGTCCAGATTTCCGGTGGGTTCGTCCGCGAGCAGCAGCACGGGATTGGTGACGAGCGAGCGGGCGATGGCGACGCGTTGTTTCTGTCCGCCGGAAAGCTGGTTGCTGTGATGGTGCGAGCGGTCGCTGAGGCCGACGAGTTCGAGCATGGCGGCGGCGCGTCGCCGGCGCTCCTTGCGGCGGACACCGGCATAGCTAAGCGGCAGGGCGACATTGTCTAGGACAGTCGTTCTCGGCAACAGATTGAAGCTCTGAAAGACAAAACCAAGCTTCTTGTTGCGGATGGCGGAAAGCTGGCTCTTGGACATACGGGTGACGTCGATGCCGTCGAGCAAATAGGTTCCCTGATCGCATCGGTCGAGGCAGCCGAGCACATGCATGAGGGTCGATTTGCCGGAGCCGCTGGGACCCATGATGGCGAGCATTTCGCCGTGATTGATGGTAAGTGTGACACCCCGCACCGCCGGAACGCTGACTTCTCCGATGTGATAGGTCTTGTAAACATCGCGCACATCGATGAGCGGGAAATCGCCCGGGGTTTGATTGCGTTTGGTCGTGGGGGCGGTTTTTAGCAAGGCTGAGATTCCCATTGTTTTTGAAGTCTTGAGGTAGGCGGCCGTGTGGCACCGGCTATTAGCCGGTGCCACACGGCCGCCCAAAGAGCTGCCCACAGGGCTTGATCTGAGATTGCTACAGTCGACGGGCCGCACCACCTATGGTTCGGCGGCTCGCCCCGGCATCGGATCTGAAATTCCGCTCGATGATGATTTCATCGCCTTCCTTGAGATCGCCGCCGACGAGCTGGGTCAACATGCCATTTGTCAGGCCGATCTGCACTTCCTTGGGCGCGGCCCGCCCGTTTTCCCTGACATAGACCGTGGGTTTCGGCGGAGCGCCGAGCGGCTTGGCATTGGCGCCCGTCGGATCGGGTGGGTTGGGGTCAAAACGAAGGGCGGCATTGGGAATTTGAAGCACATTGTCCGCACGTGCCACTTCAAAGGTGATGTTGGCCGTCATGCCGGGGCGAAGCGCGATGTCGTCGTTGCTCGCTTCGATCAGCGTGACATAGGTCACGACGCCATCGAGGGCAGTGGCGTTGTAGCGAATCTGGGAGATGCGGCCCCTGAATATCCGGCTGGGATAGGCATCGACGCGAAAACTGGCCGGTCCGCCTTCTTGAATGAGGCCGATGTCGGATTCCGAGACATTGGCATTGACCTGCATTTGCTTCAGGTCATTGGCAATGACGAACAGCTCCGGCGCCTGGAATGACGCGGCGACCGTCTGGCCGTCCTCGATGTTGCGGGCAATGACGACGCCGTCGATGGGCGAGCGAATCACGGTTCGCTCGAGGTCGACGCGAGCGGAACTGAGCGTGGCCTCTGCGGCCTTGATGCTTGCGGTGGCGCCATGCCAGGCAGCCTTTGCGGCTTCTTCGTTTGCCTTTGCGATGAGAAGCTCGTTTGCACTCGCGTTTTGTTGCTCGCGCAGGGTTTCGATTCTTTTTCGCTCGCGCTCGGCATCCTTGTAGCGAACGAGCAGCTCCTCCTCGCGCGCTTTGGCCAGATCCAAGTCGGCCGCCGCCCGGTCGTGGGTGGTTTGGAATCGGTCGGGATCGATTTCGGCGAGAATACTGCCGGCCTTGACTTGTGCGTTGAAGTCCGTGTGCCACTTCATGATGCGGCCGCTGAGTTCGGAGCCGACGATGACTTTGACGAGCGGCTCGATGGTGCCGGTTGCGGAAACGGTCTTGATGATGTCGCCCCGCGAGATCGGCTTGGTTACGAAGGCATCGGCCGATTTTTCGCCGCCGAAGAACGAGGTGTAAGCAAACCACCCGCCGACACCCAGTGCGGCAACCACCACAACCGTACCCATTGCTTTCATGAATCCATCCCTTTGGCGACTTCAATTCACAGGCTTTTGACCGGTTTATTATAGTCTGGATTCGAGATTTCGAAACACGCCGTTCGGTCGCCATCCTTCGTATCGACAGACGCGGGTTGGCTGGGTATTCTCGCATTCCAATGAGCGTCTTACTTGATGAAAACGGAATCGCGGCGGCTTTGGAACGCATCGCGCGGGAAATTGCCGCGTCGATCCCGCGCGGGGCGAGCTTCGGGCTGATTGGAATCCGGAGTCGCGGGGACACTCTGGCGGCACGTTTGTTGGCGTTTCTGGGAGAAAACGGCGTCAAAGTCGCCGATTTCGGCACGCTTGATATTACGATGTACCGGGACGATCTCGCGGAGATCGGGCCTTCGGCGGTTGTGCGCACCACCGAGATTCCCTTTGACGTGGCGGACAAGTACATCGTGCTGGTGGATGATGTCATTTATTCGGGCCGATCCATCCGAGCGGCGCTGGATGCGATCATCGACCTGGGCGGCCGCGGGCGATTCGATTGGCGGTGCTGGTGGATCGCGGCGGACGCGAGCTGCCGATCCAGCCGGACTTTGTCGGGCTGAGAACGAACGGCGAGGATCGGCATGTGACGGTGTTGCTGAAGGAACAGAACGGAATCGATCGCGTGGAGATGGATGGATGAGCAGCACGGGTAATTCCGTCCGCGATGCGGAATCTCATCGCGTCGGCGCGCACGACGCAGCGTGAATCCATGGTTTGGCCCCATCGAAATCTGCTGACGCTTGAGGACCTGACGGCCGACGAGATCAACATGATTCTCGACACGGCGTCGGCGTTTGAGGATGTGTCGACGCGCAGCGTGAAGAAGGTGCCGGCGCTGCGCGGACGCGTTGTGGTGAATTTGTTTTTCGAAGATTCGACGCGGACGCGCACGAGTTTCACGCTTGCAGCGCAGCGCCTGAGCGCGGACGTGATTGACTTCACGGCGAAGGCGAGTTCACTGTCGAAAGGCGAGTCGCTACGGGACACGGGGCGGAACATCGAGGCGATGGGCATCGATGTAATTGTGTGCCGGCATTCGTCGAGCGGTGCGAACCATTTGATTGCGAAGAACACAAAATGCTGCGTGATCAACGCGGGCGACGGGCGGCACGAGCATCCGACGCAGGGCTTGCTTGATATTTACACGATGCGAAAGGCGAAGGGGAAGATCGAGGGGCTGAAAGTCGCGATTGTCGGCGATGTGGGGAATTCGCGGGTGGCGCGATCGAATTTGCATGGGCTGTTGAAGCTCGGCGCGGAGGTGACGTTTGTCGGGCCGCCGACGATGGTGCCGGGTGCGTTTGCGAAGATGGGGGCGCGGGTTGTTCACGATTTCGATTCGGTGCTGGATGAATTCGATGTAATCAACATGCTGCGGATTCAGATGGAGCGGCTGGGGTCAAACGTGTTTCCGAGTTTGCAGGAGTATTCGCGGCTTTTCGGTTTGACCAATGAGCGGATGAAGCGGGCAAAGCCCGATGTGCTGGTGATGCATCCGGGGCCGATCAATCGCGGGGTGGAGATGGCCGGGGATGTCGCGGATGGGGCGAACAGCGTGATTTTGGAACAGGTGACAAACGGGCTGGCCGTGCGGATGGCGGTGATGTTTTTGTGTACGCAGGCACAAGGGGCGGGTTGACTCGAGTCAATTCATCGTCAATAAAGTCGAGGACAGTTGCGTGCCGGCAAGTTCTTACATCGAAAATCCTGTTCTCGGTTACGCGGCATATTCTGCTGTAAAGTTCATTGGTTACACACTATTTGCAAGCTGGATTCCCGGATTCTATCGAAAACAAGGAAGAGAGACCATTCAGGTCGATGCGAATGGGCAAATCGATGATGATCTAATTTGCTCCCGTTGTAAGTATCAATTAAGGGGCCTTGGAGCGTCGGCACGATGTCCGGAATGCGACATGTCGGTGGCCGAATCGTTAAACGATCCTTATCGCAGCAGGGTGGGCGATCCAGATGCAAATCCGTATCTGGCAGGGGCAGTTCGAACTTTCATTGGGATGGCACTCGGATATGTATTATACGGCATCTCTCAACTGTTGCCGGCCATTCCATTAGCCGTCGGAATAATCTTACTTTTGCCGGTGCGCTTCGCGGAATGGGCGCTTTTGCTTTACTTGTTCTATGACCGAACCTGGTCACGCAAAGCCGTGAATGAGAGAATCATAATGCGAGGAGTGCTGCTTTCGTTTTTGCTCGATTTGCCAGCTGCAATGGGCTTTTGCCTTGTTTCCTACCGGCTTTCAATCTGCTGAATTAGTTTGTACGAATTGATTGACAAATCTGATGAAGGCAACGGTATAGGATGGACACTCGACAAACCAATTTAATAACAATTACAACCAAGCAGCACCGAGAAATTGAAAAAAGAATAGCCGAATTTGAATCTGATCCGAGTATTGCTCCGTGGGAGAAAGTAATTAAGAATCCTTTAGAAACCTCGAAAGGCTATGAGAAAAAAGGGGTTGAGCATGCCTGTTCATAATCTGTTGATCCGTAACGGCCGCGTGATCGATCCCTCACAAGAGATGGATCAAACCGCCGATGTGATGATCATTGCCGGAAAAATTTCTTCGATTACACCCGCGGTCGCAAACTCACCAAAAACCAAGCCTAAAGCTTCAGTCCATGAAGAAATCGATGCGACGGGCAAAATCGTTTGTCCAGGCCTGATCGACATGCACGTGCATTTGCGCGAACCGGGCAATGAGGATGAGGAAACCATTGCCTCGGGCAGCGCGGCGGCGGTGGCGGGGGGATTCACTTCGATTGCATGCATGCCGAACACGCAGCCGGCCATCGATAACGAGGCTGTCGTTGAATTTGTGATGCGCCAGGCGGCGCGGTGCGGACTTTGCAATGTGTTTCCCGTTGGAGCGATTACCAAGGGACGGCTGGGCAAGGAGCTGGCCGAGATCGGGCACATGGTGCGTGCCGGGGCGGTGGCATTCAGCGATGACGGCTGCGGGGTGGCGAACCCCAATACGATGCTTCGGGCGATGCAATATGCCAAAATGTTCAACAGGCCGCTGATTCAACATTGCGAGGACGCGGATCTGGCGTCCGGCGGGTGCATGAATGCGGGGCTGACGGCGACGCGGCTGGGATTGCCGGGGATACCGGCGCTGGCGGAAGAGGTGATGCTCCAGCGGGATATCTTGCTGGCCGAGAGCGTCGGCGCGGCCTATCACGCAGCACATATTTCGACGGCCGGCGCGGTGCAGATGATCCGCGATGCAAAAAAGCGCGGCGTGCGGGTAACGGCTGAGGTGTGCCCACATCATGTGCTGCTGACCGAGGAGGCCATCGGCGATTATGACACAAACTACAAAATGAACCCGCCCCTGCGGACGAAGCGCGACGTGGAGGCGTGCATTGAAGGTGTCGTGGATGGGACGATCGATTGTCTGGTGACGGATCATGCGCCCCATGGCGCGGATGAGAAGGCGTTTGATTTTCAAAACGCGCCGTTTGGCATCATTGGATTGGAGACAGCTCTTCCACTCCTTATCAAGGTGTTCGTCGAATCGAAATTGCTAGATTGGGCTGGTTTGGTTGAGCGAATGTCGCTTGCGCCGGCCCGGGTTCTAGGTCTGCGCAAGGGCACGCTGAAGCCCGGCAGCGATGCAGACTTGACAATCTTCAATCCTGCGGAGGAATGGGTAATCGATCCCACTTTGTTCATGTCGCGAAGCCGGAATACGCCTTTTGGGGGCTGGTCGGTTCGGGGGCGCGTGATGCAAACGGTTGTGGGAGGTCAAGTTATGTTTGATCACGCGACCGGCATTCGGAATGTGGTAGCGCTGGCTCCAGTTTAAGTTTCAATGATTGGTAAATTGGGAGCCAGTCTGGGTAATTGTAATTGGTGACAACTGCCAATAATTCCTTGCAAGAATTGCGCTTTAGTGTAATATATGGGTGGGTCGGATAATGTCCGGGTGGCGCCAGTGGGACGACGAATTGTCCCATAAGGAAACCGACCACGTGACCGACCGAACAAGTCAATCAGAATGGCCGACGCCATTTGTTGAAAAAAGGACTTTCAGTTATCCACCGTTTCCGCCGAATTTCGGTCGGGGTGGTTGAGGTGCATCGGCTAGGGGACCGAGAGGCAAAGGCGAGAGTCGTCCGCCTTAGGGTTTGTGGGCATGGGGATCCGCGAATCCGTTAACGTGACGGCAGGAATTTGATGACGGTCCGCACGCCCCCGCTTGGCGCGGCGCGACATGGCGAATCGCCGTTCAAAGGTTTTTCGAGGTAAGGAGACCCGCGATGTCAATGCAGTTGCCGACCCCGATTCCCGTTGGTTCCCCGTATATCAAGTCGCCGCCCATGCTGGATCGTTGGGGTTTGCTCAGTGGCGATGCCCTTTCACGAGATCATCGAAATTACTCGCGACGAGATGTGGCCTGCGACATCTGGCTGATCGACGGCAGCTCGCAAAGCGTCGTCCGGTGCCAGGCAGACGACATTTCAGACGCGGGCGTTTTTGCCACGGCCCCGGTAGGCTATGGACTGGGTGTCGGCCAGCGCTATGAAATCCGGATTGCCGCGACGCCGGAATTTGCCAGTCTCTCGCCGCATCAGGCGCCGTCGCTCGGATATGGCACGGTGATTCGACTCGAATTCGACGTGGCCAAGGGCGAGTCGCATCGCGTTGGTATCGCGGTGCGGTTCGATGTGCCGCAGCTCATACCCGTTTAAGCCCCATTCTCTTGCAACGACCTGCGAATCTGCATCTAATACGCCCGCGTTGCGCTTTAACGTCGGGGTGCTTGAACACGTGAACTTATTCGCAGGAACGTTACTCGAAGATTTCAAGAACGACCCGTTTCCAATTCTCTTGGTGGGCGGTTTTGTTGCAATTGGGCTGTTGATTGGAGTCTTCTCCCACTATGCAGCTAAGAAGCGGCGCGAGGCGCTTCGAAAACTGGCGTTGGAAGCGGGCTTTTCCTTTGACGAGGGCCGGGAGCCGGGTCTCTATGTCAGGCGATGCAGCAGCATCGATCTCTTTAACCAGGGCAACAACCGATACACCTTCAACCATCTCGTCGGCGAACGCAACGGCCAGTCCGTTGTGGCATGCGATTATCACTACGAAACCTATTCCCGCGACAAGAACGGCAAGAAAACAACCCATCACCATTACTACGGCATGGTCCTGCTTCGCGTCGGCCTGAACATGCCGCAGGTGAAAATTCGCCGGGAGGGCCTGTTTGACAAAATCGCCGGTGCGCTCGGCTTTGACGATATCGATTTTGAGTCGGCCGAGTTTTCGCGCAAGTTTCACGTTTCCGCCGCGGATCGGAAATTCGCCTATGATCTGATTCATCCGCGGGCGATGGAGTATCTACTGGAAACGGATAACTTAAGCTGGGAATTCGACGGCGATGTGATTGCGGTTTACAAACACGGCGTGTTCGATCCGGGCCGCATCATGCCGGCCATACAGACGGCCGTCGGCTTTGTGAAGCATGTGCCGGAGTTCGTGAAGGCGGATCGATCGCGAACCGGATCAGCGGGGTGACATGGAAAACACGTGGGTTGTCGTGGCGATTGCCGTCGTGGTGGCACTGGGATTTCCGATCATTCTTTACAACGGACTGGTGCGTTTGCGCAATCACTGCCGCGAATCGTGGAGCGACGTGGATACGGAACTGAAGCGGCGGCATGATTTGATTCCGAATCTGGTCGAAGTCGTGAAGGGGTATGCGAAGCACGAGCGGGAGTTGTTCGAGCGCGTGGCGTCGCTGCGCAGTCAGGCGATGTCGGGCCGGAATTCCCCCGGCGAACTGGCGGCGAAAGAGAACGAGCTCATGGGCGCCGTCGGCCGTTTGTTCGCGTTGGCGGAGGGGTATCCATCGCTGAAGGCCGACGAACATTTTCAACGCCTGATGCGCGAACTGGTGCTGACCGAAGATCGCATTCAGGCGGCGCGGCGGTTTTACAATGCGAATGTGCGGGATTTCAACACGCGGTGCGAGGTGTTTCCGTCGGTGATCCTGGCGAAGACGTTCAGCTTTGAGGCGGAGGAGTTTTTTGAATTGAGCGATGTGAAGGAGCGGATCGCGCCGGCGGTTGGGTTGGGGTCATAAATGCAGCGCAGAAAGTTGCACACTTCGTCTTCATGTGCCTCATGTTTGTATTACGTCGGCCTGCCGATGGGCCGCCTTACGCAGATGCCATTCCACAAAGGTTGCCACAAGTGCGCCGATGACGACGGCCGCACAAGTGAGGCCCCAGACGACATAAAGACGGATGAATTCGTACCCGCGGCCCTCTTCGTTCATTGAGCCGCCGAGCCAGCCTGCAACGACAAAAACCGCCAGGTGAAGCAGGGCAAACAGTGACGATCGGCCGCGCATCGCGAATGCCTGAAGATAAGTGTATGTCAGGAAGACAAGCGGGAAGACGCAGCCGAGAAAAACGCCGCCCCAATCAGTCCAACCCGGCACACCGCAACCGAAGATGAAAAACATCGGCGCGAGCAACAACGGGTGCCACGGTGTGGCATGTTTGCGGCACCAGGCGTTCATCCGGCTCATGAGCGACGGATTGAAACCGCGAAGTTCGACGGCCGGCAGGGCGACGCCGCACTCCGGGCAGATGCCGCTGGTGTTGCCGCGAATATTGTATTTGCAGATTGGGCAGGATTCCGGGTTGCGCCGACCGGGTCGAAATGCAGCCGCGATGAGAGCCGAAAGGAACCCCAGCACAACCATGATGGCCGTTAAGAACGGAAATACAAAAAGCCACATGCCGGACAATTCAATCAATTGCGAATCCACAACCACTCCAATATAGGATGCGATGGGAAACAGGAACAGGTGCCAGAGCGAATGTAATGATGGGGCTCGATTATTCGAAATCACCATAAAAGGGCAGTAGAAGATTGACAGAAGAAACATGCCAATTACGAAAAGCCCGGCAGCACCATTTGATCCGCGGCTAAATAGAAAAGACACCAACACTATTGGTATTAAGAATAGGTAGGAATGGGGCGGTGTGAACCTGTTTGGTTTCAATTGGAGCTTCTGGAATGCTGCCATGCATGCGATCCTGTTTCGGCGATTCAATGCGCCATTTCATTCATCGCCCACACGGCCAACTTCTCACGAAAAATCTTGGAATTGTGCCGGATGTCTACCGGGAAGCCGGGGTGGATGAGGAAGGTGTCGATTGCTTGGGTGAATTCATGTTTCGTGCCGAGGGCGAAGAGTTCTTCACCGAGGGCGCTCGGGTTTTTGTGGTCACTTGCTTCGAGAGCGAATTCGTCGATTTCGATGCAGACGACGGGGATTTGGTTGGGGCGGTGGCCGACGCCGACGAGGGCGGAGCGTCGAACCTTCGGATGCTGATTGAATATGGCTTCGACCTGCTCGGTGAAGAGCGTGCCGGTTTCGGTGATGACGCGGTGGGCTTTGCGCCCATAGAACCAGAGGCGGCCTTGTTCGTCGAATCGGCCAAGGTCGCCCATGCGGTGCCAGACGGCGAAATCAGAGTGGGCGGCGGAACCAGAGTCGGCACGCGCATGTGAATCAGATCCGGCATGTGTAAGGGAATCAGAGCCGGGTTGTCTCAACCCGGAATTGAATTCGACTTGCCTTGGTCCGGTCGTCGCGGAACTTTCGTCGATCGGTGACAACTCGGCTTGGAAAGTTTCGGACTGGGACAGCCCGGCTTTGATTGTTTGTTCGGGCTGGGGCGGCCCGGTTCTGTTTGTATATTCACGAATCTTCGCGAGGCGGGTTGCGGCTTCGCTGGTGAAGTACTCGCGCGTGACGATGGGGCCTTTGACGGCGATTTCGCCGATTTGGCCGATGGGGAGTTCGAGGTCGTCGCTCCATTCGGCGATCGGCTCATCGGTTAAGCGGATGATTCGCACGTCGACGTAGGGCACGGGCTTGCCGACGCAGGTGCCGAGGCCCTGGGCGGTGAGTGCGGCGGTCTCCGCGAGGATTTCGCCAGAGCCGATGACGGCGACGGGGAGGGCTTCGGTGGCGCCGTAGGGGGTGAAAATCTGGGGATTGGGAGTTGGGGGCTGAAGCTTCGGGGTTGGGCCGATTGCGTTCGGCACCGGCCATTGGCCGGTGCCACACTTTGCTGGCAAGATGCCAGTGCCACTGTTCACCGGCGAGACGCCGGTGCCACATGGGGGCTTGATTTCAAACATCGAGATAAAGCGGCGGATGGTTTCGGGCGGCACCGGCGCGCCGGCGGAAATGACTCTGCGCAGTGATGGGAGCTTCGTGCCGTGGGCCTCGCCATAGCGGCCGACGCGGTCGAGGAGGGCGGGGGAGCCGAACATGTGTGTCACGTTGTTGTCACGCACGGCCTCGATGATTTTTGTCGGATCGACGAGGGCCGGGCGCGTGAAGTCCATCTCGGGGATGACGGCCGACATGCCTAGCGCGGGGTCGAAGAGGGCGAAGAGCGGGAACGTTGGCAGGTCGATTTCGTCCGGCTGGATGTCGAACCGTTCGCGGAGTATGCGAACCTGGGCGTCAAACATGCCGTGGCGGTAGAGGACGCCTTTGGGCGGGCCGGTGCTGCCGGTGGTGAAGATGATGGCGGCGGGGTCGGAGGGGGCGGTTGGGGCGATGGGGAAGGCGATTGGGCTCGATTTGGTTATCTGGTGATTTGGTGATTTCGTGATTGCTGAGGGAGATTGAGGAGTCATGGATGCCATTATGGTGGCACCACACTTACGGATTTCAGAGAGCGTGTGGCCGCGCCAGAGGTAGCGGGGGCCGGCGGTGATGATTGTGCGGACGCTCTTAAATGCTGTGGGGTTTAGGATTCGTAGGATGTGAGCAAGGGGGATGCCGATGAATGCTTCGGCATTCACGGCGCGCAGGCACTCGACCATGTTGCGGCGGCCCATGCCGGGGTCGATGAGGACGGGGACCGCGCCGATTTTGTAGAGGGCGAAGGTGAGGACGAAGAATTCGGGCGAGGGGCGGACCATGAGGATGGTACGCGTGCCGCGGGCGATGCCGGCGGCTTGGAGGCCGAAGGCGCAGGCGTCGGTTTCGGTGTTGAGTTGTTCGAAGGTGTAGTGAGAGTAAATGGCGCGGCCGTTCGCGTCGCGGCCGGAGCGCCAGATGATGGCGGGGTTTTGGGGTTGCTCGGCGGCGCGGAGGGGGAGCCAGGCGGCGACGTTGAGAAGGCGTGAGGTGACCAATCTTCCAAATACGGTGTCAAGTCTTCTCCCGATTCGGCGATGATATCGAACCAATCCCGCAGTAATTCAGAAGGCGCAAACGAGATGATGCGTTTCCAATGAACTCTAAGGATTTTCACGATGGGTTGCCGCTCTTCTTGAGGCCATTCTTTCCATTGTGCATAGTCAAGCTTTCCGCCAAAGACGAATGGCCCAACGGGATAGATTTCGTCCGGTTCGACTAGCAGCAATTCGATTATCCGAGGGAGAAAGTGCTTAAAGTCATTGACTTCTCCGAAAGTGGTCATTGCTTTGAAGGCATATTTTTCGAGGTCGGCTGACGTCAACTCGCGCAGCGGCCTGGCAAAAATCAGGCTCTTCATCGTGTGATCGACGCAATGGTCGCACCCATGCATATCTTCGTTGGATCGGTAATTCCGAAAAACGCGATAGAGATCTTCAACCGCATCTTTCAGTTCCTTTTCCATCTGCAGATTCTCGATATCACAAGATTGTCTAAATTCGTTAAATCATCCGCGCACACTCGCCCTACTCCTGTGGAGTTGGGCTAAATGGGATTTGCGAATGTTCGAATCTCAGCGAACTTATTCGTGTTACTTTATTAAGATGCAGCAACACGAGTTCAACTACTCGATCTCGCGCGTCATCGTTTAGATAGTGGCCGGCGTCCTCCCATGCATGGACGTCGGCCAACGGAAACCGTTTCCGCCATTCATCCAGAAACCTCGCATCGAACACATAATCCTGCAAACCCCACATGATCAGCGTCGGCCGGTCGGCGAGGTGGTGGAGGTTTTCGTCGATCCATTTCGCTGTCGCGTATGACGGGTGCTCGGGTGACAGGGGAATGTCCTGCACGAACAGGCGCGTTGCTAGCCGGTTTTCGAAGGTGTTGTAAGGGGCGGTGAGGCCGTAATTCACGTCGTTGGGGAGGCCGCGCGAGGAGGCGGTCCAGGCGGCGCCGCGAGCGAAAAGGTTCAGCCCTTGCACGGCCCATTTTGCAAAGGCGGTGTCGCGGTGGAGGAGTTTGAGCATCCACGGAAGTTCGAAACCGTCGGATGGTAAGAACGCGGCGGTGTTGGTGATGATGAGGCGGGAGATTCGGTCGGGCCTTCGCAGGGCAGCGCCCATGCCGATCATACCGCCCCAGTCGTGGACGAGCATGGTGACATCGCGTTCGAGTTGAAGGTGATCGAGCAGAGTTTCGAGGTCGTCGATTCGACTCTTGAGGCGGTAGTCGTACCGCGATTGCGGCGGTTTGTCGGAGAGGCCGCAGCCGATGTGGTCGGGGACGATACAGCGATGCGTGGGACGCAGGGCTTTGACGATCTCGCGAAAGTAGAACGACCACGTTGGATTGCCGTGAACCATGACGACGGCCGGGGCGTCGCGGCGGTCGCCGGGGCCGGTGTATTCGTCGAGGTAGTGGTAGCGCAGGCCGGCGCGGTCGAGATAATTGCTCGCGAAGGGATAGAGTGGCCGCCAGATTGCGTCGCCGTTCATTGACGTCATCAGGCAGGCGATGATACGACAAAACGTCGGAAGTCGAAATGGAGGCGTGGAACTCAGGCTTGTCGTAAGGTTGCATCGCATCGGGATTTGTATAGAATCCGTCGAAAGGGAAACCGCCTCGGATTTTGCCCCATGCGGAACAAGATTATTGCCGATGCCATTACCTTCGACGATGTGCTCCTTGTTCCCGCGCGCAGCGGAGTCGTGCCGAAGGATGCCGATGTTCGTACACGGCTCACTCGAAAAATTCACCTGAACATTCCGCTCCTGTCCGCTCCGATGGACACCGTCACCGAGTCCAGCCTGGCCATTGCGCTGGCACAGGAGGGCGGGATTGGCATCATCCACAAGAATCTCACCATCGAAGCCCAGTGCCGCGAGGTTGACAAGGTCAAGCGCAGCGCCAACGGCGTCATTTTCGATCCGGTCACATTGCGGCCGTCGGATACCGTGGAGCGCGCGGCCGTACTAATGCGGTTGCACAATATTTCCGGCGTGCCGATTGTGGAAGATGGGGATCGGCTGGTCGGCATTTTGACACGCGCGATCTCAAGTTTCTCGATCATTCCGACGGACACACTGCCGAGACGCAGTATGTTCGCGATGTGATGACGAAGGACAAGCTGGTTACGGCTCCGCCGGGGACGTCGCTGGACGAGGCCGATCGCATTCTGCAGAAGCACAAAGTCGAAAAGCTGCTGCTCGTGGAGCCCGACGGCAAGCTGGTCGGCATGATCACGATCAAGGACATCGACAAGAACCGGCAATTTCCGAATAGCTGCCGGGATGAGCGCGGTCGGCTGCGCGTCGGCGCGGCAGTCGGCGTTCTTGAATTCGAGCGCGTCGAGGCATTGATGGACAATGGCGTCGATGTGATCGGCGTTGATTCGGCGCATGGCCACAGCGAAAACGTCATCAACACGGTTCGCGAAATCAAGCGGCGATACAACATCGAAGTGATCGCCGGCAACATCGCGACGGCCAATGCGGCAAAGGACTTGATTGAAGCCGGCGCGGATTGCCTGAAAGTGGGCATTGGGCCGGGCTCGATCTGCACGACTAGAATTGTCTCCGGCGTGGGCATTCCGCAAATTACAGCCATCATGGATGTGTCGTCGGTGGCCGAAGAGGCCGGCGTGCCGATGATCGCGGATGGCGGCGTGCGGTTCTCCGGAGATATAACGAAGGCGCTGGCGGCCGGGGCGAATGCGGTCATGCTGGGTTCGCTGTTTGCCGGGTTGGACGAATCGCCGGGGCAGTTGGTGATCTGGAAGGGACGGCGGTTCAAGGAATATCGCGGCATGGGCTCGCTGGGGGCGATGCACAGCGGCAGCGCCGACCGATATAGTCAGAAGGGCACGACGGACCGCGACAAGCTGGTGCCCGAAGGTGTAGAAGGTCGCGTGCCATACCGCGGCACGCTGGCGGAGCTGACGTATCAACTGGTCGGCGGCCTGCGCGCGGGGATGGGATACTGCGGCACGGCCACGATTGAGGAATTGCGTCAGGATGCGCGTTTTGTTCGTGTCAGCGGGGCGAGCATGGCGGAGTCTCACCCGCACAATTTGTTGATTACCGAGGAAGCACCGAATTATGCAATTCAGAATTCCATTGAGGTCTAAAAACAGCGCGCTGATGTGTGGGCTGGGTGTCGCAAGCGCGATCTTTTTGGCCGCGTGTTCTCACGTCAACGATCCGTTCAAGGACTCAAGCGCGACGATTGACGCTGAGATGACGACGGCCAGCGCCGAGGGGTATAAGGGCAAGCGGGAATTTTATGTTCCGTTGCATCGCCGAGGGGACACGACGCAGGTTAACTACGAAAACGGATCGACCACCCATTGGCCGCTGTGGTTCGAGGATCCGTTCGAGGACAAGGGCAACGACGTGACCGACCCGGACGATCGCGATCCGATCGACAACCGCTTTGCTTTGACTTGGGCCGATTTTCTGCATATGGGGTATGGTCCGGGTCGAATGCTGTTGAATATTCTGGGCTATCCATTCAGCGCCGCGGTCACGCCGCCGGGCACACTGATGGAAAGCGATGGTCGTCTGGATAAAAACATTCTGGGTTATGATCACGATGCCAAGCGGTCGGATTCGGCATCACGCGAGCCGCCCGATGGCCATCACCTGACGCGCGATACAAATATCCCGGCAAGCGATGATTCGGCAAGCATGCCGGATGAAAAAGTCGGAGACAATGCGACGTCTGAAAACGCGCCTTCGTGATCGCTGGTGCGAGTGCGAATGATTTTCATGCGTGATATTTCTTGGTCCGCCGGCATGCGTCGACGGACACGAACAAGTCGAGTGGAAACTCATTGAAAGGTAAGGACCCATGAAGACGATTGGACGATTTCTCATGACGGCCGTGGTATGTTGCTGCTTCACATTGGCTGGAACCGGTTGCAGCCAAAATTGCTGCAAGACCGAGTGCGCCGCGGACTGCAAGAAAGAATGCAAAGAGGGCTGCAAGGGTACATGCTGCAAGCAGGCCAAGACCTGCCCGGCCGATTGCCAGAAGGAATGCTGCAAGAAGGCCTGATTTGCATCAGGTTGACATACGCGCAATTGGCAGACACCCCGCGCTCCACAGTGAGAACGGGGTGTTTTGCTTGAATGAGGCGCAAGCCGCAAGGCCGCGATACTGATTGCGTCGTTTGTTGTCGGGAGCACGAGAGCGTTGGGTCGTGCTGATCCCGTTGTTGGGTGTTGCAATGTGGGTTTGATGGAGAAGATTGATGGATCCAGTTCATGGAGTAAAGCCGATCGTGATCGAGGAGACGCCCGGGAAAAAGGCGTACTGTCAATGCGGGCTCAGCGAGAAGCTGCCGTACTGCGACGGGGCGCACAACCGACACGCGACGGGATTGGCTCCGATCGTTTGCGATGTCGCGGAACCCGGCAAGAAGGCGGTTTGCCAGTGCCATCGCAGTGGTAACAAGCCCTGGTGCGACGGAACGCACAGCCGGGGATGACCTCCAGTCGCCGAATTAAGTGGAATGAATCGTCTCGTTCGGTGCGGCCTTGACCGGCCAAAAGAAATAGAGCACGCCGAGGGCTGCAATTAGCGCGAGCGACAGCAGTGTGTCGTACGATGGACTGGCATCGGGGGAATTCCACGTGTCGACATCAGCGGCGACGAGGCTCACCGCGATGGCGGCTTCCACAAGGACCAGCACCAGGGCGATGAAAATGCCGGCCGGCACGCGGAAGGCGTCGGGCGGAAAGGTGCGGCCCATTCGTCGATCGCGCAGGCGAAACACAACAAGGCTGAAATAACTGAGGCCGAAGAGTATGGCGCTGCCCATGAAGTAGATGGTGAGTATTTCGCGGAAGCTGCGGTTGAGCACAAAGATGCAGGCGACCAAACCGCACAGAATCAGCGAAGGCACCGGAGCCTGATGCCGCGACATGCGGGCAAGAAAACTGAATATGAGCCCGTCGCGCGCCAGGGCAAAAGTCACGCGCGTGTTGGCCAGAAAAACGCTCGAAAGCGAGCCAAGACAGATCAGAATGCTGGCCAGCAGGATGGTTTTTTCGATCGGGACATCCTTGATATCGTGAAAAATCTGCGCATGGACGTCGGGCTTGTCCGCCATATCGACCGGGGACATGGCGCAGAGCAGCGCGTAATTGTAAAATAAATAGACGCCCGTCAATATGAAGACAGTCGCGATCAGGGCCTTGGGCATGGAGCGATGCACGTCGCGCGTCTCCTCCGCGAGTTTCGCGGGATCCGTCGCGCCGGTGTAAGGCCAAAAAGCCAAGAGCAGCGATTGAAAAAACATGGCAACCGCATGCCACACGTCTTGCGATTGACCTTCGGGCGGCAAGACAGGAACTTGGGAAATCTTCGGCGTCCATTGCCCGGCCACCATCATCGCGCCAACTGCGATACCCAGAACCGCGAGGGCTTTAAGTGCCGTTAGCAGGTTCTGGGTCACCGCGCCCGTTTTGAGCCCCAGACAGTTGACGGCGATGACAAGGGCAATGGCCGCGCAGCCCATCGCCGGTGACGCCCACTTGGCATCAATCCCAAACAGGCTCGCCGCAAAATCCCCCAGCGCGGCTGCGATCGTTCCGCCGCCGCAGGCGATGATGAAAATCGTAAATGACCAGCCGAACAAGAAAGCGGCGAAGGGTCCGTATGCTTCCTTCAAGAATTGGTATTCGCCGCCCGCCTTGGGAAATCGCGTCGCCAGCTCGGCGGTGACGAGGCTTTGCATCAGCGTCAAAAGGCCCGCCACCATCCAAAGCCCCAGGATGAACCACGGCGAAGCGATTCTGGCGGCCAATTCGCCAGGTGTTCGGAATATGCCGGAGCCGATCGCGCCGCCGACGCCGACGCAAATAATGGTTGTTGCACCGACGATTCTGCGCAGGGCATGGGGTGTGGATTTGGCAGCGAGCGCGGGATCCGGAATGATGCGATCGCCCATTGTAGATTACGACCCGGCGAGAGACTCTTCTTCGGTGAGCGGCTCGGCATACTGGCCCATGACACGGCAGAGCATTTCAACCGTGCGGCGGGTCGCCCGTGTTTTGACGAACAACATCCTGCGCCCGGCTGCCCATGGCCTCGGCGGCGGGGCGATCCTGCAGCAGCATGCGGGGTCGGCACGAGGTCGTCATCCTTTTGGAACTGAATTGCCGCGCGCGCAGAGAGAAGTCGCTCGGCGACATCGGCAAAATTTTCGACATGAGGTCCGAAGCACATCGGTTTGCCCAATGCCGCCACCTCCATCATGTCGCTACCGCCCAGCGGAACCAGCGTGCGACCGACGAAGACGACATCGGCGAGTGCATAGAATTTTCGAAGTTCGCCCATCGTATCGCCAAGATAAACCATGGACTTCTCGCGGCTGAGGTGGCCGCCGGCCTTGGAGACATCGGTTGGTACGACGACGCCCGGGTCCGGTCCGCCGGGGTCGAAGTATTGACTTCGCCGTTTGACGGCGTGGCCGCGCGTATCGAGCGAACGGGCGACTTCATTGAATCGCTCGGGCTTGCGTGGGATGAGTGCGAGTTGAATTTTTGGAATTTCGAGGCGAAGTCGCGTGTAGGCGCGAAGAAGCAGATCCTCTTCCCCCGGTCCCGTGGACCCGGCAACGATAATGGGGCCGGTTCGATCGATTCCCATCGCGATGGCCAGTTCGTCGGCTCCCGGAATCGTCTCCGAGACCTGGGCGGTGTCATACTTCATCGAACCTGTGATGGCGATGCGGTCGTGGATTCCGAGGGATTGGAAGCGCGTCGAATAGACTTCGTTTTGAACCGCCGCCCACGTGATTTGCGAGAACATGCGGGCCGCCACGCCGCGCACCAGGGGCATGTTGAACCGCTTCATCGACTTTTCCGCCGTTACGCGGCCATTCGCGATGCCGACGGGAATGCCCTGTTCATGGGCAATCTGAACAAGGTTGGGCCAGACTTCCAGTTCCATCAAAATGATGGCGTTGGGCCGGATTCGATTGAAAACCCGATTCACTACGAACGTGAAATCGAGCGGATATCGGAAAATGAGCTTTTGCGGATAGAGCCGACGTGCGGCCGCATAGCCGGTGTCGGTTGTTGCAGAAATCACAATGTCAAATTCGGGCAGGGTCGCTTCGATTTCGCGGACGAGGCTCTTGGTCGCGTTTACCTCGCCGAGCGAGACGGCGTGAATCCAAATGCATGGCCCTTCGCTGGCCCGAAAGGGCACTGCCCCCAGCCGCTCGCGCCAGCCATGACGATTCTTCTTCAGCACGACCATCTGATAAATCAGTATGGGTGTGTAGGCGATGGCAGCGAAGAAATATCAAAACGTTTAAGAGCCAAGGCGGCATAAGCCGCTCATCATAGGCGGCGCGGACTTTCTCGCAACGGCCGGCTTACTCTTAAACTTCTGTCTTGCAATGCTCAATCAACAGGACGCAACCTGTGAGTACTGGGTAATAGCCGATCATGGGGGTGGCGGTTTCCACTTTGGATTTTGAGAATCGGGCTCTGCATTCCCACCTTCGACCGGACTTGTCGCACCGCCCGTTTGACGCCCGTAAGTCGGCCCCGTCTTCCAATCATCGGGGATTTCGCGCTCGCTCAGTAGATCGAGCAGGTGGGGTTTGTCCCATGGCGAGACTTCACAAAGCGTGAGATGGCCGAGCTGGCGCGAGAAGACATAAAGCCCGGGCCCAACCTCATTCGGTTTACATGCCATGCAAGTTTTGTCGACGAAGACAATCACGCCCTTGCCATCGACCTTGGCAATAAACTCAACGGCCTGAGCCGTACTGGAGCGAGCCAGAGGTACGTACGAAAGGCCCGTCGGAATGATGTTCGCGGGCGGCGACGCCATGGCCAGGGCCTGGCCCAATCTCGAATACAATGCCTGGGCAAATTCCTTATCGTTTTTGCAAAGCCAATCAGCGACGAACTGCTTCTTTTCCGCTTCGTTGTACGCCTCTGCGAGCGTATATCGTGGCAGCGGCGGGAACAAATCCTCATCGCTAGGATTGAACCATGGCGCGTACTGCCAGACGGCCGTGGCCGCGATCACAATCGAAGACGCAATAAGAAACCACGAGACACCGCGCGAAAGCCGTCTGGGCTGCACGGTCTTTTTGTGTCGTGAACGCCCATTGGAAGAAGTTCGACCTGGGCCGCGTCCGATGCGGATTCGTCGGCGACCACCAGCGCGAACAAATTGTTAATGGATCGATCGATTCGGGTCTGAAACTCAACGGCGGTTCGAACGGCGGCATGCGTTTCCATGAGCGCTCAAAGGAGGCGCGATCGGCCGGCGAGAGGCGGCCATCGACATAAGCGTCGATCCAGCGTTCCAGCTTTTCGCGATTGTCTGAATTCATGCCTGTCCTCGCGGGTCCGGCGCAGCGTTGCGCCAAAGGCCCATTAGCCTGTTTCGCAAATGCCGCCGCGTGCGATGCACATGACTCATTGCAGTGCCTTCGGGGATGGAAAGGGCGACGGAGATGTCGGCATATTCCATGGACTCAATGGTTCGCAGCAAAAGACACGCCCTGGCGATTTCGCTGACCTCGCCCAGTGCCTGCATGACCCGGTCGTCAAACCATGACTGATCGGCCGGCAACTCACCTTTGGGGCCGAGCTGATTTCCGTCCGCACTTGGGGCATGCAGTGATCGGTCGGCCTGTAGCGATTCAGAGTCCGTGCCCAGATGAATGCCCTTTCGGCGATGTTCCCGGCGAGACGTGTTCATGGCGACGTTACGCACCATTTGGCCCATCCACGCTGTGAAGCTCGTGCCCGGCGTGAATTGATCCAGTTTTTCGAGCGCGATGATCGCCGCATCCTGTACGACATCCTCGGCCAGCGATCGATCACCCAACATGCCCGCGGCGATGAGCCAGAGAATTCGATGCGACTTTTTGAATTGCGCGGAGAAATCCACTCCGCCGGGAGTCGCTCGTGCGGCGGCGTCCAAGGCTTTCTGACTCGCGGTCAAATCACTCATCCGCTTCTCTGTGGGTAAATGTCTCAGAATTCATTTGGGATTGCAGGCAAGACCAAAGGCGACGAACGACGCAATCGGCTTACGACCTCGTGGCGGATATCGGACGGCATGGCAATCGGCTCGCGTGTAGAGATGCAAACCCTCAGGCGACTATTCCCACCACTCCAGCAAGTCCCACTTCGGCCTCGAATCGAGTTCACGCGCGATGGATTCCGGCAGATGTCCGGCGGATGCGAATGGGTCCTGTGTCTCCTGCAGCCATGCGCGCCAGGCATCGACATCGTGATCATGCGTGACGCCGGTCAGCGACGCGAGGGAAAGCTCGGCGGTGTGCGCCACCGCGAAATTTTCCGTGACCAAAGCATCGATCAATGCCTCGATGACGCGGCGCTCGGGAAAATAGCCCAGCGTTTCAAGCATGGCGAGCCGTGTGCTGTGATCGGACTCGGCGCGAATTCGCTCGATCAGGGTCGTAATGAGCATCTCGCGATCTTCGGGCGTCACATCGCTGGTGCGAATAACATGCAGCAGCAGATTGGCCGCGTTCCACCGCACCGGCGGCGGCGCTTCGCGCACGCCTTCATGCTTTCGGACCGGACTGGTCAGCAGAATGGTGCAAGTTTCGACGCGCGACGCCTCGTTGCAACGGGACATGGCGCGCAGCGCGGCGCAGCGAACCATGGCATCGGTGTCCGTGCGGGCAAGCGTGTCAAAAACTTTGGCGGCCCATTCCGTTTGACCATCAGCACTTTTGGCAAGTCCCACGACGCCGCGCCGGCGTTCGTCGGCCACTTTGGATTCGAGCGCCATGTCGAGGTATTCGCGGCTCGACTTGCGGCCTTCAAACATGCGTTTGTTTTTGGGACTGTTGCAGCCGGCAGACACGAAGGAGAGTGTCAATAGAAAGGCGGCCATGCAAGCCAAATGGGCGCTTCGAAGGGGTTCAAACATGCGCCTTGGCATCATGGGCGAAAAACTGCTCCGGAGAAATCCACGTGACATCGACAACCGGATGATCGAGAAAACGCTGCCCCAACTCACGAAATCGCTGCGGATTGTCGCTGACATAACAGGTCAACCTGCCGGTTTCCTCGCGGGAAGACAGAGCATTGGACGCCTTCAACTGTTGCACGACCGACTTCGCGGTCTGTTCCCCCGAATCAAGCAAAATGACATCGGGGCCGGTCACTTCCGCAATGGCTTCACGCAGCAACGGATAATGCGTACACCCCAGAACCAGCACGCGCGGGTTCAATCGAACGAGCGGGTCGAGATAATCCCGGACCACCGCACGCGTAATCGGATCGTCCCATCGACGGCCTTCTTCCGCAAGCGGCACGAAGAGCGGACAGGGCTTTTGAATCACGCGGGCGTCGGACTGAAATCGCTTCATGGCCCGGCGATAGGCGTCTGAATTAATTGTTCCTTCGGTTGCGATGACCGCAATAAGGCGGCCTCGCTTTGAATGACAGCCGCCTTCGCCCCGGCCTCGATGGACGGCACACACGGGAACGGGAAGCATGTTCGAGCCGCCGGCATGGCGGCGGCCGTGGCCGTGTTGCAGGCCACGACAATCATCTTGGGGTCAAAGCGAAGCAGAAATTCGCAATTTTCCCTGGCGAAGCGCGTGACGGTTTCGCTGCTCTTGATTCCGTAGGGTACACGGGCCGTATCGCCGAAATAAACAATTTCCTCGGATGGCAATCGTCGTTGAAGTTCCCGTACAACGGTCAGGCCGCCGATTCCGGAATCGAACACTGCAATGCAACGATCATCACCCGCCATGTGCGCATCCCTGCAAATCGTGAGACAACGTCCGTTTCGTCGCGACCTCATAATATCGTCAGAAGCGGGGGATCACAAATAGGAGCGCGCTGTGTGTGCAATTGCCCTGGCGATGAGTTGATGGTGTGGCCTAATTGAACGCCGCCGGGGGGCAGCGCCGCACTTACGGCTCAATCTGAAACAGCGCCCAAGCCGCATTTTTGCGAACACTCTCGTCCTCATCTTCAGCCGCCTCTTTCAGGGCCGGCACGGCTTCAGAAGCGGCCGTGCCGATGCGACCCAGCGCATCAATGGCATACCAGCGAACTTGGGCATCATCGTTTGCCAGCAACTTGATCAACTCCGGTACGGCCGGTTTGCCCATGCTCACCAGCGCATAGACCGTGGCTCGGCGATCCCGCGTCTTGCGCCCTTCAGGGCTTCGATCAGCGCGGGTATTGTTTCGGGCGCTTCCTTGCCCACTTTCCCGAGCGCGACGGCGGCCCGCAATGTGACAAGATCATCCGTGTCTCGCATGGCTTCGATCAGCGCCGGCGTCGCCTCCACGGCTTTGGTACCGATCGCGCCGATGGCGCGGGCTGCGTTGGCCCGGACCGATGCCTGCGAATCCTTCAAACCGGCCATGAGCGCCGGCAAAGCGGGGGCTGCTTTGCGGCCGAAACCGCGAAGGACCTCGGCCGAATTGGTGCGAACCGATTCGTGCGGCGATGACAAACCGCGCACCAGAATGGGAACGGCCTTGGTTCCGATGGCGCCGAGCGTCAGGGACGCCTGATGTCGAACCTTGTCGTCCGAATCATCGAGCGCCGTACGCAGCGCTTCCAATGCCGGTTCCGCTTTTTCGCCCAGCTCCGCAAGCACTTCGGCCGCGCGACAGCGTAGCGATGCATCGTCCGACGCAAGCAGGGCGCAAATTGCGGGAACGACGGGCTTGCCGATTTGCTTTACCGCATCGACGGCCCGTCGGCGGATGTTGGCGTCGTCATCGGCAATGACGCTCACGAGGGAATGTCTGGCGGGTTCGCCGATCTCGCCCAGCGCCTCCACGGCCTGACGCCGTACCGTGCTGCTTTTGTCTGCGAGAATCAGGGTCAGGGCCTGAAGCGTGTCCGCATCGCTCGCCTTGATTTTTCCGAGTGCCGCAATCGCGGCAGAGTTTACGCGCGCGTCCCGGTCGCCGAGAGCCAGGCGCAAGTCCGAAGCCGCTTCGACGGCGGCGGGGCCGCACGCGCCCAGCGCCTCCGCCGAGGTGATTCTCACATAGATGTTCCGATCCTTCAGTGTGTCTCGAAGACTGGCAATGGCGTTCGTATCGATTGCGGCAATGTCTCGCAGCGCTGCGGCCGCTTCCCCACGTATGGCCCAATTCTCATCGCCCAACAGAACCGTCAACCGCGGAACCGCCGGCGCAGCATCTCGGCCGATGGAGCCCAACAGGCCGATGGAGCGGCGACGAATGTCCTCTTCCGGGTCATCCAGCCGTTCAATCAGCGCGGCCACGGTTTCCGGCGACCTGGCGCCGATTCGGCCCAAGGTAATTACGGTCTCCATGCGCAATGTGCGATCCGGTTGATTCAAAAGGGACAGGAGCCGGTCGATGGCCGATTGCGCATCCCAACTGAACTTGCCCAGCGCAATGACGGCCTGCCATCGAACCTTCTGATCCGCGTCGTCGAGCAAGGCGATGAGCGCCGGCACCGACGACTCCGGCGATTCGTGCCGTTCTCCCATTTGAAAAGCGGCCGCACGCCGGATTTCAACCTCCTTGGAAGTGAGCCTTTCGATCAGTTCTTCAGTGGTAAGCGGCTCGGGCGCTGATGTGGGCGAGTCATCGCCGCGCGCGGCCGGGTGCGACCCGCACAGCGCGAGGGTAAGGACACATAGGATTCGTGCGGTGTTTTGAAGCATGGGGCTTTGGGCGACAGTATGTGCCATGGAATGAATAAACGCCAATTGTGGACGCGGTTCACGAGTTTGGGGGGCGATGCCGCCGCTTGAATTGTAGTGAAGAGTTCATAAAGCCGTGCGTCGTGTCGATTCGTTTTCGGAGTCGCTTACTGAAGGAAGCGTTCGCAAAAAAAAGCCCCTGGTAGTCGAAGTCGCGTTACATGAATGCTAGGAACGATGGCGGGCAATGTCGTGAACTTGGCCCGCAACTGTTTTCGACACCAAACGTCCTAACAGATTCGTAACTCTGCAGTGTGGAATCCGCACGGCGGCGCATTTTTGGGTGCTGGTACAGGTTGGGGAGCATGCGCCTCTGGCCGGTGCGAATTTCCAGAGAATTCGTACCCCATATGCTTCAAACTGTACAAGTACCCATTGTTGGGTGTACATGGCAGTGTCGTTTCGAGGCGGTTAGCATTTGCGAGGGGCGATTGGCAGGTTGTTCGGCCCATGATTCCCGTCACTTGAAGGGCTGCTGATATGTCAAAGCGCGAGGTCGTTAGAAAACTGATGGACAAGTTTGCCGCCTCGCGCGAGCGACATCGGACGCGGCATCGTGCGAGCGGATATGGATTTGTATTTGCCGATCGGCTGGCTTACCTCGATGCCGCCCGGTGGACGCGATTACGGCCGGCGCATCGGTGTTTATGAGGCGGCCTTACCTGATGGCCGTCGAAACATGCGGACCGGCGAATATTACGCCGCGATACGCGATTATTTTTCGCGACGAAGTGCCTGCGGCGGCGTTGGTGTTGCAAGTTGTGGAATTGAGCGGTTCGTCCGTCACTTGCAGGAACGGAAAAGCTCGCTCCGCGGTCGGCAAGTCGAACCTGTCCGCCAGGGCCGGTGCGGCGGTGAAGGGTGCGTCGAAGCAGTTACGCACCTCGGCGCTGTCGCGTATCAATTCCAAGTTTCTCGTGTGTGGCAACCTGATGTCATGGGGCTTGCACGGGGTGGCCATTGCGGAGGGCGAGGACGGGCGCGGCCATGTGGCCGGCCATCGCTGAAGCGATTTATCGAAAAGTGCCGGGCGGAAAAGCTGTCGAGCAATGTGAGCTTCGTCATGGTCAAGGATTTTTCGCAGGCCGATGCGGGCCGGTCGAAAACGCTCGAGACATTCAGCTATGAATCGATGCCGACCGATCCCGACATGGTGCTGGATTTCAAGCCGGAGTGGACATCGCACGAGGATTATCTGGCGGCGATGAGTTCGAAGTACCGCAAGGGCATCGTGAAGTTGCTTCGCGATGTAAAGGATGCGGGATGGACCGTTGATCCGCTGGCAAATCCGGCGGAATCGGCGGAGAGGTTGCACGCCCTCTACCTGCAGGTCCACGACAAGGCGGCGGTGCGACTGTTCACGCTGCGGCCGGAGTTCATTCCGACGCTGGCCGGACTTTTGGGCGCCGACTTTCGTTGCACCGTGAAAGCGCAAGGAGGGTGACATCGCCGGATTTGTCACAACGTTGAAGGACGGCGACACGGCGGTGGGGTATTACCTCGGCTATGACAAGGCGACGAATGAGACGGTGCCGGTTTATTTTCGATTGCTGCATGCGGTGATTGCGGATTCGATTGCGATGGGGTGCAAGCGGCTGTCGCTGGGGCGGACGGCGCTCGAGCCGAAGGCTCGGCTGGGTGCCAGGCCGGTGCCACTGAATGTGGATACGGCATCGGCATCCGATGATGAATCAGATGCTGCGGCCGTTCGTGGGGCTGGTGCCGCATGGGGAGGCACCGGAGAGGAGTCCGTTTAAGGAGGCGTGAGGGGCGGGGAGACCAAGTTTGGGCTGTTTCTCGTTAATGGCTACACCGAATTCGAATTAGCTACCCATTGGCTACTCCATTGGATAATTCATTGAAAGGGCCGGATCATGAAGATACAAGAAATACAGAGAGTTGCATCATATGGGTTGATGTCGGTCATTGCGTCGATCGCTGCGTGTAGTCAGGGATATCACCCTGCCGATTGAGTTTGCATATCGTGATCGGCTGGGCGACCAGAGCATTTCGGCCGAAGCAATTTTGTGAGGCAGGCCGCATCTATTGCGAAGCGGACACCTACGAGGCCGAGGGCGAAATCAATATGAAATCTCCGGAGCGCGAAGAGAGGATTCGCATTCGATGTGTTCTTGGTCCGAACGGTGAGTATCGGCTTGAATGCGGAGACAAAGCGAGCATATTTGACGGCGAATACCTCGGTGGACATATGAGCGGCCAATATGAAATCGCCTACGACTTCAAGAGAATGGCGGACAACGTCAAGGCAAAAGGACGTTCGGATATGAAATTGTGCCGGCCGGAACGGTTGGGCGATGGGGCGATGCTAATAGGTTCCGCAGCCTTCATGGGGCATGGAGCTGGTCTTGAATCGATGGGTCGCGCGCTCGGGTGTGAATGGATGGAGCTCTACATGCGCGACGAAAAATGCAATGCCGTTCACGAGGGAAGTGATTTCGCACAGGGAGTTCCATGTTTCAAGATTCGGATCCAAACTACTGAGGGCCAACCGAGGCTTTGGGCCTGGATCGACAAACACCATGGAGTCCTTCGAAGGTATGAGCGCGTGATGGATCAAACGCAAATATCGGTTTCCTATGATTTCATTCGAATCAATCATCGGCTCAATGACAACGAGTTTATGCTGCCGGAAGAAGCGAAAAGACGGTTTCAGAAAAAACGGCAGGAAGAAGCGAAAAGGAGCGATTAGGCGGTTCAGAAAACGGAAGTAGTTGGTGAGATAATATGAGGCGCTTCAACTATTTAGTCGGTTGCAGGATCGCCGATGATGGTGCGACTAGTTCGTTTGCTGCATCCTAAGGCAGTTTGTAGAGCCTTACGCCGTACTGACCGTTTGAATCACAAGAATATGCGAAGAATCGGGAATCTTGTGAAACGGCAATCGGGCAGTATGGATTCATTAACCCACTCTTGAAATTGAAAATGGAATTACCGGATTCCACGCTCAACAGATGAATCGCATAGGCGGTTCTTGCGAGACAGAATCGTTCATTTGGCAACCAGACCAGATACTGTGGAAGGTGTCGAATTGTTGTCACTGCGACCGATGGCCGAACTGGTGCGCAATCGAAAGCGAATAATTCGGAGATTTGATGGTCACCGGCTGCGAGAATTCGTTCGCCATTTCGTGAGAGCGAGAGGTGGTAGACTTCGCTGAGGGATGCGGGTTCCAGGTGGTAGGTTCCTTCTCCAGTGTTTGCATTCCAAGCCTCGACTATTCCCGAAGACGATCTTGTGTGAATCGACTTTCCGTCTTGAGAAAATTCTGCCGAGTTGATTTCACCTTTGTCGGGCCCGCCGCACCAGATCATGCGACCGGATGCAATTTCGTGCACGCTCATTTGCATTGAAGTCGCTACTAGCAAGCGCGCTGCGTTGGGCGAGAATTCTACAGAGTGAACTCTAGATGGCAGATGATTGGGATACGTAATTTCTTGGATTTGAATTCCGTTGCGGGCGTTCCAGATTCGTATGCAGTCATAGCCTGCTGACGCGGCCGTTTGATTGTCCGGGGCGATGTCGACGCAGTAAATTCCGCCATGAACAACGCCGAATTTGTGATACGTTCCAGCGACGACAAAAGGGAACCACTGCCGATAAACAAGGAAAAGGGGCGTAATCAGGGGAAACCAGAACAAACGAGTCTTGAAGCCTGCGTTGCCGTGGTTTGAAAAAAAGGTGATTTGACGGCCGGTTTCGAGTTCGATGATTCGGGCCGTGCAATCAGTTGACGCGGTGGCCAGGTATTTGCCATCACGAGAGAACTTCACGCAGTTCACACGATCTGAATGGCCGCCGAAGCTCCATAGCTGACCGACATAGTCTTTCGGCGCTTCGCTAACCTTATGGATTAGATCAGTTCGTGCGCAGCCGTTTAAGGACACGAAAAACGCACAACCGACAAGTGCGATACCGATGACACGACGCAATCGCCGGGGCGGGAAGGTTGTTGTAATCACTGACTCTCGCATGTGTGGACCAAGTGGAATGATGCGATTCCATTTGAATGTTATACTTCAATGAGGATTCACGACAGAAAAAAGCGTGTTCGTCAATTGTCGCTTGCATTCGAGGCAGAAAATAAGTGACTTGCTGTTACATTGCCGTTTCGTTTCTAAGGTGAATTGGCTGACAGGACTTGCAGGGAATCTGCGTCTATCGATGAATAAACGTGCCCTTCGCCCATGCGGAGGGGTTGGAGTGGTCGCGACTGAGAATTCACAGGACCCACCGGCGTGTTGACGAATTCCCGAAGATTGATTAGATAAGTGGGGCTTGGCGCATAAGTGTTTTGCTGGCTACGGCTTGCATGACAGGCCGGGGCTGTAATTCAAGAATCGCTTTATGACAACGTTCAGTTTTGTAGGGTGAAATGTGCGGTTGTGACATCCTTCGCATTCGCACGGGCAAGCAAAAGGCCGCTTGCCCATGCCACCCGTGATCGAAGTATTTGGATCGAGGCGAGATTCGCACATGATCAAGGTGAAAAACCTCACCAAAATGTACGGGGATCGCAAGGCGGTCAACAACATCTCCTTTCATATAGATGAAGGGGAGATCGTCGGCTTTCTTGGGCCCAACGGCGCGGGGAAGACGACCACGCTTCGCATTCTCACGTGTTACATGCCCGCCTCGAGCGGCTCGGCGTCGGTGGCGGGGCACGATGTATTTACACAGTCGATGGATGTCCGGCGGGTGATTGGGTATTTGCCCGAGAGCACGCCGCTCGATGTTCACATGCGGGCGCGGGAATACCTGAACTTTCGCGGGAAGATTCGCGGGTTGGACCGGGCGACGCGCGAGAGTGCGATCAAGCGGGTGGCCGACCTGTGTTGGCTGGGCGATTTCATCGACCGGCCGATCCATCAGTTGTCGAAGGGTATGAAGCAGCGCGTAGGATTGGCGGATGCGCTGCTGCACGATCCGAAAGTTCTTATTCTCGACGAGCCGACGGTCGGTTTGGACCCGACGCAGATTCGCGAGACGCGGAATTTGATTCACGAATTGGCGAAGCGGCATACGGTGCTGCTGTCGAGCCACATTTTGCCGGAAGTCGAGGCGACCTGTCAGCGGACGATCATCATTGCGGGCGGCTCGATCGTCGCATCCGGTTCGCCGGAGGAGTTGAAGGCGAGAATTCGCGAAGGCTCGCGGCTCATCGCCGAGCTTTCAGGCGACAAGGCGCAGATCGAACAGGCCGTCGCGAAGGTGCGCGGCGTGAGCAAGTTGGAATGTGCAAACGACAACGGCTGGAACCGTCTGACACTCGAAACATCGAAGGATGCCGACCCCCGCGAAGATATCTACAAACTGGCGAAGGAAAAGAACTGGAGCCTGCGCGAGCTGCGATTGGAACAGGGCAGCCTCGAGGAATTCTTCGTCCGCATCACGGCCGAGCAAATGGCAAAACAGCGGTCGCATAATCGGGAGGTGCGAGCGTGATATCCAGAGTCATGGCCCTGACGCAGCGCGAACTGGCGACGACGTTCCTGTCGCCGGTGGCCTATATCGTCGCGGCGGTGTTTCTCGTCGCATCGGGCTGGCTGTTCATGGACAACACCCTGATCGACGGCGGCGAAGCCTCGATGCGGTTCATGCTGGACAGCATGGCATGGCTGCTGATTTTCGCTGTGCCGATGCTGACCATGCGGCTCATTTCCGATGAATTCGCCTCGGGCACGATCGAAACCCTGATGACCGCCCCGGTGACGGACGCCGAGGTGGTGCTCGGCAAGTTCATCGGCGTGTTCATGTTTTTTGTCGCCCTGCTGGCCACCACGGTGCTTCACATTGTGCTGTTGTCGCAGTATGGCCAGCAGGATGTCAACGCGCTCTTGTATGGCTACCTGGGCATGATTCTGCTCGGCGGGTTGTACATCTCGGTCGGCCTCTTTGCCAGTGCGATGACGCGGCACCAGTTGCTTGCGGCGATCATCGGTGTCGCGGTACTGGCATTGCTGACGATTCTGGTGGACACCCTTGCGGCGCTACAGGGCGGTCAGTGGCGCGTTGTGCTGAGCCATGTGAACGTGCTGTATCACTTTCACAATTTCAGCCGCGGCATTTTTGATACAAAGGATCTCGTATTTTTCGTCAGTGGCACGGCCTTGTTCCTGTTCCTGACGATCAAGGTTCTGGAGTCGAGACGATGGCGCTGACGGCAAACGAACCACAAGTGGAAGCGGTCGGCTCCGGCCGAAAGTGGGCCATCGGCGCCAACGTCACGATTTCGATCGTCGCGGCGGTTGCCCTGGTCGTGGCGGTGAATTACATGGCGTCGCTGAAATTCTGCGCCAGGACATCGCCACAATCGGCAACCTGGGGGTCAGCGAGCGCACAAAGAAAATCCTGTCAGAAACGCCCGGCGACGTGAATATTTCGATTGTCTACACGCCGAATTCCAAAGACGAAAAGCAGCAGCAATACATCGAACAGTTGATCGAATATTGTGATGAACTGCGCACGGTCTCCCGGCAGGTCAGTTACAAGCACATCGCCACGGCCCGGGAGCGCGAGGAACTCGCGGCACGAATCAACAAGACCTTCGGCAGCGAGGCCGACAAGCACCAGACCGCCTTGCAGAGCTTTGAAGCGATGCGTTCGAAATTGCAGAGCGACTTGCAGCGGCTGAGCGTCGAGTCGGACACGCTGCTTTCGCAGGAATCATGGCTGAGTGATTTTCCGCTGTTCGCGCAAATTGCCCTGAAGATTCGAGATGTCGAGAAAAGTCTCACGGAAGCCGCCGACGAGATCAAGGCGCTAACTCCCGAGGGCGGCATTCCAAAATTCGCCGAGGCCACGACACAGGCCAAGACCGCCACCGAAGAAATCAGTAAGACGCTCGAAGCCGTCGGCAAACTGACAAGCGAGTTGACGCGCTTGGCCGATGAAGTGACCAAGTCCGATTCGGCGAATATCAAGATGCTTCGCGAAGCGGCGGCCATGGCCAAATCGCAGGTCGAAATTCTCCGCAACGCTGTTGGCAACGACGGCGATCCCATGCCCGCCGATGCTGCGACCGCGCTCAAGAATTACGCCGATGCCGGTGTGCAGGTGGGCATGGCGCTGGACGGCATCGTCAAAAAAATCGATGAATTCGCGAAACAGTTTCCTATCGTCCGGCAGCATGCCAATTGGGCGGCACGCGTACAGAACGGCCCGCTGGTGATGCAGCTTGAGGTTGCAGATGTCTTGCACGAAGTCGGCGAGGGTCTGCGCAAGACACGACTTCAACTGCTGGGCATCATTGATGGGAAAGAGCCCGGCCAGATTGAACAGGCACTCAAGGCCACCCGAACGGACACCGGTCGTCTCGAAAAGAATGCTTCTGTTTGCGAACAATTGCTGACCGAACTGGCCATACGCCTTTCGAATCTTGACGATCCTTCGAGCAAATTCCTTGCCGCCGCCCGCGATAATGGACTATTTCGATCCCAGTCCGAGGGCGTGGCAAAGGTCGAAGCGGAATTGAAAGACCTTCCGGAATTAAAGCTCGGCTCCGTCGCCGACAAGCTCAGCGAGGAAAATTCGGTTGTTATCGAAGTCAACAAGAAAATCCGCGTTGTCGATTTTGCGTCGGTCTGGCCCGTTCGAGAGAGTATTCCAGTTGGCGACGCGGACAAGAAGGAAGAACAGCGCACCTTCAATGGCGACAGCTCGATTTCCTCGGCCATACTTGCACTGAAGGCCGACAAGCCTTTCGCCGCCGTGACATTCGTCTCATTCGAGCCACCCGCACCGCAGCAGCGCAATCCGTTCATGCCGCCGCCGCCACAGAGCAGCGTTCCAACGGCGCAATTGTCGGAACTTCGCACGCGGCTCGAAGCGGCGAACTTCAAAGTCTACGACTGGAATCTCGCGACCACAAAAGAGCGCCCCAAGATCGACGAGGGCCAGACCGACCTGCTCTTGCTTTTGCCGCCGGCTCCGCCGTCGCCGCCGAACCCCTTCAATCAGCAGGCCGAGGAAGTGGTCTTCGGCGAAGAGCATCGCAAGATCGTCCGCGACCTGTTGGAAGGCGGGGCGAGCGCGCTCTTTGTCGGCTGTTGGGAAGTCGCGCCGGCCGGTTTTGGAACGCGACAGTTCGCCACGCCGCCCTATGGGTACCAGCCCATTCTCGAAAACGATTGGGGCCTGAAGCTCGATAATTCCACGCGCATCTTGGCGGTTGAGGCCGATCGATCCACGGCCAATGGATTCACAGTGGGTGTTCTCAAGTTTAACTACATGCCGCTCACCGGCTTCACCGATCAGCCCATCGGCAAACCCATGATCGGCACGCGCTTTCTTGTCACGGATTGTGCCCAGGTGGTTCGCAAGGGCGACGAAAAACGCAACATCAAGGTCGAGTCCGTCGTCAGCATTCCTAAACGCGAGGAATACATCGCCGTTAACATTGACGACCTCATCGAGATCATCAACCGCATCAACGACAAACGCTCCGGCGGCGTCGTGCAAATGGAAAAGCCCACGACCAAGGGGCCGTTCGATGTCATGATGACGGCCACCCGCACGCCGGAGGACGGCAAGCCCAAGAGTCGAATTGCGGTGATGGGCTTCGGGGCCAGCATCAAGGACAGCTATGTGAAGTCGCCGATATTGGCTGATACCAACCGCGCCCGTTTCGATGAGGCACCTGCCGAGTCGCTCGATCTCGTCGTGAATTCACTTTATTGGCTCAACGATACCGAGGGCTACATCGGTCGCGGACCGGTCCCCGTGCCGCGCGTGCGCGGCCTATCGGATAGTGAACTGCTGTGGACCAAGTCACTGGTTTGGTTGATCTGGCGGGGTTGGTCGTATTGTGCGGCTTCGTTCCGTGGCTGATTCGCCGTCGATAACTGATTCGGCGGCATTCCATAGTGGCAACCTGGAGGAAATGGGTACGCGATGAATCCGAAGACGACAGTCGTTCTGGTGATTGCATTGCTATTGGCCGTCGGCGGCGTTTGGTGGATGCAGCCGTCGCCCGATGCGGGCGACAAGCCGGCCGAATCGTCGGGCCCGCGCCCGTTGTTTGAACTCAAGCCGGACGACATCACCGCCTACGAAATCAAGCAGGGCGAAACGCTCACGTGCTCATTCGTAAAGGAGGACGGCAAATGGCGAATGACCTCCCCGTCCGCGGGTCCGGCCGAGTCGTTTGCCGTGAACGGCGATGTCGACAAGATTACGGGTCTCGAATACGAGGAACATTATGCTGGCGGCCATGCCGATCGTCCGTCGAACGAAATCACGTCGCTCGATAAACCCCTGAAAATTGTGAAGCTGACGGGCACCGACGGCAAATCGACGGTGCTGAAAATCGGCGAAGGGCAAAAACTTTCGCGCAAGACCTATGTTCAAGTCGAAGGCAATGACACGATCTATGTCGTTAATTCCGATTTGCATGCCGATCTGAAGCACAAGCTGTCGGACTACCGCGGCAAGCGCGTCGCGGAATTCAAAGTCGGCGAGGCCGTTCGCGTGCAGGTCAGCGGCAGCGAGAATTATACGCTCGTCAAAAGCGGTCTCGGCTGGGCGCTGGAAACGCCGGTGAAGGCCCGTGCCGATTTGACGCTGGTTAACAAGATCATCAGCACGGTCGCCAACCTCAGCGCTCTGGAATTTGTCGCCGACGATCCCAAGTCGCTTCGCCCCTACGGGCTCGACAATCCGCGACTTGTCGTTTCGGTCACCACCGAGCAGAAGACGCCGAAGAAAATGCCCGATATCGAAGGCCCCACCAGCGCGCCGGTGGAGCCCGAGTTCGACATCAAGACAAGTGTCACCACCGTGGCGCTGGGCGGCAAGGCGGAGGATCGCGTTTTTGCCAGGGTCGTGGAGCCTGCCAGTCCGGTCGTCTTTCAGGTGAACGAAAGCGTCGCAAAAGATGTGAGCGTCGGACCGGCCGATCTTCGCGAAAAGAAAATCGCCTCGATCGCCATTGAAAGGGCGAACCGCATTGTGCTGACCACGGGCGCAGAATCGATCGAATTGGTTCGCGCCGGGCCGCTGTGGCAGATCGCGGGTGCGGCGGATTCATCGCAATTGACTCCCGCCGAATTCGTCGCCGTCGACGATCTGCTCAAGGCGGTTCGCGATGCCAAGGCCCTCAGCTTCGAGGAATCGGAGTCGGCTGAATTCGGATTTGCCAATCCTCGCGCGACGCTCGAAATCTCGGTCGAGGGCGAGCTGAATCCGTTCAAGCTGCTGGTCGGCGGAATGACGCCGAGCAAGACCGGCGCCTATGTAAAAATCGTTTCCGATCAAGTCATTGCGGTTATTCCGACGGCCGGCGCAGATGCCATGTGCGTCAAGCCGGTCAGCTTCCGGACGCGCGACATCCTGTCGTTCGATTCCTCCAACGCCACCCGAATTGAGATGGTTGGCGGCGGCAACACCCGCGTCATCGAGAAGGTTGGTGAGTCCTGGAACATGACAGCTCCCGTTCAGGGCAGGGCTGAGCCGGGCAATGTCACCAGGATTCTGGCGGACCTATCTTCCCTCCGCGGGCGCAGGGTTGTGGCACTGGCCGCGGACGCGCCGAACTACGGCCTCAATGAAACCGCGACAAAGGTGAGCATCACGGTGACACCTCCGGCGCCAAGCACTCAACCCTCGGAATCGCTGGCCGCTCAGGGGGCGATCGTCCATACATTGCTCTTTTCGCGGCATGGCGGTTTGGTATATGCCATGAAAGCCGATGGCCCCACCATCTGCGAAATCGATGCAAAAGTCCTGAACGACATCGAGTCTGAATTGCTGGATACGAAGCTGTTCGACGTGCAGTCTTCCCTTGTCCGATCGTTTGCATCGAAGGGTGCGTCTAATTATCAGTTCGATCTCGATGGCGACACATGGAAGTTATCAGGTGAATCGTCATTCGCCGTCGATGCTTCAAAGCTCACCACGCTGTTTGATTCATTTCGCGAATTGAGAGCCGTGCGCTATGTAAAGTACAACGCGGCCAACCTTACGGATTATGGATTGGATGCCCCGGAGACGGTGCTGGTCGTGACGCAAGAGGGCGGGGATGTGTCCACTTTGCACGTTTCGGCCAAGGGTCCTTCCGACGGCGGTCGATACGCCGTTGCCGCAAATGCCCCCGATCGGGTGTTTGTCATCAAGGCGGAAGATGTAACCAAGCTGATCAAAAAAGTGACTGATTTCCAAAAGGGATCCGGCACTCCGCCGCCGGAAACCCCCTGAAAGCCGACCATGCCAATCGAAAGCGGGCCGACGACCGAGCGAATCGTCAGAAACATGCTGTTCTTCCTGATGATCGCGGAATTTGGCGCTTCGTTTCTCTATGACGGTTATGTGGGCTACGAAGCCAAGAATTTCGAGGAGCATCTTCAATCGCTCGATGCGGCGGACCGGGAGCGGGCGCGAGCCGGCAGAATCTACGAGTTCGTCAACACCCAGAATACCGCCGCGATTGACGAGAAAATTCCAGCCATACTCAACAAGTTGAGCCCCGCGTCGCAACGCGCGGAACTGGAGCGCGTCTTCGGCGGTCCACCGTCTTTTGAATCGAACGATGCTGTGTACTACTTCGGTCCGGACTATCGCATCAAGTTTGTCGTGAAAAACGGCATGCTTCGAGACCCGGTCGGAAAGCCGGTCGCCCACAAAATGACGGATCTTCGCTGGCAGAAAGTCATCGGCTGGCTGCTTTCGGTCGGCGCCGTCGTGACCGCGATCTTTCTGGCGTCCATCATTGTGACCAAGTGCGTGCTGGATGAGCAGGGCATTCGGTATCGTTTCAAGGGCCGTGCGAGTTGGGATGAGATGATGTCGCTCGAATCGACTCGCTTTCAAAAAAAGGGCTGGATCGATCTCGTTTGCGTCGCAAATGGCAAGGGTGAAAAGCGGATACGCCTCGACGAATACCATCTCAAGCGATTTGCCGACATCATCGCGGAAATCAGCCGGCGAAAGGGCTTCGAAGATCCCGTTGCGATCGAAAAGGCCATGAAAGCCAAACAGGCGGAGGCATCTGCAACATGAGCCGCCGCTGATTTTTCTTCCAGTAAGAACTGACAGTTTCGAGAATACTCAAATCATCCGTGCTGGAGCAATGCGCGTTTGCATGTATCGCGTCATGGGTGGCATGGGCAAGCGGCCTTATGCTTGCCCGTGCGAACGCCAAATGGCGCCACTCATTGGTGAGCCGCTCTAAACAGTAGAGGGACGGCGTGTTCTTAGTAAAAGTGCCATCATATTGACACCAAAATAATGGCCTGCCGGAGGGTGTTGAGCCTTGTCTTCGCGCCGGCTATTCGATCCGAATCGGTCGAATCTGCTGCGGCGCTCGCGGCAGGGTGGTTCCGCGTCCATGCGCGCCGCCGGGAACCGCCGGTGCGGGTGGCAGGCTGCTGCCGCGTACGGCTTCTTCCTTTTGAGGGGGCGATTCCGATTCCTTGGTTTTTGCGGAGGCGGCCCGCGCCGTCAAAGAGGGCAGCATCTCAATTCGACCCTGAATGACGCCCCCGTCGCGAACAATGAGTTTGGAAGCACGAACATCGCCGTAAATGCGGCCGGTCGAATCGACTTCGAGGCATTCATTGGCCGAGACTGAGCCGTTCACCTTTCCCCGAATGGTCACATTGTTGGCGACGATCTCGACATTCAGTTGGGAGGGGGCCTCAACAAGTATGTCGCCGCAGGTCGCCAGGGATCGGCCCGGATGGGCGCCGACGATGCGCAGGCTTTCCAGCGTCGCCCGCTTCTGGCAATGCGGACAAAAGACTGAAAGGGCCTTGGCCGCGACGCGCATCATCCCTCGACAATGGCAGCAGCGGACAATCTTGGTGGCCGACGTATCACTCATTTCAGGTCTCGAATCGGTAAACGCGCTATTATGGCGATTTTGCCGGGAATTCCAACAAGGCGGCCGAAATGATTCGTGGATTGATCATTCGATTCTCAGATTTTTTTGGGGATCGACCTGTATTGGTGAACTTCAGGCCGTCGGGCGACGTCGTAACTATAATGATTTTCGAATGATAAATGGGGGTGGGCGATGAATTGGAATTGCATGAGAAGTCAGATCGAACAGCCCGTGTATAGAATGTGGGTAAACTGCGTAAGACCTGTTGGATTAAATGTTTGCCGCGACAATTTTGGTGCGAGTGTTAGAGGGATGTTTGGGACAGGTCCGGCGACAATTCACAGGCATAACCATAGTCTTCTCAGGGCCTTATATCACAGGGGGCCGACAATTCTCGCAGATGAAACGGCCGATTTCTTGACGACAGGCCGTTGACACGATAGGATATTGTCCTTATGCCAAAGACGAGTACGCCCATCGCGCGTAAAAACACACCGGCCAAAAAGAGTTCAACATCTCCGAAGAAGGGTCGCCAGACAGGGGCGAAGGATCGGACGAAACTCGCTAAATCCGCTCCGAAATCCTCGCGGACGAGGGCTACGGCTGCCGCTGTCATTAAGGCCCCGCGCCCACCTTCCAAAGCCAGATCATGCGGGCATCGCTGGCTGGTTCGGCTTTGAGGGTGGACAAGCGCCCGTCCACCCAAACGGCAGGCTGGCGGCGGCGCTTTCACCTCAGACGAACCATCGGTTGCTCAAGGACTTGGGCCATCCGGAGCATTCGTTCAAGAGCGTCCACATTGCCGGCACCAAAGGCAAAGGCTCGACAGCCGCGATGCTCACGCAGATGCTCGCCAACAATGGGCTGAAAGTCGGCATTTATACGTCGCCGCACATTGTCGATTTGCGCGAGCGTATCGCCATTAATGATGACCTGATTCCCAAGGCCGACCTGACCAGACTGATTGCCAAGGTCGCCGACACCACGAAAAAGTATGAGCCGTCCGAGCGCCCGACATTCTTTGAGATTCTGACGGCCGTCGCATTTCTCCATTTTGCAGAGAAAAATGTTGATATTGCGGTCTTGGAGGTTGGGCTCGGCGGTCGGTTCGATGCTACCAACGTCGTGAAGCCCGAAGTCTGCGGCATCGTGAATATCAGCCTCGATCACATG
>JADJRI010000021.1 GCA_016712275.1 Planctomycetota bacterium
GCAGGAGTTCCTGCACTGGAAGGAGACGGCGGTTCGATTCGACTACGGGGCCGAGAACCTGACGGATGAGCAGCGGTTAGAGTTGCGTTCGTTCATCGAGAGCGTGACGAACCATCGGCGCAAGGTGCCGATGCCGCGCCGCGTGCTCAGACTGCTGTGTCGGGCGACTCGCCCGGTTCTCATCGCGACCACGCTCGGGCACGCGCTTCGCTGCCTGTACTACCGTAATAAGGAGTGCTGTCCGGATGGACGCTGCAAGGCGTCGTGGGTCGCGAACGTGTTCGAGGTCGATGTGCGGAATGTGAAAGCGGCCCGGCGAGAGTTGGTCGAACTGGGCTTGCTCGTCATTGACGCGACCGACCAGCGCTCGATGAACCGCTGGGGGCTACGTGTGCGTTTCGATCTTACCTGGCAGCCGCCATCGATGCACGCGCTACGACCACCACCCCGTCCGGCCGCGAACCCCGGCAAATCACCACCCCTTAATAAGAACCGGGAACTCGTTTCACGATCTGAAAACCAGAAACCCGCCGGGCGCGGGCCGAATGGTGCTTGCGCCTCGGGAACGGAGCCGCACGTCCCGAGCATTCGTAACGTCACGCCGCGTGATCTACGGGAGCCGGAACGCGTCGCCATCCTCTACTCCACCGTAGTGCGGCAAGGACGAATCCGCGATTCCGCGAGTGAGCGGCTGAATGTCTTCGCGGCGGCGGAGCACGCGATGAGGTACGGCACAACCAACCCAAGCGGCCTGTTTGTCTGGTTGGTCAAGAACCGGCGGTGGAACTACCTGACGCTCGAAGACGAGGATCGTGCAAGCAGGGCAATGCGGAAGGTCGAGGAGCCTGATGAGGGGCTACCGGGCGCTCGCGTGGACGGAGTGCTTCGGAAAGAAAACGGTTCGGCCTCCGGCGCCGCACGAGGTGCTGCGTCGGAGGCCGCACGGCAATTTCTTGCCGGTACCGGAACGCGAGTCTACCGCGTGTCCGATTGATTGTCAGGCGTTGGGGCCTTGGACGTGGTTTTCAGCGGCCTCCAACCTTTCGAGTCCCGGTGCCGAAGGAACCCGTGACGCGGCAACCCTTGACGCCGAGCACAGTTCGGATGCCGAGGGGTAATCCGGCGAAAGCGGGGTATTCATCCCGGCGCACCGCTTCCATGTAACTCGCTATCGGACAGCCATTTACAAGAGGTCGCCCAAGAACCTCGGACAAGCCGCCCAGGCTGGACGGCGTGCGGACATCGACTGCCAGCTGCGTGAGCTCGCAGTCGTGGAGCATACGGGTCCTCAAGCGATGAATCGCTTTCGATTCGATGTTGATGTTCGAATGACACACGATGCACGTCCGCCAGCCCTCCCGTCAGGACGTCGTACTAATTCAGTCGGACATGGGATTGCGCAATGGCTCGTCCCTGTTACCCAACTGACTCCGTGGGGGACTCATGAACGGCGAGCTCAGCGTATGGCAGGGATCATTGGGATTTTCACCCGAGAGTTGAGCTAAGTAACCCGAGAACAAGCGGCCGCTATCCACTTCGACCGCCATCGGGCGTCCGGCTGAAGGATTTATGGGTCGTTCTTGCTCGTCGCTATTGACACGTGGCCTAGTTACCGATAGGACTTCTATATGGTGCTGCGCGTGTTCAATCTTGCGATCGCCTGCTGGGCTCTTCATATCTCGCCCTCGTTGTGCTTGGCGGGTGTCCTGACTCACCCCTGCACTCCAACCACGAGCGGCGCAATCGCAACCACCTGCCATGGTGATCAAGATCACGATCAGCCTGATTCCGATTCTGGGTCGTGCTCCCACGAGGACAACTGTAATTCTGATCCATGCCATGAGGGCCCGATCGTTAAGGATGGCGGCGACCAGACGCTCTCTGTAGCGCCTTTGCTTCCTGTATTGCCAGGATTCAATACGACGGGAGTCTCGCTCGCGCCGCTCGTTCCTTGGCGCAACTCGGATGGCCCTCCCAATCGACCCCAATTGCCGCTCCATCAAAGTGACCTTCCCCTTTTAATCTGATTCCCCAATTGACCAGCCGTTAATCGTTCGGCATCGCCGAATGCGTTTTCGTATGCGCGTGCTTTTTCGCGCGGCTTCGTCAATTGGAGATTGATTATCTTGTGCCATGCAAGAGTCTATTGCTGCCGAATTCTTCTTCTGTTCCCTGTCGTTGTGATCATGGGCTGCGCGACCGTAAACGCCCGACGCGATTACCAACGCGCAGGGTCAGAGGTCGAACGCGCCGTTGGTCAGGTTCCACTTGAGAACCCGGAAGATCAGGCCATCACCCACGCCGCAATCGCTGAGTTGATGACTGATGGGCTTACTGCCGACGAAGCCGTGAAACTCGCGCTGCTCAACAACCCGAGAGCGCGGGCGGTCTTGCTGCAGGTGGGCATGGCGCGGGCTGACGTGGTTCAAGCCGGCCTCTGGTCGAATCCGACTATGGGGTTCTCGTTCAATCTGCCGACTGGGGGCGGGTCTAATCAGTTCGGCATGAACCTGGCCCAGAACATTGCGGACTTGTGGATGATTCCATCTCGCAGCCGCGCGGCAAATCAAGATTTGGATCGGATGACACTTAACGCCGCTCAGGAGCTGGTCTCATTAGCGGTGGACACGAAAGTTGCATACTTCAACGCCCTGGCGGCTGATAGTGCATTTTCGATTGCGCAGGACAATGTGTCGCTGACGGAAGAGTTGCTTCGCATTACGAATGCTCGTCTGGAGGCGGGCACCGTCGGGTCACTCGACGTGAACCTGGCAAGGGGGCAGGCGCTTCGTGCCAAAGTCGAGGCTCGGTCGGCGCAGTTGGAATCAGCAAGTTCGCGCCGCACGTTGGCGGCGCTTCTGGGACTGACCACATCGGCACAAGATCTTCTTCTCCGTGAGACGCTACCGGAGCCCATGGAAAGCGAACTGCCAGTTGACCGCTACGTGGCAGCAGCGCTGGACTCGCGCCTCGATGCTCGGGCGGCTCGCGACGCGGTTGAGGCGGCTGCCGCGCGAGTCGAGCTTGAACTGGCCAAGGTGTTTCAGAACGTCGAAGTCGGTCTTGAAGTTGAGCACCAGGCACACCGTGCTCAGGGTGGGCGAAAAATCCTCGCCGATACGGCAAGAACGTCCATCGCAAACGGCCAGCTCACCGCGCCCGAGATTCAATCACGCGGTCAGCGAAATCTCGAAGAGAGGCAGCGGATCGATGCAATTCTTGGCCCGTCTCTGAGCCTGACGCTGCCCATTTTCGACCAAAATCAAGCCCAAATTGCCAAAGCCCGAATGAGCTATCTGGAAAGCAAGGCAATGTTGGAGGGCCTTGAACGTGGAATTGTACAAGACACGCGCGAAGCTGCCGATCGTCTTTCGACTGCTTGGAATGTCGCGACCCTCTACCAGAATGAAGTATTGCCGCAAGCACAAGAGACGCTCGATCTATCCCAGTCAACCTATCAAGCGGGACAGACCACGATTCTGAACGTCATCGATGCGCAGCGCTCGTTACTGGAAACGCGCCGGGCGAACGTCGCAGCATTGCAGGCTGCGGCGAACGCCATTGCTGAGTTGGAACGGGCTACCGCACGCCCTGTGGCTGAGTTACTTGAACTGGTCGGCCCATCGACGCAGCCGACTCAAACTCAAACTACGGATGAGGGATAGCAGATGCTATTGCAAGGAACAATACGGTCTGGCGTTTCTTTTCTGGTCGCCATCGCAGCCATCGGAATATTCACTTCGAGCGGTTGTCAAATGGATAACTCCACGAATGGCGACGCAAGTGCCATTGCAACATTAGTCGCGTCGCTTGGCGACTTTGCGGTGTCGTTCGCACAAAACGTGCTGGCCGCGTGGCTGTTTTGAGAGTTCAAAACCTACGACGGCTGGAATGCCGTGGAGAGGCGATATGCTTCGAATGACAACAATCGGACTGTTATCTCAATTTCTGGGACGTGGGCGCAATGCAATTGCCTGGTGCGTCCTCATTGGAACTGTACTTTGCGCGTGCCTGACCGCATGCCGCGATTCTGGGTCGAATTCGGGCTCGGCGGCGGAATCGGTCGCCGCGGCCGAAAGCGGCGGGCACGACGGGCACGATCACGGCGAGGAGGCGCACGTTGACGAAGTCACGCTGACCCGTGACGCAATCGACCGCTACGGAATCAGGGTAGAGACGGCCTCATTGTATCGGCTTGGACCGAGTTTCGTGGCTCCAGCCAGAGTCGCGTTCAATGCGGAGGCGATTGCATGTCGGTTCAACGCTGCCCGGCCGCGTAGTGGAATTGGCGGTCCGTCTGGGCGACGTGGTGACGAAGGGTGACTTGCTGCTGGTCGTGGAAAGTCCGCAACTGGGTGAGGCTCAAAGTGATTATCTTCAAAAACTGATCGCAGCCCAGTCGACGACCGCGACCGTGGACTTGGCAAAGAATGCGTTAGACCGCGCACAGCGGCTCTACGATGAAAACCGTGGCATCGCGCTGGACGAAGTGCAAAAAAGAGAGGTCGAATTCAAGGTGGCCCAAGCATCGCTTCGCACCGCAGAGTCGACCGCGGTCGCGGCAGAAAACAAGCTTCATGTGCTCGGAATGACACAGGAGACGGTAACAGCGATTAAGGCATCCGGCGAGGTCAACCCGCGCTTTCCGATCGTGGCTCCGATTTCTGGTGAGGTGGTGGAGCGCGAAGTGACGCTTGGGGAGCTTGTCAGTCCCGAACGAGAAAAGCTCCTCGTGCTGGCCAACATCGATATCTTGTGGGTGCTGGCCGACGTGCCTGAGGCCCATTTGCCCGAACTTGCTCAGGGAGCCAAGGCGTGGATAAACGCTGGGAGCCTCGATCCACATAAGCACGAAGGTCAAATCTCCTATGTCGCGCCCATGATCGACCCGCACACCCGGACGGTCTCGGTTCGCGTGGCGGTGGAGTGTGAGGATCGCTCACTGAAGCCGGGCATGTTTGTGCAGGTCGAGATTGCCTCGACCGACCGTAACAATCCAGATCCTGCCCCCGTTGTGGCGGTGCCGGACATCGCGGTTCAAACCGTCGAGGGCGAGACATCGGTGTTCGTTCCTGTGCCGGGCGAAGAGAACACCTTTGCAAGGCGCGCGGTCTCAGTCGGAAAGGCCGTGGCCGGCCTTGGTCCCGGTTTACCGCGGCCTGGTCGAAGGTGAAGCGTATGTCGCATCCGGCAGTTTCTTGTTGAAGGCGGACCTCGGCAAGGCAACCGCCGAGCACCAGCATTGAACACTGGCGAACGGCCGTGGAGACTCAAACGTGCTAGAAACCATCCTCCATTTTTCGATACGAAATCGTTGGTTGATCGTGTTGTTCACCATCATCGTCGCTGCGATCGGCGTCAATTCGCTGATCAAGTTGCCGATCGATGCGGTGCCGGACATCACCAACAACCAGGTGCAAATCAACACGGAGTATCCCGCACTCTCGCCTGTTGAAGTCGAGAAGCAGATCACCTTTCCCATTGAGGTGTCCTTCGCGGGTATCCCCGGCCTGCAATCCACACGTTCATTGTCACGCAACGGATTCTCGCAGGTTACCGCGATCTTCGACGACGACGTGGATATCTACTTCGCCCGCCAGCAGGTATTCGAACGGCTCAGTCAGGCGGGTGATAGCCTTCCTCCGGGAGCAGAGCCAGTCATGGGGCCGATCGCGACTGGCCTCGGCGAAGAGCTCATGTACACCGTGGAGTATGAGCATCCCGACGGAGAAGGTGCTCTGAAGACTGACGGAAGGCCTGGATGGCAGAATGATGGCTCTACCTGACGCCGGAAGGTCGATGGCTGCGTGGTGATGTCGAATGGGTGGCATATCTCCGGGAGGTCCAGGACTGGCTGATCAGCATGCAGCTTCGCACGGTTCCCGGTATTGCCGGCGTTGACTCCATCGGCGGCTATGTCAAGCAATACCACGTCCAGCCCGATCCAATGAAGTTGGTGAGCTATGGCCTGACCTTTAGCGACGTGATCGAGGCATTGGAGCGCAACAATATCAGCACAGGTGCGGGCTACATCGAGCACAAGGGAGAAATGTACATCGTCCGCGCAGCAGGCCGAATCAACACGCTTGAGGAAATTGAGTCTATTACGCTCGGTTCGCGAAACGGCGTACCCATCTACATTCGAGACATCGTTGCTGCCGGCGGCGTTCGCATCGGGCGCGAATTGCGAACCGGATCGGCGAGCGAGAATGGCGAGGAGATTGTCGTCGGCACCGCCATCATGCTTCTGGGGAGAACAGCCGAACGGTGGCTGCCGCCGCGGACGCAAAGTTGGCCGACATTCAACGAAGTTTGCCGCCCGGCATCCGCGCCAAGACGGTTTTGAATCGTACCAAGCTGGTTGATGCCACGATTCGCACGGTCGAGAAAAACTTGGTCGAAGGTGCGATCCTGGTCATCGTGGTGCTCCTGCTGCTGCTCGGCAACTTCCGGGCAGCGCTGATCTGTGCCATGGCGATTCCCCTGTCGATGCTCTTTGCTGCCATCGGTATGGTGCAGAACAAGGTGAGCGGAAACCTGATGTCGCTTGGTGCCATCGACTTTGGTCTGATTGTCGACGGCGCCGTCATCATCGTCGAAAACTGTATCCGTCGGTTGGCGGAGGAGCAGCACGCCAAAGGTCGCCTGCTGACGCTCCAAGAGCGTCTCCATATTGTCTTCGAAGGCAGCAAACAGGTGCGAAGCGCGACGGCGTTCGGAGAGGCGATCATCACAGTCGTGTACGTGCCAATCCTCACGCTGACCGGCGTCGAGGGAAAATGTTCACCCGATGGCACTCACCGTCATTTTCGCGTTGGCCGGAGCGTTCGTACTGTCGCTGACCTTCGTGCCGGCGATGGTAGCGATACTGGTGGGGGGCGGGTGAAGGAAAAGGGAGATCTTCATTATTCGGTGGGCAAAGGCAGCGTATGAGCCCGCAGTTCGTTGGGCGTTGAGGGCACGATGGGCAGTGGCAGGCGTTGCTTTTGTGATCTTCGCGGCGTCGCTGGTTCTTTTCAACACACTAGGGCAGGAATTCGTTCCAAGGCTGGATGAGAAGGACTTGGCGATGCACGCATTACGCATCCCGAGCACGTCCCTCACACAGTCGCAGGAAATGCAATTTGATGTAGAGCGTGTGGTAAGTGCGTTTCCTGAAGTCGCCTTTCTTTATTCAAAGATCGGTACCGCCGAAATGGCGACGGACCCGATGCCGCAAAACGTCGCGGACACATTCGTCATTCTCAAGCCCGAAGAAGAATGGCGCAGCGAGGCCGAATTGGACAAACTGATCGCGGCGAAATCGGAGGAAATGGAGAGAATTGTGGGCCACGGCGAGGAAGAAGACACACACGGAGGCGAGGAGGGCGGACACGGCGAAGTCGTAGCCATAGGTCACAAGGGCAAGCTGCTCAAGCTCATCGAACTGAGCGTCAAGGCCTTGCCGGGAAACAATTACGAGTTCACGCAACCCATCGAAATGCGTTTCAACGAACTGATTGCCGGCGTGCGAGGCGACGTGGCGGTTAAGGTTTACGGCGACAATTTCGATTCAATGCGAAAGACGGCCGACCAGATACTGGCTGCGCTCCAAACCATTCCCGGCGTGGCGGACGCAAGAGTCGAACAGACAAGCGGCATGCCGGTTCTAACGGTCGAAATCGACCGAGCGGCGATTGCGCGTTACGGGTTGACCGTTGCTGATGTACAAGACGTTTTGGCTGTGGCAATCGGTGGTCGAGAAGCGGGCCTGGTATTTGAGGGTGACCGCCGATTCGACGTGATTGTCCGGCTCCCCGAAACACTTCGCGCCCAACCGCAGACGCTTGAAAACTTATGGATACCACTTCCGCCCCGCGACGATGACATCGAGGATGTTCGCCTTGCGTCGGCCTCGCAGTTGACCGGCATCATGCCGCCGCCGACGCGCATGGGGTTTATCCCTCTCGGCGACGTTGCGAGAATCGACGTCACTGAGGGAACCAATCAAATCAGCCGAGAAAACGGAAAGCGACGCGTGTTTGTTCAGTGCAATGTGCGGGGCCGCGACCTTGGCTCGTTCGTGGCAGAGGCACAGGCAAAGGTCAGAGCGATCTCACAGCCATCGGGCCAGTGGATTGACTGGGGCGGACAGTTCGAAAACCTTGTTGCAGCCACACGCCGGCTCGCCGTGGTTGTTCCGATTTGCTTCCTGCTTATTTTCATTCTCTTATTCAGCACGTTTAAGAGCGCAAAGTATTCGCTCCTGGTGTTCAGTGCTGTTCCGCTCGGCCTTACTGGCGGCATCGTCACGCTTTGGTTGCGCGATATGCCGTTTTCAATTTCGGCTGCCGTCGGCTTCATTGCGCTGTCCGGCGTCGCTGTCTTGAACGGCCTAGTCATGGTCACGTTCATCAACCAGCTTCGCCAGGAGGGCATGGCGCGCGATCAGGCCATTATCCACGGTTCGTTGACGCGGCTCCGACCGGTCCTCATGACGGCACTCGTCGCATCATTGGGATTTGTGCCGATGGCGCTGGCAACCGGCACCGGTGCCGAGGTTCAGCGACCGTTGGCGACGGTCGTTATTGGTGGCTTGGTGACAAGCACGTTTCTTACGCTGCTCGTTCTTCCGGCGCTCTATCGAATCTTCACTGGATGGGATCCCAGCGGTGCACCAAGTCCGGTTCCTCAGAAATGGGAGGAGCCCGACGCAGGGTCGTTGGACACAGAACGTGACTCAGAGACTTCGGCTGCCGGACATCCGTCCGAGCGAGCCAAGGTCGAGGATGATTTACGCGATTCAAAGCGAAAGGGCTGAGGCGGGTGCGACGGTGTGCTCGCCAGGCATTCATGGTCATTTGGCACTTTGCTAAGGAGAAAAGTCATGCGAAACGTCAGTCTGAAAGGCGTCATTGTGGGTCTGATTCTGGGTGTCGGTTTGACCGCCTGCGCCGCGAATATCTTTGCGCAGCCCGGAACCGCCCAACCGGTCAAGAGTGAGACACAATACTTCGTAACCGGCGAAGGGGATGATGCTCACCTGTGGGTTCGCGAAGGAACCAAGCTTCGCTGTGTCGGACACGGCGAATGCAAGACTCACGGCGACCACAAGGGACATGATGACGATCACGCTGGCCACGACCATGACAAGGAAAAGGCGAAACCATAGGCGCCGGCGAGGCGGGAGCCACGGCGCACGGCGCACGCCGAGACCACCAAGCGTACGCGGTCTAATTGCCTGGACAATTCCGTTCGTGGCAAGCGCGGCGCTCGTCGACTGGCTTCTGTACCACGACATGGCCAGCCACCGCGCGAGGTACGGCCATTGGTATTTCCCACTTCAGAGAATCATCATGGCGGCATTTGTCACGATATCAGCGATCTCAGTTCCGATCGTGTGGTGCCAGATGAGGCGAAAAGGCAGGAAGTGACGGCGGAGCGATGCGATGAAATTTTGGGTCATGGGGTCCTTAGTATCAGTTGCTGGCGCAGCATTCATTTCCGGGTGCGCTCCGGACGAGTTGACCTATTCGATTCCGGCGTGGTTCGACTGGAAAGGTTCCAGATAGCGCGGCTACTATCGTGATATTCACGCCTATTCGAATGGTGATGGGATGCAAGTCGTCGGACACGTTCGCCGATCGATCCAGCCGGCACACATGCATGTGGAGGTGCAAGACTTGGCCGGCAAGACGATTGAGAGAGCTAGGGCGGAGGTTCGTCCCATTTTGCGGAGCTCACGAGCTCGCCACGCGCGATTTGAAGCTTTTCTACTTGTGCCGGCCTCCGACAGTTCTGTCGTGCGAATTAGGCATCATGTCGGTCAATGTAATGAGGCTGAACCCGAGAACTTGATAACGCCAACTGATCGGGGTGGAGCTTAATAGTGGCCAAAGTATCCACGCAATTCCATGTAATAGGCATGGACTGCCCCGACGAGATCGCGGAGCTGCGCGAGTGCCTAGCTGTGGATGGCGTCGATGACCTGTCGTTCAATCTGATGCAGTCGTCAATGACGGTTGAACATGATACCGCCCGAATCGACGTGGACGAGATCATCCGACGGGTTCGAACTACGGGCATGAGGGCGTCGGTTTTGGAGGACTCATCTACGGGGCCGATTGACGCGCGAGCTCCGTCTCCCAGGGGCCCGTTCTGGATGGCTGTGACTTCCGCCGCCGCAGCGGCCATCGGCGCTGCGTTGTCGTTGGTTCCCGCAAGAATGATTCTTCATGCCCCGTGGCCGGCGGCGATAGCATACACACTCGCCATCGCCGCTGCCTGGCGTTTTGTTCTGCCCAAGGCATGGTCTTCGCTGCGTCGGCTACGCCTCGACATGAATGTGCTGATGACAGTGGCGGTCATCGGCGCGGTCGGACTCGGTGAGTGGCTCGAAGGTGCAGCCGTCGCTGTTCTCTTTGCTATTTCCCACCTGCTGGAAACATGGAGCGTCAACCGCGCGCGACGTGCAATCCAATCCCTCATGGAACTCAGTCCGGAACGGGCCCGAGTGTTGCAGGAGGATGGATCGGAGCGCGAACTCGCGGTTGAGGACGTAGAGGTTGGGAACCGAATCGTCATCCGTCCGGGTGAAAAGTTTCCGCTTGATGGCGAAGTGGTGGAAGGCGAAACGACCGTCAATCAAGCCCCAATCACCGGCGAATCAGCTCCGGTTGACAAGGCACCTGGTGACGAGGTCTTCGCCGGAACCTTAAACCAGGACGGGGCGGTCACCGCCATGGTCACCAAAGCGGCCGGCGACACTGTGCTTGCGGGCGTTATTCGTCTGGTCGAGCAGGCTCAGTCTCGCCGTTCTCGATCCGAGCAGTTCGTCGAGACGTTCGCTCGGTATTACACACCGGCCGTCGTCATCGGCGCCGTGCTATTGTGCATCGTGCCTCCTCTGTTCTTCGGCGCAGCATGGTCGGCGTGGTTTTACCGCGCGCTCGTTCTGTTGGTCATCGCATGCCCCTGTGCCCTGGTTATTTCGACGCCCGTCTCGGTCGTGAGCGGCTTGGCCGCCGCCGCCCGAAACGGCGTGCTCATCAAAGGAGGCGAATTCCTGGAAGCCGTCGGCCGTACTCGCGTGATCGCTATCGACAAGACGGGCACGCTGACGCACGGCAAACCGGTGGTTCAAGAAGTGATACCGCTCGGCAATGCCACGGAGCAGGGACTGTTGAAACTCGCAGCCGCGATCGAGCAACGTAGTGAACACTCAATTGCGCGGGCCATTGTCAAATTCGCCAACGAACGAGAAATCTCGCCGCCGCCCTGCCACGATTATCAGGCCATTCGCGGTAAGGGCGCACAGGCGACGGTTGATGGCACTCGTCACTTCCTGGGCAACCATCGCTTGCTCGAAGAGAAAAACGTCTGCACCGACGAGATTCATCGGGTGATGACCGAGCATGAGGATTGCAATCACACCGTCGTCGGCATCGCGTCGGAAGAGCGTCCTCTCGGTGTCATTCTGCTTGCTGACGGCTTGCGCGACGAGGCCTCGGAGGCAATACAGTCTCTGCTTCGCGAGGGCATCGTACGCGTCATCATGTTGACAGGGGACAACACGGGAACGGCCGAAGCGATCGCCAAGGAATGCGGCGGAATTGAACCGCGCGGCGAGCTTCTCCCGGCGGACAAGGTCAAGGCCGTCGAAGCGCTCCGAGAGTCGCACGGGCACGTACTAATGGTTGGCGACGGGATCAACGATGCGCCGGCACTCGCGGCCGCTAGCGTCGGCATCGCGATGGGCGCCGGAGGCACCGACGCCGCCTTGGAAACTGCCGACATCGCCCTGATGACCGACGACCTACGCAAGCTCCCCTGGCTCTTGCGCCACAGCCGTCGCACGCGCCGCGTGATCATGCAGAACATCGCCCTTTCCTTGGGCATCAAGGCGGTATTCCTGGTACTCGCGGTCCCCGGGCTGGCAAACCTCTGGATGGCCATCGCGGCCGATATGGGTGCTTCGCTGTTGGTTACGGCAAACGGCTTACGGCTGCTTCGATCTGGGTTCCGGGAGGGGGCGGCATTATCGACCGGCATTCGACCGGCATTCGACGGGCGTCGGGCCAGAGGGTAGAATAGACGTGATGATTCGAGGAGCGGTCAGACTGTTGATGGCGTGCCTGCTGGTTGGTCCGCCTGCGCTCTGCAAGGCGGGCGTGCTTGTCGCCTGCTGCGATCACGAGTCCCTTCGGGCGGGTAACGACGAGCCCTTGCAGTCGGCTTGCTGTACCGATGTGGAGGATGGCTGCAACACAGACACGACGGTACCGGATTCAACTCCTCGAAAATGTGAGGCGTGCGCCGGTATCTGCGCTGGTGTGGTCAAACCGTCTGACGAGTCCAAAGCCGTTGCGCTTGACGCCCAACCGGCCATCCTCGTGGTCATCGTCATCAACTCAACGGCCTGTCCGGGGCTCCGCATTAATTCCCTTCACTCCTTGCCACGTCCCAGACTGCCCTTCCCAGTATCCGACGTTCCACTGCTGATCTGATCTCCGCTAACAACTCCGATGCCCTCATTGACCGCGCGCCTAATCGGTGTACGCGGAGCTTTTTGTTGATAGCGCAATCAGATACGAAGTTCAGCAACTGGAAACGAATCCCATTGTCAGGAGATCATCAATGCAAGAAAGACGTTGGATGTCGTTAGTGATCGTTTGCGCGATCGTTGCGTGTTTCTCATCGGTCGGCTGCGAAAAAAAAGCGGACAGCGGATCTGGCGGACCCACAAGCTCATCAGGCGACGACGGCTCTGGTACGTCCAATGGCCCTGCTGCCAGCGCCCTAGCCCCCACCCTCGACAAGGGCTGGTGTAGCGGGCATGGCGTGCCGGAATCCGTCTGTACTCGGTGCAACGAATCGCTCATTCCGCAATTCAAGGACGCCAGCGATTGGTGCGCGGAACACAATCTTCCTGAGTCGCAATGCACAATCTGCCGCCCGGAGATCAAGGCGGAATGGGCCAAGCTGGATCCTGCGAATGCAGCCAAGGAGAAAGCCGGAGCCTCCGTGTCCGAGAGCGGGACGAGTTCCCTCGGTCCTGCTTCCAGCCCCATCGAACCGACGCTCGATAAAGGCTGGTGCGGCGGACACGGTGTTCCGGAGTCGGTCTGCACGCGGTGCAATTCGTCCTTGATTGCCGCGTTCAAGGAGGCGAGCGACTGGTGCGAGGAGCACGGACTACCTGAGTCGCAGTGTGTTATCTGTCACCCGGAAGTCGAGGCGGAATGGCTCAAGCTCAATCCCGCAGCCTCTAACCAGGATCAACACGGCGATTCGAGAAGCATGGGCACAACGCCCGTCGATGACGAGTCGCGCTTCGCTGGAAAGTGGTGCTCGGAGCACGGAGTTCCCGAGTCCGTCTGCACCCGATGCAATTCTGGCCTGATCGCCGGTTTCAAAGCCTCCAACGACTGGTGCGGTGAACATGGGTTGCCGGAGTCTCAATGCACGATCTGCAATCCGAAGGTGCGCGAGAAGTGGGTGGCCATGCGGCCGGCGGCGACCAACGCGATTGACGACAAACTTAAGGGAATCCTGTTGGAGCCGCTCGCCCCGCATCCTGACAGGCGCGAGCGATCCGTTGTGCCAAGTGGATGCCCTTCGCGTGAGCTTTCTTGATCCCAGTATCGTCCGCAAGGCGGGAATCAGGGTTGAGCGAGTTGGACGGCGAACGATGTCTGCGACGCTTGATGTCCCTGCGGAAATCGAGTTCGACGCGACTCGTATGACTCGCGTGACGCCGTTGGTGTCCGGAGTGATCCGCGAGGTTCCCGTAGAACTCGGTAGCAACGTGAACGTCGGTGATCGACTGGTCGTCATCGACAGCCCCAGCCTGGGAGAAGCGAAGAGCGAGTACATCGAACGGGCTCAGAATCTCAAGCTGGCAAAGGCGGACCTTGAACGCGTCGGCACGATTTATGAAGGGACGCGGCGAATGCTCGATGTGTGCACGGCGGACGCGCAGCCTGTCCAGATTCGCGAGGCACTCGATAAATCGCCGGTGGGCGACGCGAAGGCGAAGCTGCTGCGGGCTCATGCTGCGCTGCAATTGGCGAGGTCGGAGGCCGCACGAGCGGAGACGCTCCAGCAAAAGAAGATCAACAGCGACCGGGATTATCAGGCCGCCCAAAGCGCGCTTGCAGCTGCCGAAGCTGATTTTGTCGCCATACGTGAGGAGGTCGGCTTTAACGTCGATCAGGCGCGGCTGACTACGGAGCGTGGCGTTGAGGTCGCCCGAACGGCGTTGGAATCCTCCGAGCGCAGGCTTCACATTCTGGGACTGAATCAGGACCAGATCGCCAAGATCGGAATCGAACCGCACGAAACGCTTTCACGTTTCGAGCTAAGAAGTCCGGTATCGGGCCGAGTCGTTGAGCGAGCCGTGTCGGTGGGCGAGTCAGTAGAACCAGAAGACGTGCTGTTCGTCGTGGTTGACACCTCGGAGATGTGGCTGATGGCCGATGTGTACGAGCGCGACCTGCGTCAACTGCGCGTCGGACTGCCAGTACAGTTCATCGTGGACAGCATGTCAGGCGCCAACTTTGAGGGAAAGGTCGCCTGGATCAGTAGCCAAGTGAGCGATCGCACGCGAACCGTTCGCCTTCGGGCAAGCCTGCCGAATCCTGAAGGCCTGCTCCGCGCCAAAATGTTCGGACAAGCGAGAATTGTCCTCCATGACAACGAGCAAGTGGTAGGAGTTCCCGTCGATGCCGTCCAGACTGACGGATGTTGTCAGCTCGTGTTCGTCGAGGAATCTGAAACGACCTTCCAACCTCGCAAGGTCGTGCTAGGCGCCCGCGCCAACGGATTCGTAGAGATTCTCAACGGCCTGAAGGAGGGCGAAGCCGTTGCCAGCATCGGCAGTTTCTTGATGAAGACGGAAATCCTCAAGGGCAGCATCGGCGCTGGGTGTTGCGAAGTTGAACCAGGAAGGTGACATCGTATGCTGAATGCAATCATTGAATGGTCGCTACGGTATCGCTTTCTCGTCATCGCACTGACCGCGTTGGTCGTCATTACGGGCGCATTCTCGGCTGCGCATCTTCCGGTTGACGCGTTTCCGGACACGACGCCTGTGCAGGTGCAGATCAACACCGTTGCGCCGGCCTTGACGCCACTGGAGATCGAACAGCAGATCACGTTTCCGGTGGAACAGTCCAGCAGCGGCCTGAAGTCGCTCAAGGAAGTCCGGTCGCTTTCGAAGTTCGGACTGTCGCAAGTCACGGTCATTTTGAGGACGGCGTCGACATTTACTTTGCGGCAGCTCGTGATGGAGCGGTTGGGCACGGTTGACCTGCCCGAGGGCCTGCCAAGCCCGACGATGGGCCCGGTGGCGACGGGACTCGGTGAAGTGTTCCACTACATCCTGACCAGCCAGACACGCAGCCTGAGTGAACTGCGTACGATTCAGGACTGGATTGTCAAGCCGCAATTGCGAAGCGTTTCGGGCGTCGCGGAAGTCAATAGCTGGGGTGGTCGTGAGCGCCAGTACCAGGTCGTCGTCGATCCCGCCCGATTGCTGAAGTATGATCTGACGCTCCTCGACGTCTTCGAGGCCCTGCGGCGAAACAACATGAATGTCGGCGGCGGCAACATCACCAGAGCCGGCGAATCACTGTTAGTGCAGGGCGTCGGGTTGCTCACAACGCTTGAGCAGGTCGAAGAAGTCGTCATAAAGTCCGAGGATGGCGTGCCGGTGTACATACGCGACCTCGGCCGAGTCGTTGACGGTCACGAGATTCGCCGAGGCGCCGTCACCTACGCCGGCCAAGGTGAAGCGGTGCTCGGGCTCGGCTTCATGCTGATGGGCGAAAACACGCGCGAAGTCACCGAACGCATGAAGGCGCGAATGGAGGAGATTCGCCCATCGTTGCCGGAAGATGTCAACGTAACCGCGGTGTACGATCGCACGGAACTGGTCGACCACGTCCTTCACACTGTGCAGACGAATCTGGTCGAGGGCGCAATCCTCGTCATAGCTGTGCTCTTTGTTTTCCTAGGAAACCTGCGAGCCGGGCTGATTGTCGCCGCGGCCATACCCTTGTCGATGCTGTTCGCCGCCAACTGCATGCTTCAAGCGGGTATCGCCGGCAGCTTGATGAGCCTGGGAGCGATAGACTTTGGCTTGATCGTAGACAGTTCGGTCATTCAGATCGAGAACAGCGTACGGCACCTTGCACATGATGGGGGCAAGCGGTCGCGAATTGACGTGGTGCGCGACGCTGCTATCGAAGTTCGTAAGCCTACGATGTTCGGTGAACTAATTATCATGATCGTCTATCTGCCGATCCTGACGCTGGAGGGGATTGAAGGAAAGCTGTTTCGCCCGATGGCACTCACCGTCATCTTTGCCCTGATTGGATCGCTCGTGCTGTCGCTTACGTTGATGCCCGTACTCGCCAGCCTGCTGCTACCGAGGAAGCCGCGCGAGCGGGACCCCATTTTGGTTCGGGCTGCGAAGCGAGTCTATACACCGGCCTTGGACTTTGTGCTGCGCCATCGCGTGCTGGTACTTACGGCTGTAGCGATCGCACTCGCCGGTGGGGTCTTTCTGGGGTCTCGACTCGGAACGGTGTTCATTCCTCGGTTATCCGAAGAGGCGCTGGTCATCAACACGGTACGTCTGGCGGGTGTCTCAGTGGATGAGTCAGTCCGGTATGGAACGCAACTAGAGAAACTCTTGTTGGCCGAGTTTCCGGATGAAATCCTGCACATCTGGTCACGAACCGGAACAGCCGAAGTTGCAACAGATCCCATGGGACTTGAATTGACAGACGTGTTCCTGACCCTCAGGCCTCGTGATGAATGGACCCGGGCCGGCACACAGGCTGAGCTCGTCGAGCAAATGGAGACAGTGCTTGCCGGAATGCCCGCGATGCGCGCAATCTTCACGCAACCCATCGAAATGCGCGTCAATGAAATGGTGGCCGGCATTCGCAGCGATCTCGGGATCAAGGTCTTCGGTGATGATTTTGAAGCTCTGAAGTCGATTGGCGATGAAATCGCTGGACTGTTGGAACGCGTGCCGGGCGCGAGCGATGTGACGGTCGAGCAGGTCACGGGACAGCCCCTATTGGAAATCCGCGTGCGACAGGATCAACTGGCACGCTACGGGATTGCCGCCGGCGACGTGCTCGATTTTATAGCCTCGATCGGCAACCTCCAGATGGGTGAAATCCGACAGGGTCAAGTACGGTTTCCGCTGACTGTTCGACTTCCAGACGAGTATCGAACGGATCCAGAGCGGGTTGGTAACCTGCTCATTCCTACTGCGTCAGGCGAGCGCCTGCCGCTGTATCGGCTTGCAGAATTACGCATCACGGAAGGGCCGTCCACCATCAACCGCGAATGGAGCAAGCGCCGACTTATCGTGCAGTGCAACGCCCGTGGTCGAGACATCGGCGGTCTCGTGAAGGATGTCGAGGAGCGGATTGCCTCCGAGGTGGTACTCCCGACCGGTTACTACGTACGATTCGGCGGTCAATTCGAGCATCTGGAACGCGCGAGTCGTCGGTTGATGATCGTCGTTCCGCTGGCCTTGCTGCTGATCTTCCTACTCTTATATCTGACCTACGGACGAGTGATGGACGTGATTCGAATATTCATGACGCTGCCCCTTGCCGCGATCGGGGGCATAGTCGCCCTACACCTTCGAGACATGCCCTTTAGCGTGTCGGCCGGCGTTGGATTCGTGGCCATGTCGGGCGTTTCGGTTCTCGGCGACATGGTGTTCGTCTCGTTTCTGCGCGGGCTGATCGAACAGGGCAGGAGTCTCCGCGATGCCATCCGCGAGGCAGCCCTCACGAGGATTCGACCTGTTCTGATGACAGGATTGGTCGCCAGTCTCGGGTTCGTTCCCATGGCGCTGAATACCGGCGTCGGCGCGGAAGTGCAGCGGCCGCTGGCGACAGTCGTGATCGGCTGCGTCGTCACATCGACATTCTTGACTCTCTTGGTGCTCCCCGTGTTCTATTCAGCGCTCGGGCGGGACCGCAATCCTCAGAGGGCTAACTAGCGGAACGACTTTCTAGGGGCCGTGCATTAAACGCGCGCTGATCTCAACTCAGTGTCTCATCATTCTCGATTCGGCCCGGTGCGCAGCGGCGTTTTGTGTTGACGCAGGCGGCCATAAACAGCTATCGCGTAAGAACTTAAAGGCAATCGCCCAAATCTTTGCCGGCATCCCTTGACCTTACATCTAAGTGTAAGGTGTATACTGGGATTCAGGTGGACGATGAAAACGGAATCAGCAAACGGGTCAATGACGATAGGCCAAGTTGCCGGTGCCATGGGCGTGGCCGCAACAACCCTGCGATACTACGAGCGGGAAGGGCTCTTATCGCCCAGCGGTAGGAGTCGAGCGGGGTATCGGCTCTACGACGATCGGACCGTGGAGCGGCTCCGATTCATCCGCTCAGCTCAAGCGATCGGGTTCGCGTTGGACGACATCCGGAGGCTGCTCGAGCTCGACGACGTTGGTTCGAGTGCCTGCCGATCCAACGTGCAACTGCTCTTGGAGCGCCGATTGGCTGAAATCGACCGAAAGCTCAGCGATCTAAAGTACGTCCGATCCATGTTGGCTCGGGCATTGAATCGATGTCGCGCCTCCGCGGGCGAATGCGCGGTGCTTCGAGAATTACGGCCCGCGAAGAAAAGGAGTCGATCATGAAGAAATCGATGGTCATGATTATCACTTTGACTGGTCTGGGTTTGGCAACGCTGGGTGCAGCAAAGCTTGCCACGGCTCAGGCGGACCGCCCGGACTGTCCGGGTAAAATCGTCTGCCCACGGACCGGCGAACTGGTCTGCCGCGACAACTGCCCAACTGTGGATCAGGACCGGCCAGACTGCCCCGGTCGCATTGTGTGCCCGCTCACCGGGAAATTGGTTTGCAAGGATCGTTGTCCGGCGGAGCAGGACAAGTCGAATGCTAATGCGGCTGTGCCGTCGTGCTGCCGGAACTAGCTGGAGCACCGAATTTAGTGGCCTGATGATTCGGAGGGCTTCGAGCGCGGTGCGACTGCCTTCAGTACCGGAGCCAACTCAACTTCGTCGAGTTGACTAAGCACGCAATGGCATGTAATTGGATCGGTCACGTGGACAAGGCTCCAATCGCCAACCGCCACCGCGTGCCCGTGGTGATCGCCGACGACACAAGGATAATCCTGATGTGTGCCGAATTGCTCCGGGTGAACCGTCGGATGGAAGATTGCCACGAGCAACTCGCCGGATTTTTCGTAGCGCGCCGCGACGCCGGGATTTGAACCGAATCGCAGCCCATACGTGTTCGTCCGCTGAAACCCGCCGGGAAGCATGGCCGGTACTTCGAAATCCAAGTCGGGAGCGAAGGAACGGGCTTGACTAGGCGAAATCTCCACACCGCTGTAGAGCGTCAAGAAACGTGAAAACGCCTTCTGTGGGTCAAGCGGCAGCGCATCGAGAATCACGCCAAAGTCGATGGTTGACGCGTGGGCCGTGCTTTCACCTTGTCGAACGACGAAAACGAGTCCGCCCAAGCCCACGACAAGGGCGATCACAGCGGCGATGCGCATGAAGGGCACGACGCGCCTACGGTGGATCGGTGAGACAGTATCCGATGCCTGCTCGGAAAGACGCCGATCAATTGCCGTCCAGAGCGTGGGTGGAACCTGCGAAGTGGGTCCGTCGGCAATCGCGGCGGCGAGTTCGCGCAGTGAAGCGACCTCGCCGCTGCACGAGTCGCATTCAGCAAGATGGGCCCGTAAGCGCTGTGCATCGGTGGGCGAAAGTTCATCGTCCACGTAAGGACCAAGCTTGACTATGATCTCAGAGCAAGTCATGGCCGTTCACCGCCCGCGGCGCGACGCTTGGCACGGAGTTCTTGTGTTTCCCTGTCAACAGCGTCGACGCCGGTCAATCGAAGATGCCCACTTCCATCATTTTGATGCGCAGGAGCCCGGGTTTCTTCCGTTAAGGAATAGCCGTCCGTCAATGCCTCCTTGAGGCGTTGACGTGCCCCTGAGAGGCGTGAAGCGACGGTCCCTTCCGCGCATTCTAGCAGTTCGCCGATTGCCCGGTAATCATGTCTCTGGTCATACCGCAAAAATAGGATCAACCGGTCCTCTTCCGAGAGCTGGTCCAGTGCTGCCTGAACGTCGAGCTGCTCGTCCTGTCCCTTCAGGTCCACCGACCGGGCCTCGTCTTTGGCGGGGGACGAATTCAGGTGGCGATTTTGGGTTTGTCGGCGGCGCAGGAACGCGAGGGCCTCGTTCACTGCGATTCGGTGGATCCATGTGGCGAGAGAGCTCTCGGCGCGGAATTCGTCAATACGGGTAAAGACTCGAACATAGACCTCCTGCGTGAGGTCAAAGGCATCGTCGGCATTCCTGACCATGCGGAGGATGAGGCGGTATACCCGCTCAACCGTCTGGTCGTAGACCCGCCGTTGAGCGCTGCGGTCCATCACTCGACATGCTGTGATGAGTTGCCGTTCGTCCACCACGTTCGCCTTGCTACCAGGTCGGAATCTGTCCCGCTGGACCGCGTATCGGGTAGCATAAGTCCTCTTGCTCCAAGATAATAGCCCAAAGACCCGCGACGGCGATGGCGATTCGGGTGGTGCCGCAGATGCTAGTGCGGTTGTGGTATGCAACATGAGCTCGTGAGCCTCGAATCAGTCTCGTTGAAGGATGACAAGCGTCACGTCATCGTCGAACGCAGATGACCCCTGAAATTCCTGTGCCTTCGCGATGATGTGGCTGACCTGTTCTTCCGGTGAGAGTTGCCGGGTAGTTTGCACGAGTTGAAGCAACCGTTCCCGGCCGAAAGGCACGCCGCCCGCGTCAAACAACTCGTGCAATCCATCCGTGTACAGTATCAGTCGGTCTTGAGGACGAAACGGCACGCTACCGGATTGATAGCCTTCACCCGGTGAAATCCCGAGCGGCAGGCCCTCAGTTTCAAGAAGATCCACGGAACCGTCCAGATGAAGCAGGATTGCGGCATCGTGACCGGCTTTGGCGAATTGAATGTTCTGGTGGTCTGGTTCGACTCGGACGACAAAGCATGTGGCAAAGTCTCCTGCATCGGACACCGCTTGAAGCTGCCGATTTGTTCTTGAAAGTAGGTCATCAAGTCCGGCGATGCTGTTCATCTCGTAACGCAGGACGGTGCGGAGCAGGGCGGTGTAGAGAGCGGCAGGAACGCCGTGGCCTGCAACGTCGATGACCACCAAAGGACCGCCCCGTCGGGGAGTTCCACGAAATCGAACAAGTCACCTGCCACGCTCGTCGTGGGTAGAAATGCCGAGAAGAGACTCAGGCCGTGCAATCGGGTCTCTCGCGGTGGCAGGAGACGTTGTTGGATTTTGCGGGCGCGCTCCATTTCTGCCCTGCGGGTGTTTTCGACCCGGCCCAGAGACTGTGCCATCGCGTTGATGCCCCTCGCAAGGAACTGAACTTCGGCACTACCCATACCATCCGCCCGGGTTTGGAATCGTCCTCGGCCGACCTCGTCGACAACGGCTACAAGTTGCCTGAGAGGGCGGCGAATCCAGAACCATAGGCCGACGCCGGTTGCCACGAAAATCAGGAGTGTGAGGGCACCAACGCCGAAAAGCCGGCCGATAACCCGCGACCGCAACAATCGGAGCATCGGATCCAGGGACTGCGCGACAACGATTGATCGGCCGCCCCGTGTCGCAGCGGTTGCCACAAGGTAGACGGCGTTCCCGTGCTTGAATTCCGCCGACGGATTCGGCCCACGAACGGCCGCAATCATCTCCGCTTCGAGGTAAGGATCCGCCCGGGCATGGGCTCGGAGCGGGACCGTCCCGCTCGGGTCGAGCACCAGAATGTGGTGACCTGGTGACGCAGCAGAGCTCATCTGCGTGCAGAAATCGTCGAGGAAAGGTTGAAAGTCGTCCGGGTTTCCGAAGCGCAATCGGGCGACGCCGAGCACGTTCGCTTCCTCCTTGAGCTTCTCGTATTCCTGTGAGAGTAGCGCCCGGCGCTCATGTCTGAAGTCGATGAACTCGGCCGAACCGAGCACCAAGATGGCGGTTGTGTTGATCAACATCGCGATCCGGAACGCAAGCGTGTTCCAGAAACGCGGAGGCCGCGACGGCATGTCCGCTGGGTTGTTAGCGAGGTCAGCACCAGTCATGAAGTCTCCACGGCTTCAGGCAAACCGCGCCGAACGGGCCCGCCGGGCACAGTAGTTCTCCTTCGAATTGGATGCGCCAGTCCCGTATTTCCTTCCGCAACACCGTCGATTCTCAGCCGGTTCGGCGTTCTCGGGACTCAAATTGTAGCGGCGAGCACCGGAGCCGGAACCCGTTTCCGACGGACAGGGAAACCGTTGGGATCGAGAAAGTGCCGTTCCCCCTCGGGCTGAACGGCAAGGTAGCCGCTCCGCGCGGGAAGGACCGGACGCGATGGCGCATCCAAACTGGTTGAATGGCGATGAATGAACACGCATCGACGAATCTGCTCCCCGTCGAGGCGGCACGGCACCGGGTGCTGACCGTCGCCTTGCTGATTCTGATCGTGGCAGCAGGACATTGGTGGACGCCTCGCGGCGAAAGCCACTTCCTTGTTCTTCACGTCTTGATGCGAAAGCTCTTCATTCTGCCGGTGCTGCTCGCCGCGATCTGGTTCGACTTTCGCGGTGCCGCAATCTCCGCCGCGGCGGTCATGCTGGTCTATCTGCCGCATGTCATCTTGCAGTGGGCAGGGCATGCGGAGGAGAACGTCAACCAGATCGGTGAGGTGGCCACGGTATGGATCGTGGCCGGGATCGCGGGAGTGCTCGTACGTCGCGAAAAGTCAGCGCTCAAGGCAAGGGCCCAAGCGTACTACGGAGCGGTGCGAGCGCTGGTAGCGGCCCTGGACACGCGCGAACACGATACGGGGCTGCACTCCGAACGCGTTTGCTCCTTCGCCCTGCGGCTCGCGACGGAGTTGAAACTGGCGGATTCCGAACTCCGTGCGCTGGAACTCGGAGCATTGTTGCACGACATAGGAAAAATCGGCGTCCCCGATGCGATCCTCCTCAAACCGGGCGGCTTGTCCGATGACGAGTGGCGGCAGATGCGCGAACATCCGGAGCTGGGGGCACGAATCCTGAGCGCGACTCCCTTCCTGGAAGAAGCCGTCGTCGTTGTAAGGTCTCATCACGAACGGTTTGACGGAAGCGGATATCCATGTGGACTGGCGGGCGATCAGATTCCCCTGCTCGCCAGAGTATTCGCGGTCGCCGACGTGTTTGATGCGATCACGTCGAAGCGACCGTATCACGAGGCGCTTTCAGACGCCGTCGCTGTTCAGGAGATCGAAGAAAGTGCTGGCAGCCATTTCGACCCGCGGGTCGTGGAGGCGTTCCGGAGTGTCCCCGAGACCGAATGGCGCGAACTTCGGGAGCGTGTGTCGGCGGAATCCGGCGAGTGAGTACCGTCCGCCGGCGAATTGAAGGACGCTTGCCCAAGAGCAGGGTAAACGCCGGTGTCAGAAGTGGTTATGGAGTGGGTCGTGCTTGCTCAAGCAGCAACAGCGGGGCGCACGGCGCCGGTCCATGACCAGCGAACCGGCAGGCCGTGGCTCATTGGTTGAATACCGGAACCCTGCAAATGCGCGAGGGAAGGAACCACGGCCCTCGCGCATCCAACGTTGAGAATGGTGGCCAATTTTCACCATCGATTCGCTGGAGACCTGCCCATGATCGCTCGAACAATCGCATGCGGGCTTTTGCTCTTGATCGCTGGGTGCAGGGCATCGCAGCCTTCGCGCGGCTGGGTAACCGGAGCTGAATTAGGAAAAGCCTTCCCGGACTTCGTGTACGTGGAAGCTAACGGAACACAACGCTCACTGCGCAACCTCGCCGGCGAATTCACGGTCTTAGCCTTCACGCGATGCGACCAGGATACCCACGGCCCTGCGGCAGCCGCGCTTCACCAGATTGTCTCGGAAAATGCGGGAACATCGTTCGTCCGGGTTGTCGGAGTGGATGTGCATTGGTTCGACGGTCAGTGCGATCACGGCCACTGCCACCTCGTGCAGGACCAGCGGAATCTATTCAGCATCTGCGATGCGACCGGAGCGGTGCGGCGCCTCTACGGCATCAACGGAAACAATGCGGCCGTCGTCATCGGCCCGGATGGCCGGGTCATTCAAATAGCACCCGAATTTGAAAATGAGGAGTTTCGAGCCGAACTCCGGAGCATGATCGTGGACGAGTCGAATCGGCGCGCAGAGGAGTTGGCGCAGAAGTATGAGAACATCTCACTGGGAGGATGACCATCCCCGAGATTGCCAAGGTCGGCAAATCAGCAGAGTCAATGAAGCTGGGTCATCAGAAGGAGCTGCTCATGGGCACAAAAGCGCAACAATCGTCGGGTGTGAAGCCGGTTGAGTTCGAATGTGATGCTCCAGCCGCTGAGACCGTATTACTCGTCGGTTCATTCAACGATTGGAATCCGGCGGAAACACCCATGAAGAAGAATGTTTCGGGGAAATGGACAGCGACGCTCACGCTTGCTCCGGGCCATTACGAATACAAGTTTGTCGTGGATGGTTGTTGGTGCTGCGAGCCGGGTGAACCGGACGCCTGTTGCGGCGGCCCCGATCGCGTACCCAACCCTCACGGCACGATGAACCGCGTGATTTGTGTGAAGTGAGTATGACAACCTATAAGCCTCTTCTACCCGTTGGTCAAGGCACGCGCCACGTACGCCGCACAGTTGTTTCACAGGCTCCTCGTGATCCAGTCTTCGGGTTCCGGCGCTGGAGTTGGTTCCACGTCGGCGATGCTATCTTTTTGGCAGCGGTGGGAGCAGAATCTGGTGTCGTGATGCAGTGGCTTCATCAATTGGAGTGGAATTTTCTGGTCCTTTCGGTTCTCGGCATGGCGGCGGCGATGGGCGTGCAGATGGTGTTGGCCTTTAGTCTGTCGCCGTTGCTGTGCTCCATCGAGACGATGGCGCCTTCGATGGTCGTGGCGATGGTCGTTCCGATGCTGGTTGATGTTGCCGAAGTCAGTGGTTGGATGTTCGGGCGCTTCGATGCTGCGGTCGTTGGAGCGGCGTCCGGGTTCCTGTTTTTTGTCTATCTCGAATGGTACGGCGCCATCTTTCGACGCCGACTGGCGCGAGCCTGTTCAGCAGGAGCGGTTAGGTGATGACGAGCGTATGGGACTTGCGTGCCCTGCTGTATGACGTTTGTGAAGGATCGCAATTGCGCCGTGGTGCGGCGAAGGCGCGCCTGTTTGCACAAATGCACGGACAGGTGCTGTTCCTCGCCGTCGGCACCGGCGTGGACATCAACCGCTTTCCCACTGGACAGAATATTATCGGCATTGACATCAGCCACGAGATGCTCCGACGCGCGGAGACTCGCAGGCGCGCGTATTGCGGCCAGATGGCATTTGTCCTCGGCGACGCGGAGCGACTCGCATTCGGCGACGAATCGTTCGATACCGTAGTCAGTTCATGCACCATGTGCTCGGTGCCACAACCGGTGGTTGCGCTGAAGGAACTCCATCGCGTGCTGCGTCCTGGCGGCCGGCTGCTGATGTTCGAGCATGTGCGCAGTCGAAGCTGGTCATTGGGGTTAGCTCTCGACTTGATGACATTGTGGACGCGTTTGCTTGGAACCGAGATGAACCGGGATACGGTTGCAAACGTGCGAACCGCAGGCTTTGACATCGTCAGGATCGAGAGTGTTTATCTGGACATCATCCTCTCAATCCATGCGGTCAAGAAGGCCGCGTAACAAGGAGTCAAGAGATGACACCGCTCGACGCCCTTTCTCAACGCTTGGATGCTGCACTGAATCGGTCCGAGGAAGAGCGACGTAAGCACGAGGTGCACATGCAGCAGCGCATGGGCGAGATCGCTCGGCGCTCCGATCGATTCAATAAGGTTTCGGCCGCAGTGTTGGCAACGATCATCCGTCCACGGATGAAACTGCTTGCCGGCAAGTTCGAAGGAGCCAAGATCATGGATGCTCAAGCAGGTGGCGGGCACGGATGTACATGCGTTTTTGACCGCAACATACGCTTTCCGGCTTCGACATCGCTCGAACTCGCCGTAGTTCCCAATGATCGCATCGATGAGATCATCATTACCTACCGCCTAGAGATTCTACCTGTGTTCATGGAATTCAAGGGTCAGGATCAACTCGCTTTTGCGCTCGACGGCGTGGACGAGACATCGGCAGGTCATTGGGTTGAGGACCGCCTGGCCGAGTTCGTCGACACCTTCTTGCGGCTGGAAACGGCGAAGGCATACCAGGACGAAAACATGGAGACGGATCCCGTCTGCGGAATGCCGGTCAACCGGAATTGGGCGGCGGCAACCGCGGAACACGGAGGTCAGACGTATTACTTCTGTATCGAAGAGTGCCGAAAGCGATTTGAGGCAGAACCGGATCGTTTCGTCAGCCAGCGGGCACGCCGGTAGCGCATTGGCGGACGTCGAAATGTTGGTCCGGCTCCCCGGCGCGCTGTTCGACGGACATTTACTAGTGGATGAATGTCATGGAAACCACGGCGGTCGGCGTAGGAGTACGGAGAATCAGTGCACCAACGACGCAGTGCCTGCCAGTCCGTGCGATTCCGAGTTTCGCTACGCAACTCAACGGACAGCAGGTGTCGTGTGGAGTGTGCAAGTGAGCACGATCAAACGAATCCAGGTGGGTCTTGGTGGAACGGAATACACAACGGCCGAGATTCAGTACGCCGTCGCGCTGGCGGGGCACCACGGCGCAACACTGACGGCGATCAAGCGGGACGAGCGCCGCGTCGGCTTTGCCAAGGTCGAAGGAATTCCGAGTGTGCGCTCTTCTTAAGTCAATAAGGGCATGTGGAACGGACCAAGTAGCGTATGTCTCTTCGCATGATTGAAGTCGTAGTCAACGAGTCACTCGGCGAACGGGCGCGCCTGCTGCTCGATCCGACCGGCCCAATAGACTTGTGGCAGCAGCAGCTGGCAGACGAGCGCGTCCTTGTGCGCGCCTCGTCGCCACCGAGAAGTCTGAGGCGATTCTGGACCAGTTGTCTGGCAGTTACGAGGGAACGGAGGGATTTCGCGTCGTGTTGCTTCCGGTTGAGGCTACCCTGCCACGTCCGACTGCACAGCCTCAGCCCGATTCCGTCGTGGGCGGATCCCCCCCAAATGGCGCACTACCGGCGCTACGCGTCAGCAGAGAAGAATTGCGGGCAGAACTTGAGCCTGGTGCGTCGGTCTCGACCGTGTTCATTGTCATGACGCTGTTGTCCTCAGTCGTCGCCGCGATCGGCTTGATTCGCGACAATGCGACCATCGTGATCGGCGCAATGGTGATCGCACCATTGCTGGGTCCGAACATGGCATTGGCCCTTGGAACGACGTTGGGCGATCTGAAGCTCGCGCGCACCAGCGTTAGGACAAACGCATTTGGCATCGCCCTTGTGATTATGGTGGCCGTGCTCGTCGGCGTCGTTATTCCCGTCGATCCACACGTGCGGGAAATCGCGTCGCGTACGGAGGTGGGACTCGGCGACATCGTGTTGGCTCTGGCCGCAGGTGTCGCCGGAGCGCTCGCGTTTACGACAGGTGCCCCCGCCACGCTGATTGGCGTGATGGTCGCGGTCGCGCTTGTGCCGCCCCTGGTAACGTTCGGGTTGCTGGTCAGTGCCGGCTGTTACGAGATGGCGCTTCGTGCACTACTTCTCACGATGGTAAACGTCATCTGCGTGAATCTGGCGGGCGTTTCGACTTTCATTCTTCAAGGCATCCACCCACGCGCTTGGTGGGACACCGATCGAGCCCGTAGGGCAACACAGATAGCCGTATCGCTGTGGGGTGCGTTGCTCATCCTCTTGACGGGTCTTATCTGGCTGTCCCGAAGCGTATGCGAGGATCAATTCTGCCGTTAGTGGAAAGCGCAGGTGCGCAACAGGTGAACGCTATGGTGAAGACACATGATAGAACAGGGGTACCCGGCGCGGGCCGAATCGTGAGTTGCGTCTTGACGATCGGTGTTTCCCTGAGCGGGTGTGCATATCCGCGAGAGGCTGCAAGCGGGGCCAATTCGGTGACCGTTGCCGATGGCGACGAACTCAGGGCGTTGCTGGAAGAGTGCCGTCGTCAGCACGCGTCCCACGTTTCGCCCGAGAGCCTGGCGGGCTTGAAGCGCGATGCCGGTGATGCACGGAGGTTCGCCGAGCAGCAGCGCCGGCACCGCGAGGGTATGCAGCGCGCGATGGACACATACAACCGGGGCGTTTGCCTGATCCACGGGGCGTTCACGATGAAAGAAGAACGCGACGGGCGCCTTCAGCCTGTTGAGGATGCCGATGGAGAGCCTCTTGATTTCGAGTATCTCGGTTCCGGGTTCCTGGTTTCAGATCGCGGGTGGGTGTTGACAAATCGTCACGTTGCCGAGCCGTGGTGGAATAACGATGCGATTGCGCCGCTGATTGCTCGGGGCCTTGTTCCAAAGTTCACGCGACTAACCGCAACTTTCCCTGGGCGCACGCCGACAGACGTTGATCCAGGCACCGTTCGAACCAGTCACGATGGAGTCGACCTGGCCGTTTTCGTCGTCACAATTGATGCGGTGCATGCGCTACCGCTTTCTGAGGGCAATGCACGCGACCTGCGCGGGCAAGGGGTCATGCTCCTTGGCTATCCGACCGGACTGAGTGCTCTGCTAGCGCGGGCGGAACCTGAGGTCGCGGAGGAAGCGATAACTGCGGCCATGGACACCGCGAGCCTGATTCGTGAGTTGAGCGCTCGTAACGGCATCGCCCCATTGGCTACGCATGGCACGCTCAATGACGTGACCGACGGAAAGCTGATCTACGATGCGGTAACGACCTCTGGCGGGTCTGGAGGTCCTGTATTCGGCCCCGATGGGACGGTTATCGGCGTGAACTTCGCCATGATGCGCGGCTTTCAGGGGTCGAATTTCGGGGTCCCGATCCGATTCGCCCGACCACTGCTCGATCGATTGACGGAAGAATGAGAGATTCGGAAGAAGGCCGCATGCACGAGGGCGCATGGAATCCACCATGGGATCCACCAGCGATGGACGAGCAATCAGCCGAAAGCGCCCTTCGGCTCGCCTGCGTCTATCGCGCGTATCATCGGGCGATCTGGCCACGGCTGCTATGCACGCCGTGGGCAGGGAGCCTGGCCGTCGAGTCGGAGGATTCCTGGCGCGAGCTGTGGGGCCGAATCGGACGAGAATTCTATCGGTGCTTCGCCTTCGGAGACCGTAACATACGACGTGACATGATATTGCGCGCACTCGGTGCCGGGGCAGACGATCTGGCTGCGAAACTCGATCAGTGGAGGTTAACGCTGGAAATCGACACCGACAGATAGTCGAGGATCGGGCCCCGCGAAGGGCGGTCGTTGAGCCAACGCAGGAATCGCATGAAGAACAGGGAAGGAATAGTCGGCTTCGCGCATCCAACCAAGGTAAAAGGGCGCGGCCACTGTGGTCTGCGCTCAGGATCGTGAACCCACGCTCTGGAGACTTCAATAATGTCCAATTGTCGAATCAGCATTGGTGGCGTGCTCGCGGTTATCGCGATCGCCGGCTTGTCCGCGACGGCAGCCCACGCACAGAATCATGAAGGCCATCGCCACGATGATCCCAAGGAAGAGAAAAAGTCACCGGTGCTGCCCAAGTGTCCCGTGATGGACGAACCGGTGGACTTCTTTGTCAAGACGATGACAGCGGACGGCCCCGTGTACTTCTGTTGCAAGGACTGCATCAAGAAGTTCGAGGCGGATCCTGAGAAGTATGCAAAGCAAGTTGTTGAACAGCGAAAGATTCTGGCGAAGCTTCCCAAAGTGCAGGTGACCTGCCCAGTTTCTGGCAAGCCCGTCGACGACAAGACATTCATCGAGAAGGAGGGGAAGAAAACATACTTTTGTTGCAAGGGATGCGTCGGCAAGTATGAAAAGGAGCCAAACAAGTATGCTGCGCAGCTTGCCGACAGTTTCAGCTATCAGACCAAGTGCCCGGTCATGGACGAGGAGATTGATCCGAAGGCGTTCATTCGGCTGAAGACCGGACAGACTGTGTTTTTCTGTTGTCCGGGCTGTGACAAGAAGTTTCTGAAGGATCCGGTAAAATACGCGCCGAAGCTCGAAGCCCAAGGCATCCGGATAGATCCCAAGAAAGTCGAGATCGCAGCGGATCCCGCAAAAGAAGACACAAACGACTCACATGAAGGACATGGCGGGCACGGACACGACCACGGGGACCACGACCATTGAAGGCGATGAAATGTGTGCCTCCATGTGGGGCATCGGTCCACGCGAATTCTTAGGTTTCGCCGACAACTCTGTATGGTGAGGGAATGAGCAGTCGCCGCCGACGCAGGCGAAAGCGCCGTGGTGGTGGCAGACTTGCGCAGCCGAAGAGACACATCGATTCATGGTGGCCGCTCTTTGGGCTTGGATTGGCGCTGGTGGGACTCATCAGCGCCTATTGGTGGCAAGCCACGGGCACCCGGTCAGAGGAGTCTCCAGTTCGCCTGAGCAGGGTTGGCGAGATTCTATGTCCGGTAGGTGGAATGCCGATCAAGCGCGAGATATCCGTCCTAACTTCGGTGGGTCCGATTTACTTCTGCTGTAAGCACTGCATCGATCGATACAATGCCGAGCCGTCGGCCTTTCAGGATGCCGTCGAAGCCCAACGACGCTCCATGGTTGCCGATTCGCAACCCGCGGGTTGAGTCGTCGACCTGGAAACGACAACGGGATCCCTGGAGACTCTGCCCTGCCATGAGAATGAGGCACATCCAATCAAGTCGATGGCGTCCAAGCGTGCGGTCAGGCCAACGTCCAATTGCCGCTGGAATCACGGCGTCGGTATTCCTGCTTGCCGCGCCGGCAGGTTGCGCGTTGAACCAACAGGGACATCGCGAGGTCGGCGAGGCACTCGCCAATTATGAACGCCGTCATGCGTCTGCCGTTTCGCAATACGCCGGCGTGCCGAAGGCCGCTGGGCGAACAACGACTGGCCCGGCAACTCGCACTCCCCAGCCTGTCATCGAGGATGGCACGCTGGCGAGCTTGATCGAAGCGGCGCTGGAGCGAAATCCGGACATCCTCGCTTCAATCGATACCGCCCGGAGTGTTGCGAGTCGGATCCCGCAAGCCACTTCCCTTATGGATCCGATGCTGTTGACAAGGACCTTACCTGAACCGGTCCGAACGGCCGAGGGTGACAACTATTTCATATTGGGCGTGCAGCAGAAGTTACCAGTGCCCGAGAAATTAGACCGGCGTGGCCGAGTGGTTTTGGCGGAAACACGGATGGCGATCGAGACGCTTGAGCAAACGCGGCTGCGCGTGATTGGAGATGTGAAACGCGCATACTTTCAGCTTTTTGCCATCGATCAGGCCGTGCTGATTACCAAGGAAAACCAAGCACTCATGCGCGACTTGATTGAAGTCGCCCGGGGACAGTTGGTTGCCGGCCGCCGTCAGCAGGAGGACGTGCTTCGAGCACAGGTGGAGCTGTCGAACCTGGAGAGTCAACTCGTTGAACTCGCACAGCGACGGGTGACGACTGTGGCGCTGATCAATTCGATTCTTGATCGTTCGCCGTCCACCGAAGTCCCGCCGTTGTCGGAATATGACATTAGACGCTTGAATCCGCGATTGGATGAGTTGCTTTCACGAGCGTACGAGAGGAACCCAGAGCTTCAGCGATTTGAGCGTCAGATCGAGCGTGATGAGCAAAGTCTTCGACTCGCCAAACTTGAGTATTGGCCGGATTTTACAGTCGGCTTCGAGTGGATACAGATGGACCCTCGTGGAGCGTTCCGACCGCCCGTCAACCCGCAAACAGGGATGCGCCCGCGCGTCTCGCAGATGAGCGAAAATGGTTCGGATAACTGGGCGATCACGTTCGGCTTCAACGTGCCCATCTGGTTCGAGCGAATTGAAGGCGGGATTCGCGAGGCTCGCGAGCGGCTTTCCGCATCACGACGGCAATTACGCTCCGCCAAGAACCGGATCACATACCAGGTAGAGGACGCCCTGGCGCGGATTGATTCGCAACGAGACATCGCCGATCTCTTTGCAACGGCCATCATCCCGCAGGCCGAGCAGGCCTATCAGGTAACGCGTGAGGGATACATCACCGGAACGTCGGACTTCCAGTTCGTGATCGACAACTGGCAGAAATGGCTGTTCTTCAGATTGCAATACTACAGAACCCTTGGGGATCTGGAGCGAAGCGTAGCTGACTTGGAGCAGGCCGTCGGCGTCAGCGTCATCGAAACGCAGGGTGCCAACACGCCCCGATCAAACGGGGAGGGAGGATAGGACCTTGCGAAGAGTCATTGTGAGCGGATTCGGTGGATGGGTGCGCGTCTTCGGAACGATGCTTGTTGTGCTGGCCATCGGCGCGGCGGGCGGGTGGTGGTACTTCGCCAAGCATCAAACGGAGTCCTCGGTAGCCCAAGCGGATGCCACCGCATCCGCCGCGGACGACGTCTGGTACACCTGCGGCATGCATCCCCAAGTGTTGCAGCGTGAACCGGGGATCTGCCCGATCTGCAACATGAAACTGACGCCCATGAAGCAGGACGGCGCCGAAGAGGAGGGCGAGCCATCTGGTCCGCAGGAACGCAAGATCCTCTACTGGCGGGCGCCGATGGACCCGAGCTACGTCTCCTGATAGGCCGGGCAAGAGTCCCATGGGCATGGACCTTGTGCCGGTCTACTCCGACGAGGGTGAGACGGTCGGCGGGTCCATCATCCGCATTGATCCAGTCACGATTCAGAACATGGGTGTCCGCACGACGCGAGTTCGCCGGGGGCCTTTGGTGAAGACCGTTCGCACCGTCGGACGGATCGACTACGACGAGCAGAAGCTCGTCTTCGTTGACACGAAATTCGAAGGGTGGATTGAGAAGCTCTACGTCAACGAAACCGGACAAAATGTACGGGAGGGCGATCCGCTCTTTGATGTGTACTCGCCCGATATCTACTCGGCACAAGTGGAGTACATTTCGGCGATTCGCAAGCTGCCTACGTTAGAGCGGAGCACGTTCCATGATGCGGTCGAAGACGCACGGCGAATGGTTGATGCGGCGCGGCTCAAGCTGGAGTACTTCGATGTCCCGTCACAACAAATCGAGCGCCTGAGCGAGGTTCTGACACCAGTAAAGACGGTGCAAATCCACTCTCCTGCGGATGGCATCGTAGCGGACAAGATGGCTCTCGAAGGCATGCGCATCATGCCGGGCATGAGGCTCTTCACCATTGCCGACCTGTCCCGCGTCTGGGTCTATGTGGACATCTACGAGTATCAGCTTCCGTGGGTCCACGTCGGCCAAGCCGCGACCATGACGCTCCCGTACATCCCCCACAAGGCCTTTCGAGGCGAAGTTACCTACATCTACCCTTATTTGCAGAAGCAGACGCGCGTCATCAAGGTTCGACTCGAATTCCCGAATCCCACTCTTGAGCTCAAGCCTGATATGTATGCCAACGTGGTCCTTGAAGGGTTGCTCAAGGACGATGCCGTGTTGGTCCCCCGAGAAGGATTCATCGACTCCGGCATGCGAAAGGTGGCGTTCGTTGATCGCGGCAAGGGTAAGTATCAGCCGCGCGACATTCAGGTCGGCGTCGAAGGCGAAGGTGGCGCCGTCGAGGTACTGCTCGGCCTTGAGCCCGGAGATGTCGTGGTCACGTCGGGGCAATTCCTGTTGGATTCGGAAAGCAAGCTCAAAGAAGCCGTCGCAAAGATGATGGAACCGAGCAAGGCAACGCCGAAGAAACTTGCGGCGCATGAAATGTCCCTGACGGAGCCCCATGGCGGTCATACTCAAACGTCTGCGACAACCGCGCCGACAGACATGGCTGCCCATTCGCATGACGAAGGATCTAGCATGCCCAGTGCCTCCGAGCTCTCGGTTGTTCCAGCTGATGCGAATTACGCATGCCCGATGGACCGGCATCCCGATGAAACGGACCCGGCGAATCGCGGAGCCTACTTCTCCGCTGAACCGGGCGAGTGTCCCTTGTGCGGAATGAAGCTCAAACCGATAGACGAGCTTGAATGGGCCCGTGCTCAGCTTGCGGCGGGTGGCGGGGATGTTGCATATACATGTCCGAGGCACCCGCATGTCTTCTCAGAGTCGCCCGGAGATTGCCCGGTCTGCGGCAGCAAGCTGGAACCGTTCCAGGCGCTGTATGCCTGCCGCAATCCAAAACACTCCGCGCAGACGAGTGACCGGCAAGTGGATTGCCCCAAGTGCGGAGAGCTGATGGCTGCTCTCCGCGGCCCATGGCTCGGCGAGGCGATGGCCAAGAGTAGCCCGTCCGGCGAACTACCTTCCGATGCAACACCGTCGGCAGTGTCCGCGGATGTCGGCCGATCCATCCCGTCCGATGCCCGTTTCGTCTGCCCCATGCATGAATGCTGGCAGTTCTCTCACGACGAAGGTCGTTGCCCGACTTGCGGCATGAAACTCAAACCCATTGAACAAGTGGAATGGGCCGAAAGACTCGTGAAAGTCACGCCGGCGAAGGGACAATTTGTGTGCCCGATGCATCCGGATCGCGCCACAAGCGACGAGCCGGGCAATTGTCCTATCTGCGCGATGCAGCTTCTGCCCAAAAACCGAATTGTCGGTCTGGAGGATGGGGGCGCGTCCGTCGCACAGCAGGTGGATTACCTCATGGAGCACTACTTGGCACTTCAGGAGCGATTTGCCCGCGACAGCACGGCGGAAGTTGCTCTTCACGCGCTCGGCCTCGTGGACGCGAGTGAGAAATTGCGGGATGCGCTCCAAAGGGAAGCCCCACCGGGCGAGAAAGAGCTGCTCGCCAGCGTCAATGCCGTTCATGCGGCGGCGTTGAAGGTGCGAGGCGCCGACCTATCCAGTGATCGCACGCAGTTTGCACAACTGAGCGCCGCAATGCGAACAGTGATATCGCACCAGCGTCCCGACTCGAATCGGTGGCCCAAGCTTTTCATCTACCGTTGCCCGATGGCCAAGGCCGATTGGATTCAGACAACTGAGAAGAAAGCCAACCCCTATTACGGCTTCAAGATGCTCGATTGCGGCAACCTCTTGGAAACAAAGTAGGGGACACCCAGCACCATGATCGCAAGAATCATCGAATTCTGTTGCCGCAATCGGTTCCTGACACTCATCCTCACGTCGTTCGTCGTCGCAGGCGGAATCTGGACGGTCTTCAATATCCGTGTCGACGCGATCCCGGATTTGTCCGACGTCCAGGTCATCGTCTTCACCGAGTACCCAGGTCAGGCACCACAGGTCGTTGAGGACCAGGTCACCTATCCGTTGACCACGGCGATGCTGGCAGTTCCGTATGCTAAGGTCGTCCGCGGATATTCGATGTTCGGGTACTCGTTCGTCTACATCATCTTCGAGGATGGAACCGACATCTACTGGGCGCGGTCGCGCGTCCTGGAGTATCTGAACTACGTCGCCGGCCGGATACCGAAAGGTGTGACGCCGCAACTCGGTCCTGACGCGACCGGCGTCGGATGGGTCTACGAGTACTCGCTTCGCAACGGCTACTACTGCCCCAAACATCCCAACGGAATGTACCAGAACCCGGAACAACCGGGTCAATGGTATGCAACCCGTGAGGATGCCCCCGAGGAGATTCGCGATCGGCTTGAACGAGTCCGAATGTTTGAGCACGGGGGCAAATGTCCGTGGGATGGTGATACCGATCTGAGATTGGCGGAGTTTGACCTTTCCGAACTGCGCAGCCTTCAGGACTGGTACCTCCGGTATGAATTGACGGCGCTCGATGGCGTTTCCGAGGTTGCAGCCGTTGGCGGGTTTGTTCGGCAATACCAGGTCGTGGTCGATCCGGACCGGTTGCTGGCCTACAACATCCCGCTCAATCAGGTGAAAATGGCCATCCAGCGCTCGAATAATGACGTGGGTGGCCGCGTCTTGGAGATGTCAGAGACGGAATACATGGTCCGCGGCCGGGGATATATCGCCTCGTTGACTCCGGCCCAGGTGAAGGAGGCGCGGGAAGCCGGCATTCCGATCGATCGAGTCCGGGCTCAGCAAGGCATCCATGATCTGGAGCGGGTCGTCATACGCGCAACCGAAAGCGGAACGCCAGTTTATCTCAGGGATATTGCCGAAGTGAGGCTTGGGCCCGAAATGCGGCGTGGCCTGGCTGAGTCCGCGGGTGAGGGAGAAGTCGTTGGCGGCATCGTCGTGATGCGATTTGGCGAGAACGCGCTTCAGGTGATCCGCAATGTTAAGCACAAGATCGACGAATTGAAACAAGGACTTCCGCCGGGCGTGGACGTGGTGACGGAATACGACCGGTCCGGCCTGATCGAGCGCGCGGTGGAGACGCTGACTCATACGCTGATCAAGGAAATGATCGTCGTCGGGCTTGTCTGCATCCTTTTCCTGCTGCACGCGCGAAGTGAGCTGGTTGCTATCTTCGTCCTCCCGACCGGCGTCTTATGCGCATTAATCATCATGCACTGGATGGGCATCAATGCAAACATCATGAGCCTGGGGGGCATCGCACTCTCCATCGGTGTCATGGTAGACAGCTCCATTGTAATGGTCGAGAACTCGCACAAGCATCTGGACCGTGAAGAGGATCGAATCAAGGAGGAACTGGCGGCTGGGCGCACACCGATACATCGCCCTCGCGCTGAGCTCATTATTGAGGCCGCTCGGGAAGTTGGGCCCACTCTATTCTTCTCACTGCTGATTATCACCGTGAGCTTCTTACCAATTTTCGTCTTAGGCGAGCAAAGTGGACGCCTGTTCAAGCCGCTTGCGTTCACAAAAACATTCGCTATGGCAGCTGCATCGGTGCTCGCGATCACTATTATCCCGGTGCTGATGCTGTCGCTGATTACGTCCCGTGTATTGCCGAAAGAGTGGGGATGGCGGAGGAACCTCTCCATTACGCTGGGCGTGATGTTTATGCCGGCTGCCCTGATTTGGATTGCGCCGCTTGGTGCGTACGACCGGTATCGGCATTGGATCATGCTTGCGTGGATCATTCTTGCGGGAATGCTTCTTGTGCCGCAGAAGATTTTCCACGAACGCGTCAACCCCATCAGTAAGGTCTTACAATGGCTTTACAACCCGTTCTTCGGGTTCGCCATGCAACATCGCAAGAAGTTGATTCTGATGGCGATCCTGTTCGCGTTCAGCGGCCTCTTTCCCCTGATGGGGACAAGTCGGGTACCGCTCGTGGGATCCACGTTGGCGAAATGGTTTCCGCGTCTCGATGCTACCTTCCCTGGCTTGGGTCGTGAGTTTATGCCGCCACTTGATGAGGGCGATCTGCTGTACATGCCGACGACAGATCCGGCCATCAGCATTACCAAGGCGCGAGAGTTGCTCCAGCAGACGGACGCCATCATCGCAAGTTTTCCCGAGGTGCATCACGTGTTTGGCAAGATCGGTCGAGCTGAGACGGCCACCGATCCCGCGCCATTAAGCATGATCGAGACGACCATTATGCTGGAGCCCGACCGTGAAAAGTGGCGGAAACGACGATTTGACCGCTGGTTTGGATTCCTGCCAGCCTGGACCAAAGACTGGAGCGGTCTTTCGACCTTCTGGCCGGAAGAACGGCCAATCACAATCGATGAGTTATGTTACGGATACGGCGATGGTGAAGAACACGTCCCGGGACTCAACGAGGCGGTGGCATTCCCCGGTTTAACCAACGCCTGGACGATGCCAATCAAGACGAGAATCGATATGTTGTCAACGGGCATCAAGACGCCTGTAGGCATCAAAATCATGGGTGACGATCTCGACGTGCTCTCCGATCTGGCTGAACGCATCGCGGCCGAGGTTCGGACCCTGCCGAATACCTTAAGCGCCTACCCAGAGAAGACCGTCGGGGGCCTATACGCAGACTTCAACATCGACCGCGACGAGATTGCTCGATACGGCCTGACCGTGGCCGATGTCCAGGATGTGATTCTTTCTGCAATGGGCGGAATGAACGTCACTTGGACGGTCGAAGGGCTGGAGCGGTATCCGATTAACCTGCGGTATAAGCGTGAACTTCGCGACAATCTTCCCGCGCTAAGGCGGGCGCTCGTCTCCACGCCCTCGGGTGCTCAGGTTCCCATTGCTCAAGTCGCCGACGTGGAGATCGTCCCCGGCCCGCCAATGATCAAGAGCGAGAATGCACGAAAGACCGCGTGGATCTACGTGGACCTGACGACATCCGACATCGTCGGGTGGATCGATCGCGCCAAGGCTCTCGTACGTGACACCGTGCCCTTGCCGGCTGGATACAATATTGTTTGGTCTGGCCAATACGAGTACATCCAGTCAGCCAATCGTCGATTGGCAGTCGCCGTGCCTGCCGCACTCGGCGCGATTATTTTCCTGCTGTATGTTGGGACACGATCCTGGTTCCGGACCATTCTTACACTGGTCACCTTTACCTATACGCTGGCGGGCGCGTTCTGGTTTCTCTATTTCTTGGACTACGACATGTCGTTGGCCATCGTGGTCGGCTTGATCGCGCTAGCTGGTTTAGACGCCGAGACAAATCTTGTCATGCTGCTCTATCTCGATAACGTCTATGACTCATTCAAGTCACAGGGACGGATGCGCCATTTGCGCGACCTATGGGAAGCAATCCACGAGGGCGCCGTCATGCGAATTCGTCCCAAGACCATGACGGTGGCAACGACATTCATGGGTCTGGTTCCACTCATGTGGGCCGAGGGCACGGGTGCAGATACGATGAGGCGGCTTGCGGCCCCCATGATCGGCGGACTAGCAACGAGCTTTTTCGGCGAGTTGTTGGTGTTTCCGGCGATCTATTTCGTTTACAAGCGCTTTGGTGACATGAGGAGCGAAGGCAAGGCCGTTTGGCCAACGTCGAACACCATTGAGAACGATCATCCTGGCACTCCATCGACGGCTACGCCTCCGAGCTAGGATCTGCGATTTGGCGTTCATGCAAGTTCATATCAGCTGGTCGATTGAACGCGGCCAAGAGCTGGAGATACACGAAATATGGAGAAGACGCAGTTTAGGATCACCGGAATGCACTGCCAAGCCTGTGCCACGAAGATTCGCACCGCGCTTGAGGCTATCTCAGGCGTTGCAAGTGCGGAGGTCACACTGTCTCCACCGCGAGCAACGGTAATGCTGGAAACGCCGATTGATGAAGATGCGTTGCGCTCTGCCGTTCGTACCGCCGGTGACTACGATCTCTTTCGGCTTGGTCAAGCGGAGGAGGGGAACGGCGCCGCCGACACAACTAGCGATGCACAGAAGGAGAGCCTCTTTCCGCTGGTGTTGATCGTTGGCTTCATTGCAGGAGTGACACTGCTCGTCGGAATTCGGGCCGGTCGGTTCGATATGCAGGACATGATGAGCAACTTCATGGCGGGTTTCTTCATCGTATTTGGGTTCTTCAAGCTGCTGGACCTTCGTGGTTTCGTTGAGACCTACCGCACTTACGACTTGATCGCGATTGCGACGCCGCGCTGGGCGTGGGCGTATCCGTTTGTGGAGTTAACGCTCGGCGCAGCCTATCTGCTTCGCGTGGTGCCGACCGTCATTAATGTGGCCACGCTCGTCCTCATGCTGATTGGCGCCGTCGGGGTGGGTCGAGCGCTGACCAAGAGGCAACGAATCCGGTGTGCGTGCCTGGGAACGGTTCTTAACCTTCCCATGACTACCGTGACGCTAGTCGAGGACCTCGGCATGGCCGTAATGGCCGGCCTGATGCTCGTCTTGCAGTTGCTTTGATCTTGAAACTGCTCCAAGGAGAAAACCATGCAATTCTTCGACCTCTTTACGATCTTTTTCGCTCAGCTACTGAACTTCTTTTTCGGGCTGCTCAGCAGCGCGCTTTCGCAATAGGGCCGATGCACACTTGGTCCGAACAAACCCTGGACAGTGGAACCGTAGCGGTTTTCCAGCGCAAACTGCGGTCAAGTGCCATCAAACCCATGCACTCATTTTCGGAATTAGCCCGGACAGATGGATCCAATCGCTTGCGCCTCGCGTTGCAACAGGGAAAGCTCGGCGTTGTTGGACGAAGCCGTCACCCAAGTGAGGCTGACATGCTGATAGTCCCGGAATCGCCCTACGATGGCACAATCACATCGGCGCAGTTGCTCCATGTCGCCAAGCCACCGATTGGCGAATTCGGACTACGGCTTTTGTACCATCCGCTCCATGGTGATGAATCCTTTCTGCCTGTCGTCGGAACGGGCCGAAAAATTGATCGATCGGAGTCATCACCATACCTTTTTCCACGGGCGTTTACAGAGACTCGGAAGCGCTACTCAGGGCCACGGTTGGGTAGTATCCGGCCCCTTACAAGATATTTGTGGGACGGGCTCAAAGCGAGGGGAGATGCTTGACAACCGCCTCAGCTTCCCTGACAATTGTGCTATGGTGTCGCGCCTGATTGTCCTCGTCGGATGCGGTTTGCTGGCCGGTTCCCCGGTCATCAATGATGCGCGCCTCGCCGAACACGCTATGGAGCACGCTGACGCAACCTCGGGCCACTCGCACGGCGACGGGAATACGCCGCACCATCAGCATGATTCCGACGGTGACCCGGTGCCAACATCGCATCGTTCGGTCGACCACGCGATTCGGCTTTCGCACGACAATTCCAATCACTCGACTCTAAGGACCATCGATACCGCGCCATTCACCGTTTCAATCGAGGATTGGTGCCTTCCCAGCATTGCATTTTTGACTGAACCCTCCATTTTCGCGGGCCGCCTGGGCCTTCGCCCGGCCACATCCTGCCGCTTCGGATTTGATCTGATTCCATCGCTGCATTTCGACGCCGCGCGAGAGTCCGTGCGGGTTGATGTGCTTGCGCCTCTGCGTTGTATGCAAGTTTGACGCAGTCTGCGCGGATGCCGCACGCCTCCAATCGACGGGAGGCGCTCGCGTCCGGGCGATGGAACCAGAGCGAATGAAAGCAAATCTGATTTATGCGACCGCAATGATACTGGTCGCGCTCACCGGCTGTGCGACGGTCAATCCGCGCGCGGATTTCGACCGTGCCGCGCGCGCCGTTGATCGAGCTGTCGGAATTGACACGCTTTACCGTCCCGATGACGGACGAGACATTAATCGTCGCGTCACCGAACTCCTCGACGGAGGGCTGAGCGCGGAAGAGGCCGTTCAGGTCGCACTGCTGAACAACCCAAGGTTGCAGGCAGCACTATTCAAGCTCGGAATCAGCCGGGCCGAGGTCGTGCAATCCGGCCTGTTCACCAATCCGACTCTGGCCGTTTCGTTGCGTTGGCCGGATGGCGGCGGGCTGACCAACCTCCAGGCCGGACTGGCCCAGAACATCGCTGAGTTGTGGCAGATTTCGTATCGCAAGCAGGCGGCCGAGCGCGACCTGGATCGAACTGTTCTTGAAGTCGCGCGCGAGGCCAGTGTAATCGCACTCGATGCCCGCACGGCATATTGGCGCGCCGTTCGAGCACATCGCGACGGTGAACTTGCGCGGGAGAACTTGGAACTTGCCCAGACGCTGCATCAACTGGTGATCTCGCGCCGCGAAGCGGGTGCAGGCAGCGACGTGGACGTGAATCTCGCAGAATCACAACTCATGGGCACCGAGTTATGGCTCCGCAACGCGGCTCTTGCGACAGTCGAAGCGTCCGCCGCGCTCGCAACTCATCTGGGGAATCAAAGCACCGCCCGGAGATTTGGTGCTTTCGGATTCGCTGGTGGAACCGGAGAATTGGACGCTGACGCCTTTGCAAGTTATCGCTGCCGCGATGGTGGATCGATTGGATGTGCAAGCCACGAAAATGGCTGCGGACGCGGCGCTCGCGCGAGCTGAACTCGAAAAGTCTCGGTTTCTGCGATCGCTCGAGCTTGGCATATCCGCAGAGCGAAGCGCCCGGAACAGCCGCGGCGATCGTAACTGGCTGGCTGAGACGGCGTATTCCTCGGCGCAGGCCGGACAACTCACGCCGCCGTCGTTGCAGCCGCGCGAACCGGTCTCCACCGATTGGGTCATCGGACCGGAGCTGGGGGGGTCGAACTGCCGCTGTTCGATCAGAACCGGGCACAGATCGCCAAGGCCGAATACGTCCACCAGCAAGCGCTGAAGGTGCTGGATGCGCTAGAGCGCGAGCTAACGCAGGAAGCGTACGTCGGGTTTGAGCGCGCGACGACAGCGGCGGAAAATGCCCGGTTCTACAAAGAGAAGGTCTTGCCGCTGCGGGAGACCGGTTTGTCGCTCGCGCAGGGGGCGTACACGGCAGGTCGGGCGACGCTGCTCTCGGTTCAAGAGGCCCAGCGGTTACTACTCGAAGCTCGCGCGGGGTACGTCGAAACACTGATGAATCATGCCCTGGCCATCGTCGAACTTGAACGAGTCGCGGGCCGACCTTTTCAGAGGCTGCTCGAATCAGCGGCGAGCGCCCCTGCCGGTTCCCTTAATAGCGACGCGGACTCGCAGCACGAGGAGGATGAATAATGACTCATGGCGTAATCATCGTGTTCAGCATCGGTGTGGCCGTATTCGCCGGCGGTTGTCGGCAGGATCCGGCTCCGCCTGCGGACGCCTCCCAGGCGGCGGGCGCGGGCAGACAGACAGCGGCGCCGATCACGAATCGCGTCGAAGTGCCCGACACCGTGCGTCGCAATCTGGGCATCACGTTTGCCAAGGCGGAAGTGCGACCGGTCGCACAGACGATTCGCGTGCCCGGCCGATTCGAGCTGCTTCCGGACGGTCGCCGTGAGTATCGCACAATGCTGGGCGGGCAGGTCGAAATGCGGGTCAAGCAATTTCAGCCCGTCGAAGTGGGCACGCTGCTCTTTCTGCTCGACTCGCCGCCGTGGCGCGACCTGCAACTGAAACTCGCCGAAGCTGAGGCGCAGATTCGTGAGGGCACGAAACGGGTCGAAATGATCGAGCCGATGCGCCAGGCCCATGAACGGCATCATGCGGCGATAGAAAATACGGTAGCTTTGTTGACGGCCCGCGCGGAACGCCTGGAGAAAGGACATTCTGCCGGCAGCGTCAGCGCCGAGGAGCTTGGTCCGGTGCAAACAACACTGGCCCAGGCACGTGCCGATCTCGCAGAGGTTTTGGAGAAGGAAACAGAACTGGCCGTTCGGGGGGTAGAGGTGACATCGCAACTGGAAGCGGCGCGCGTGCGATTCGACTTGTTGTTGGACAGCGCCTCAACGGTACTGGGAATCGACAAGGCCAAGCTCCAGCGCCTACCGGGCCGGCACCGGATTCGCCGCCGCTCTGGCGGACGCGCGAACACGTCGAGATCGTTGCCGGCGCGCCCGGTTTCGTCGAGGCGATCCACGTCACCAACGGCGGTTGGGCCGCCGAGACGGATCTCGTCCTGACGACCGTGCAACCGGATCAGGTTCGATTCCATGCCCACGCGATGCAAAGCGATCTCGGTCGCCTGCGAGATGGTCTTACAGCGCGCGTGGCGCCTCCGAAGGCGGATTCAATCGAGCTACAGGACACGATGGAGGCACGTTGACGCTCGGTATCAGCGCCGACACCGATCAACGCACCGTGGATCTCTATCTCATTCCTTCGCGACTTAGCGACTGGGCGCGACCGGGTGTCTCGGCGCACATGGAAGTTATTGTAGCCGGTGGGTCGCCGGAGCTGGCAATACCGCTGTCCGCCGTGATTCAGGACGGTCTCAGCAAGATCCTGTTCCGGCGTGATCCGAAGAACCCCGACAAGGTGATTCGAATCGGCGACGCCGACTTGGGCGACAACGACGGTCGCTGGGTCGTCGTCAAAAGCGGACTGATGGAAGGCGACGAAGTCGTCCTCGACGGCGTCTACCAACTCATGGTGGCCACGTCAGGCTCGGTCCAAAAGGGCGGCCATTTCCACGCGGACGGCACGTTCCACGAAGGCGACAACTAATTGGGCGACGCGTCTGCCCGCACAGGATCCTCGCATGCTGAAACATCTAATTGCTTTCTCCTTGAAACAGTCATCGCTTGTGCTGCTCGCCGGCGCCTTGTTGATCGTTTGGGCTGGCTGGCAGCTTCCGAAGATGCCGGTGGACGTATTCCCCGAACTGAACGCGCCGACAGTCGTGATCCTTACCGAGGCTGGTGGACTGGCTGCAGACGAGGTCGAGCAGTACGTCACGTTTCCGGTAGAGACATCGGTCAACGGATTGCCGGGTGTGCGGCGGGTTCGCAGCGCCAGCGCAATCTCGCTTTCGCTCGTCTGGGTCGAATTCGATTGGAGTTCGGACATTTACCGCGCCCGGCAGCTCGTCACCGAGCGTTTGGCGGCGGTGCGCGAATCCTTGCCCAGCAACGCGCACGCCGAAATCACGCCAATTTCGTCGATCACGGGTGAGATTATGCTGCTGGCCGTTTCGTCGCCGGATGGCAGCGTGAGCGACCTGGACCTGCGTGCGTACGCAGAGTTCGATCTACGAAATCGCCTTCTAGCTGTGCCGGGTGTGTCGCAGGTTTCGGCGATCGGCGGCGAACTGCCTGAGTATCAAATCAACGTAAAGCAGGACCGGTTGGCGCTGTTCGGACTCACCGTCCACGATGTCGTCGAAGCGGCGCGCGGCGCGCACAGCACCGCCAGCGCGGGCTACCTGCCGAACGTCGATCGGCAGGAGCTGCCGCTGCGACAGTCCGCACGCGTCAGGAGCGTCGATGACATCGCAGCGACGCTGGTTGCGTACAAAGACGGCACGCCGGTGCTGATCGGCGAAGTCGCCGATGTCACGCTTGGTGCCGCGCCCAAGCGTGGAACGGCCGCGAACCAGGGCAATCCGGCCGTGGTCCTGACGATCCAGAAATCGCCCGGCACGAACACGCTGCTCCTGACGAAGCAGATTGACGCAATGCTCGATCAGGTCGAAAAGTCAGTCCCTAAAGGCATGCAGATCAATCGGCAGGTGTTTCGCCAGTCTGACTTCATCGACCGGTCGGTGAACAATGTACTGCACGTGCTGCGCGATGCGACCATCATCGTTGCGGTCATACTCATTCTATTCCTGCTCAACGTGCGGACGACGATCATCACACTGACAGCTTTGCCGCTTTCGCTGGCCGCAGCGCTGCTTGCTCTGTGGTACTTCGGCTTGACGTTGAACGTCATGACGCTCGGCGGACTGGCGGTCGCCATCGGTGTGCTGGTGGATGACGCAATCATCGACGTGGAAAACGTCTTCAGGCGGCTCAAGGAAAACGCCGGACAGCCGCAGGGTAAACAAAAGGGTCTGATCGAAGTTATCTTTAACGCCAGCAACGAGATTCGGCCGGCGATGGTGTTTGCGACCATCATCATCGTGATCGTGTTCGTGCCGTTGCTCTTTCTGGAGGGACTGGAGGGCCGTTTCTTTCGCCCGCTGGGTATGACCTACATCATTTCGATTCTCGCATCGCTCGTCGTGGCGCTCACGGTCACCCCGGCGCTGTGCAAGCTTTTGCTCCGCGGCAAACTCGTCAAGGGGGAGGTCGCTGGAAACGCCCCACGAACGCGACGGCTGGCTGGTTCGCTGGCTCAAGGCCCGGTACGAGCCGTCGCTGCGAACCGCGATACGCCATCGAGGATGGGTTCTATCTGGGGCGCTCGTTGTGACCGTTGGTTCGCTTCTGCTCGGCAACACGTTTGGAACTTCCTTTCTGCCCGAATTCAATGAGGGTTCATTCACCGTCTTCCTCATGGCGCCACCGGGTACCTCACTGCAAGAGAGCAATCGCGTAGCCAACAGCGTCGAGACGCGACTGGCACAGATTGAGGGCGTCCGGAGCGTCACACGCCGCACGGGGCGCGCCGAGCGCGATGAACATGCCGAACCGGTCAGCAGCAGCGAACTGGACGTGACGCTCAAGCCCGGAGCGGACAAGGCCGCAGTGCGGCAACAGATTGCCCAATTCGCCGGCGCAGTTCCGGGCGTCACGGTTCAGGTCGGCCAACCCATCGAGCATCGCCTGTCACACATTCTGTCTGGTACGCCGGCGGCCATCGCGATCAACGTTTTCGGCGAAGACTTGCCGACGCTGCGCTCGCTCGCCAAGCAGATCGAGTCGGAATTGAAGTCGCTGCCCGGTGCGAGGGACGTAACTGCCAACCGCGAAGTATTGATCACGTCGATGCCCATTCAGTACAAACACCAGGATCTCGCGGCGGTGGGTCTGACGCCGGCCGCACGGTTCACTTCGGCGGCCAGTTCGAAGCGCAACAGTCCGCCAGTCGCACGATTCTACTGGCGGGGGCGGGCGTGATCGTCGTCATGCTCATGCTGCTGCAGCTCTCCACGGGCTCGATGCGGGCGGCGATTCTCGTGCTCGTCAATCTGCCGCTCGGGATCATCGGTGGCATCGCGGCTATCTACCTGACCGAATCCGGGTCCGTGTGGGGCAATACGCTGGCGCTGTTCGGTCTTGGTGACAAGCTCTATCAGGCGCCTGTGCTTTCGATCGCCAGCATGGTCGGCTTCATCACGCTGTTCGGCATCGCCGTCCGCAACGGCATTCTGCTGGTCAACCACTACCAGCACGTAATGCAGGTCGAACACGCGCCGATCGGTGAGGCAATTGTACGTGGCTCGATAGAACGGCTCGTTCCAATTCTGATGACCGCTCTTTCCGCCGCATTGGGCTTGCTTCCTTTGGCACTGGCCGCAGGTGAGCCTGGCAGCGAGTTGCTCGCACCACTCGCAGTTGTTGTACTGGGCGGATTGATTACATCGACTTTTCTGAATCTGGTCGTAGTGCCTGCGGGCTACTCGCTGGTCTTCGACCGCAATCGTATGCCTGAGTCGGCCGCGTCGCGCGGCGTCCTAAGCCGACTGGCTGGACTGTTTGGACGCCGCGAGAATCCATCACCGAAAGGAACCTGAACCATGCCACGAATCATGTTTTGCCTGATCGCATCGAGTGCTCTCCTGCTGGCCGGTTGCAAGAAGGAGCCGAGTGAGCCAAGCTCGGGCACAATGCCAGCGGCCGGCGCCGCAGCGAAGAAAGACGCCGCAGAACCGAAAAAGGAGGCCGTCAGTGAGGCCAAGGGGAGGACCTGGGCACGGCGGCGATGTGATCGAACTGGGTGAAACGACAATCGACGGGATGATGGTGCGGACCTCGCGTGACCAGGGCGAGATCAAGCCTGGCGGCGACTCACCAGTCGATATCTGGATCGACGGCGGCCTGGGCAATGCCGCGGGAGTTCGCTTCTGGATCGGCGTTGAGAGCGCGAAGGGTTCCCTCAAGGCGAAGGCCGAGGACGAGAACGGCCACTGGCACACACACGGCGAGATCCCCGACCCGCTTCCTGCCGACAGCAAGCTCTGGGTCGAAATCGAGCACAAGGACGGCAAGAAATCGCTGGTATCCTTCGACCTCAAGAAATAGCGGACACGAGGCCCGGACCTTGAGCGACGTTCGAACAACACACGGGAAGCGCGGCGTGGTTTACGCCATCACCGCCGCTGTGCTGTTTGGCGCGAGTACGCCCGCCGCCAAGGCGCTGCTTGGGAGCGTTCCCGCAATACTGTTGGCGGGATTGCTCTACCTGGGTTCCGGCGCTGGACTGGGGCTGTGGTCTTTTGTGTCGGCGCGCCGCGGTGGCAAGACAAAAGAGGCTCGCCTTGCGCGTCGCGACGTACCGTGGCTCGTGGGGGTGGTTCTGGTGGGCGGCGTGGCCGGGCCGGTCCTGCTCATGTGGGGACTCGCGAAAACCTCCGCTGCCGCCGCGGCACTACTGCTCAATCTGGAAGGCGTCCTCACAGCTCTGCTGGCGTGGTTCGTATTCCGTGAGAATTTCGACCGACGCATCGCGCTCGGCATGGCTGCGATCGTGGCCGGCGGCGTATCGCTTTCATGGGGCGGTACGCCCGAGATCGGCGTGCCGTGGGGCGCGCTAGCCATTGCGGGGGCCTGCCTGTGCTGGGCGCTCGACAACAACCTGACGCGGAAGATCTCCGCGGCCGATCCGGTCCAAATTGCCGCCATCAAAGGGTTCGGCGCTGGCGTTACGAACACGATCCTCGCGTTTCTGCTCGGTGCGTCGATGCCGGTGTGGAACACGCTGACGCTTGCGATGCTGCTCGGTCTGGCCAGCTACGGCGTCAGTCTTGTGTTATTCATCCTCGGTCTGCGGCACCTCGGTTCCGCCCGCACCGGTGCGTACTTCTCGACCGCGCCGTTCGTCGGCGCGGCGCTCTCCATCGCCGCTCTCGGTGAGCGCCCGACACTGCTATTCTTCGCGGCGGCCGTACTCATGGGAATCGGCCTCTGGCTGCACCTGACAGAGCGGCACGAGCACCAGCATGAGCACGGATACTTGGAGCACGAGCACTGGCACGAGCACGACGAGCATCATCAACACGAACATCTGCCCGGCATTGACCCGCGCGGGCCGCATTCACATCCGCACGTACACCCGCCGACGTGTCACACACACGCGCACTTCCCGGACATTCATCATCAACACGATCATTGAGCGTGAGCGGCGCTGGCGTGTCCAGTCGTGCGTTTCGGCGTGATCCTGTTGGAGCAGGCGGAGTGCGCATCTTGAATCACGAGGCCGTGATTGAGCTTTTCGTGGTCGTCTTTGAAGGAGTGTGCCAAATCCGCCCCGGGGCTTTGCGAGCAGACCTCCACATTGCGGCGCGATATCAAGGCGCTCGTGTCGGCATCACGGAAGATCGTCGCCAACTTCTGCAGAACCGAAGCGTCGCCGTTGCTATCGTGCTCGGGCTGCTTCACGTTTGGATATCGGAGGAGCGTAGGTCGAACGGATCGATTGGTACAAATGGATGATTTCGTACGGTCTTGGCTACGGTCTTTCGGCGAAAACAGGCGTCAAAATGCGTCAACATGCGTCGATTTGCGAATCACGCCGATTCGGCTAAGATACTGTACGCACAGGACTTCTGCCGGTTTCGGCAGCTCGCTTTGTTGTGCTTCCCAAGCTGAACATCCTCGGACTCATCCAACTCGGCTCATGATCTCGGCCGCTTTCGCGAGGTCGAGTTCCGCGTAGATTTCGGTCACATCCGCCGACGAGTGGCCGAGTACGACGCGGGCAGCCTCGATGCCAAACTGCTTTCGTAATTCGGTCGCGGCGTTGTGTCGAAGTTGATTGGGCGACCAACGGTGCTCGCGGCACCACGCGGCATGATCCTTTTCCTTGAGGTGTTTGGCCGGCGGGAATGCCGCGTCGCATGCACGCCGAATTGCCCACGCGTAGCTTCGACGGTCGTAACAATCGCCGGGAGCCCTTCGGGGAAATCGCTTCCGCTTCCTCACCGCCTGGCTGGGTGTCATCGGTGTCTGCCGCGCGGCGCGCCGACCGCGGTGGATGTGGGCCATCGCTTGGTAGACCCAGATCGGCCCGCTTATGTCGATGTCGCAGGCCCGCATCTGCATCACTTCGCCGGGCCGCATGCCGGTCAGGAGCTGCAGCCGAATCATGGCAGCGACCTGCGGCGCGACGAGCTTCAGCACCGGCTCGATCTGGTGCTCAGGTACCGGCTTCACCGGCTCGGCTTCCCGAACGTTGCACCGCCCCAACTTGAGCGGTGCGACCGCCTGGAGCGCGTGGAGAATCTCGGCGGAGACGAACTCGTTCTCGACGCCCCATTTGAACACGCGACGAATCCGGTTGATGCGGTTGTTGATCGTCCGCCGGCACAGGTTGGAGTCGATCATCGCCTGCCGAACGGCCTTGAGTTCTGATGGACCAAATTCACAAACACGGGCGCGGCCGTACAGCGCCGTGAGAGGGCGCATGGCATCGCCGATGTTCCGGTACTCGCCGGTAAGCGCGCTGTTCTTCACATAGTAGGTCTTGGCGAAGTCGAGATAGGCTGCGCTCAACTCGTCCACGATCCGTTCCGACGGGGCGGTCTTACTCTTCGCGGCGCCGGGCTCCGCCGTGCGGTTGGAAAGCCACTCGGCGATGACGCGCTGATATTCGCTCCGGCTCTCCGAGGTGCCGTGGCGGCCGAGATAGATATCACGGCCGTCAAGCCGAACCGACGCGAGGCCGGACGGTTTGTGGTGGCGGTAAACAGGGATCCGGGTCTTCGTGCGTGCAGGCATGGCCAACTCCTGAAGCACGACGGGGGTAAATTACCCTCGTTTTCGAGCTTCCTGAGCCGCCCAGCCCAACGCAGGCAGGTTCGCAAGTCGCGATCGGCTATGGGATTATATCACAGCGGGCGATGGGATTCGAACCCACGACGTCCAGCTTGGGAAGCTGGCATTCTACCACTGAATTACGCCCGCAGAGCGGTTTTGCACTACATTTCGTCGGAGTCTTGCACTACAATTCGGCACCGACGGGAGCCGCTGAGGCCCCAAACCGAGTTAATCGTACCACGGGCAAACCGCGTGGCAAAGCACCGAAATAAGCGGATTCCAAAGCTCCGATTCACGACGCTTCGTGACATCGGTTGGCATGTTTCTTACCGGGACGAGAAGACCGGGCTGCCAACACGACACCGATTCAACATCACAGAAAAGGAGCGGGAACCAGAGGCCCGCATTCTGTATCACGGCTGGGTCCTGGAGCACCTTGGCGGCAACGCAGACTCAACTCATCCGACGCAGGCAAAGCGTGCCCCAAGGGTGAAGCTTCCGCCGCAGGTTCTCTCCGGCAGTTTGCTTGAGGTCGCGAGCGGCTTTATCGAAGCCGAGCGTGGACGCTCACGCGAGGGTGATGAACCGCGTCGACGTGGAAGTATCGCCGCACCAGTTTTTCGCGACCGGAAGAAAGCGATCCGTGACTTCCTTGAATTCATGAACGGGCTTCATGGTACCGGGGCGGTCGGTCGAATGCGGCTCGCCGACCTCACGATGGAGGACATCGAAGCGTTTAACCGCTCCATCGTGAAGCGGGGGTTTTCCGCATCGCAAGTCGCAAAGCGATTGCAACTCGTCAAGTCAATCATCGACCGTGCCGGCCGGCCTGAACATGGCGGACAGTTTCTTGCTTGGAATTGGGATTCACGTGACGTGCTTCACGGTACGCCTCCGGTCGAGCGAATTCTTCCCACCCGGAAACAACTTGTCAGAATGCTCCGCGGAGCCGACTTGCGGGGCCGCACGATGATATGGCTTGGAATCGGCTGCGGCTTCGGTGCAAGGGACCTTGCCGCGATTCGTGTCGGCCAAATCACAAAGGATGCCTACGACCTTCGTCGAAGCAAGACCGGCGTTGAACGATTCGGCGAACGCCGCAACGCTTCTGTTCGAAGGCCAGCTTCATCGCCACCGCGTACCACGATGCGAAGAAGGACGGCTCGCTTGCACTTCTGCCTGACGAACTGAAGCCTCATGCCGACCAGGTCTTCAAATTGATTGATAGCGTCTTCAGTGATGCCCAAATGCCTCAGATTGGTGATGACCGGAAGGCGAAAATCAACCCCCTCAGCAAGAACTTCGAGAAGAAGGAGTTTCAGGAGCTTTGGGGCCGCATCAATCAGAAGGCGGCCTACACCGTTCACTTCGAGACCGCCGAGCTTATTGGCAAGTGCGTTAAGGGAGTCTTCGATTATGACTACGCACAGTTTGACGCTTTGCCCGCGTTTGAAATGAGCCCACTCAGCACAGTCGAACTTGAAAGCCTTGCCGAGCGAATCATGGAGACTCACGGTGACGCCTACGGCTGGGAACCAGACGTTGTCATGAAAGCCTCAGACCTTGACGCACTGGTTTTGCGCTCGTCAAGTATTCCCGTGCAAGACCGTTCACGACATACCATTACTTCAGTCGTAAAATTCCTTGACCGACTCCTGGAGGACCAGACTTGAAAAGCCAGGAGGAGCTTGATCGTCGCGTTGCGACGGCGTTCTTTGGCCGGTTTGCCCAGATTCGGGATTTGCAACTTGCGGCTGCCAAAGCCCTGCTTCGGGGCGAAAACCTTGTCATGGCGGCCGGCACGGGCTCCGGCAAGACCGAGGCCGTGTTAGCGCCGCTGGTCAGCCGCTTTTGGCGCGATGCCGCCAAGACGAGCGAAACTTTCATTGTTTACGTGGCCCCCACCAAAGCGTTGGTCAATGACATTAAAAAACGCACGCGACCGCCCTTTGCCACGCTGGGGCTCAACGTGTCGGTCCGGCACGGAGACCGAGACGATCTCGTCACCGGGCAGCCCGGTCAACTTCTCTTAACAACGCCAGAGTCGCTTGACGTTCTGCTTTCTCGAAAAGATCCGGCACTTAAATCAGTCCGCGCTGTCGTTCTCGACGAGGTCCACCTTCTTTACAACACGCAGCGTGGACTCCAGCTTTCAATCTTGCTTCAGCGACTTCGACGCACCGTGCCTCAAGATTTTCAATGGGCTGCACTTTCGGCCACGATCGGTGAACTCTCGCACGTTCGGGACTTCCTGTTTGGAACGAACGCTCAGGCGACGATGCTTCGCTTTCCTGCAACACGAGCGATCGATGCCCAAATCCTTCCGATCGCGAACGTAAACGGCGTGGCAAGCATGGTCGGACGCCTCTCCAGTTCCGCCCCCACGAAGCTCTTGCTCTTTACCGACTCTAGAAAGGAATGTGAACGCCTCACTAGCGCACTATCCGACGTATCGAGCCTCAAGGATAGCATCTTTGCCCACTATTCGTCGCTCTCAGCCGAACTTCGGGTCGAAACCGAACAGCGATTTGCCTCATCACGCACAGCGGTTTGTCTTGCCACCGGCACGCTGGAGCTTGGCATCGACATCGGCGACATCGACGCCGTTTCGCTTTGGGGGGCTCCGGCGAACATAGAGTCGTTCCTTCAACCGAAAGAATTCTTCCCACACGGGGGCAGATTCTCAAGATGCTACGCGGGGCCGACCTTCGGGGCCGCACCATGATTTGGCTTGGTATCGGCTGCGGATTCGGTGCCAGGGATCTTGCAGCGATTCGGGTCGGGCAAATTACGCAAGACGCGTATGACCTTCGTCGAAGCAAAACCGGCGTTGAACGATTCGGGGAGACGCCACCACGCGTATGGCAGTTTGTACGCATGTATCAGAAGCGAGAAAGGAGACCCCAAGGCCAACTCCTTCTCGTGACGCGAAACGGCTCGCCACTTGTCCATTCCAAATCGAACGCCGTCACCCAATGGTGGGAAAAGCTGCGGAAGAGAGTAGGGGAGAGCAAGGAGACCCTCCCGGGCTTCTACACGCTTCGCCACCTCGGTGCGACAGAGTTCGGCTCGCGGCCGGGCACATCCATCGGGGACGTGAAGCGATGGCTTGGACACTCAGCGGGGTCCGACATGGCCGATGTTTACATGCGCCCAGTCCGTCCCGAACTTCGCGAAGTCGTTCAGTGGGTTCGCAGTCGGCTCAAATCCTGAACAGAGCTGGAGAGAAGAAGGGTCGCTGCCGCTTCAGATTGTTGCCGCAATTGCACCATCCGAAACGGCAGGACGCCTCGCTTTTCACTCATTCAGTGCTTCGTGTCCTTTGGAGGATTCGGGTCGTTTCCGTATGAGTCCTTGTCCCTAATCTGTCCGTTCGGGCGATGGATGACGAGTTCGCTTTCGTTTTTTCGAGCGAGCTGTCGTCCAGCGTCTTCAGCCGCACCTTGGGTGCGGTGTTTCGATACCGGCTCTTTGCTGCCTTCCGGTTTCACCGCCCATTGGTTGCCTTGCGGCACGACGTGAATGTTCTTTTTGGCCATAACTACCTCATTTTCAAAGTGCTTTCGACCGCATCCGGGAACATCCCAGTCGCGTCCGAAAACTCGGTTATACATATAATAGCCAGTTTCTAGCCATTATCAATTGACAAAGTGGCCGAAACATGTATAATATTTACAGGAGGACCAAGGGGATGAACGAAAAACGAACGATGACACTGAACCTGTCGTCTCAGGAGATGGAGGCGTTAGAAGAGCTTTCTCGTGTGAAGGAGCTGTCGAAAACAGCCGTCATTCGGCAAGCGCTTAGGCTCTATCAACTCGTGGGCGAGAGGCTGGCTCAAGGTGAGCGCCTGGTGCTCGAAGACGACAAACTCAACAAAAAGGCCGAGGTGATGATGCTGTGAGTCGCCCAATCGTATTGCTCATGGAGGAGTCAACGGGCGAAGTTGTAAACGCCGAGCTTGACATGGACATTGGCCCGCACGACCTCGAAGTGCTCGAATCGATTTGGGGGCCGTTGCGTCGCGAAGCTGCGAGGAGGCTTGCAAAAGAACACGGTCCCGAATCGGTGCCACAACACTGGCAGTGGGACTGGAGGCGAAAGGGGCCGCTGCTTCGATTTCCGACATTTCGGTGCATGGGGATTCGCTACAAAGACGAATTGCATGGAATCGTCCTTGTCGATGCCGATAGGTACGTTGCCCAAATCGAACCAGACAAGTCCAAACCGCTTATGTACGTCGAGTTCCTTGAGGTTGCGCCCTGGAATATCAGTATTGGCGGTACGAAGCGCCGATTCACTCCCGTCGGCCCGCGACTAATGGAGGCGGTGATTCGATTCAGCGAAGATGAGGGGTATCACGGACGTGTGGGGCTTCACTCGCTACCGCAAACGCATGGGCGTGGAGGTGGGGGTCGGGGACGCCATCGATTGTCCGGTTTTTCTCTGGGCCGATGAATCACAGTATTTTGTGACGAGCGAGGATATGATCTTTCAACAGACGGCTCGGAGCCGCCGCGCTGCCACCGTCTTCTTGACTCAGAATATTTCGAACTACTACGCCATGCTGGATGCAAGGAATGCATACCACCACGGACAGCTTGCTGGGAAATTTACAGACAAAGATTTTTCATGCCCAAGGGGACCCGGCAATCAACGAGTGGGCTGAACGGATTTTCGCTAAAGAGCGACAGCGATTATTTGGAGATGCGATTGGCACGACGGGCGCCCACAGCACCTTGAGCGCCCAGGGCAGTGCGAGCAGGGCGGCCAGTTGCCCAATGTCATCCGCTGCGACGCCGGCGGACTTGAGCTGCGTCGGCAACGCCCACCACAGATAACCGATCGGCGCCCCTTCGCTCGCGTACAGTGCGGCGAACAACACCTTGCGACGAGCCGGAGTCTCAAGAAAATTCAAAGTCTTGCCTCGCGGATAGGGCCGCGCCATTCCTTCGAACGCAGCATAAACAGAACGCCCCGTCGACCTTGCCAGACTGGTAGAGAGCTTACCCGACAAAATAGCGCGGGGCGAACACACTCGTGTTCGCCCCGCGCTTGAGGTACTCAGATTTTCGGCAATGGGAAAAGTTACCGTTACCTGCTCTGTGCCGATTTCATCAATCTCCTACGGGCATGCGCCGGGACTGCCGATCAATGTGTTGCAGAAGATCTGGATATCCCGCCCGTTCATGATGCCGTCGGTATTCATGTCAGAGCAGAGGCACTGGCCAAGCGGCGTGTTGCCCAGTAGGCAACCAACGAAATCGGCAATGTCGGCCGTGCCGATCGAACCGCTTTCGTTGCTGTCGCCGAGGCAGGTACTGCACTGCGGCGCGCAGGAAACATTGGCATAGGAACCCGGGCTTCCACGATCGGCGCCGGCTGAAAGAACAGAATTCTGTGCGTCGCCAACAACGGAAAGTTGCCAGTCGAATATGTTGTTTGCCCCGAGATTTTCGTGACACGTCCATCCACTGATGTTCTGCGTTCGAATCGTGCCGACATATGTTTGATCGCCATAATTCAGACGATCGACCAGAAGGCCGGCGGAGTCGTACAAATTGATTTGATCGTTGCGGCTGAGATTGTTGCTGTTTTCGCCAATGATATCGACGCCTGCGAGGTTCCAACTGGTCGCAAACGCGGTGGCGACAGCCTCGGTCAGAATCACAGACTCTCCCGGATTCACGATGCCGAAAGCGGACAAGAGTGTTGTGCCGGGAATGTTGCTATCGTCATCATAACTCCAGCCGGTCATATCAATGGGGGTGGCGCCGATGTTCGTGAATTCTATGTACTCGCCATTGACGGCGGAATATGCGAATTCCGTGATACGCATCAGTTGATCGCTGGGGGACGGACAATCAGTGGACTCACAAGATGTGTTCGCGCCCTGCCAGGTGCCGTTGGTCGCCTGGCAAGCCGTCATCGTCAGGCCGTCGTCGCATGTGCCATCCACGCGGCAGCACGCGCCGACCGGATCTTCACCTGCGCAAACGTCCGCCATGTAAATGCCCGGACTGCCGACCGCTCCGCCGGCGGCAATGGAACCCTGTGCATCGCCCGCGATGGACAACACCCAGTTCGCAATGTCGTTTGCGCCCACCGCCACGAGGCAGGGCCAGCCGGATGCATTCTGAGTGCGAATCGTCCCAGGGAATGCTTCGTCGCCATAGGTCAGCCGATCGACCAATGTGCCGGACGCATCAAAAATGTTGATTTCGTCATTTCGACTCAGATTGTTTCCATTTCCGTTGAAGCCAAGATCGCCGATGACTTTCGCCGAAATCGGCAGGCCCCAATGGGTTCGAAACGCCGCCGCCGTGGCATCAGTGATGATGGCCGACTCGCCGACGGCCAGCGACCCCAGCATGCCGAGATCAAATGTGCCCTGAACGCGGGCGGAGTCGTCATAACTCCAGCCGGTGAGATCGACCGGCGCGGAGTCAAGATTTGTAATTTCGATGAATTCGCCGCCGGGGCCGCTGTACATATACTCCGTGATGCGGACGATCGCGTTGCTGGGTTGCGGGCAGGTGACTGTCGCGCATGTGACACCATCTCCGTGATAGATTCCGCCCGTCTGCTGGCAAAAGGCCGCGGTTGTACCGGGGCCCGCGGAACACACACCCGCGGTGCAGCATGCCCCCACGGCCAGCGTGGTCGAGCAGTCGCTTGTCACAAACGAACCGGGGTTGCCGACATCGCCGTTGGCCGAGAATCGCGAGTTTTGGGCATCGCCGCCAATGAGCGAAAGCCGCCAGCCCGCGATCGAGTTCGCCCCGACGGCAGTGTCACAGGGCCATCCGGAAAAATTCTGAGTCCGAATGGTTCCCGGAAAAGTCTGATCGCCAAAAGTCAGCCGGTCGGCAAGGTTTCCGGCATTGTCGTAGAGGTTGATTTCGTCGTTTCTGCTCAAGTTGACCGTGAGTAATCCGATGATTTTCTCGCCGACGATGTTCCAGTCGATTGCGAATTCCGCACGCTCGCCCTCAGTCAGGATCACGCTTTGGCCGGGTTGAACGATGCCAAACGCGCTCAAATCTACGTGGCCGGGAAGCCGCGCCGAGTCACTGTAGCTCCAGCCGGTCATATCCACGGGTGAAGCAGACAGATTGGTGAATTCGACAAATTCGCCGCTGCCGCCGCTGTACATGTATTCGGTGATTCTCACGGCGGGCGGCGTTGCGATATCGTCGCAAACGGAACATTCGGCGAGGAACGCGTCTATGTCATCCTGTGTCACGGCATCGGCATTGGTGCCGCCAGGGCCGTCGTCCGTGTCCATGTCGCGGGCCATGAGTACGAGCTGAAAGTCCACACCCTGACGCAAGTACCGGGAATAGCTAACCTCATCGCCGCTGCCGGGAGCGGCCGGCGTCGGGTCATATGTATCGGAAGCGGTATCGTCGAGGGTTTGCCCCAGACGGTCTTCAATGAGGCGGCGATCGATCTGATTGATGAGTCCGTCGGAGTTGAAATCTCCCCGCACAAATCGGAACTGTCGGATGTTCGTATCGGTCGGGTGGTCGTTGAATGAACCTGGCGTCAGTTTGAAATCCAGTACCGGAAGATCGGAGAATTCATAGACGCCCGCGGCATTGGAAGTGCATGCCGGATTGGCGAAATCGTCCGGCTCCGGATCACAGGTTCCGTCGAAGCGCGCAGCGGCCGTATCGGTGGGCGATTTGGAAAGCGGGTGGCCGGTGAGCACGTCGTTTCCGGTGGCATACTCAAGAAAGGTGGCGCCAGGAAATACGTTCGCAATTTCACCATAAAAGAGCGATTCGTCGATGATGGTGGTCGGTTTAATGGTGAAAGGTGCCAGCGCATTGCCGACAGTGCGATAGCCGCGCTGCGGATTCGCAAGATAAAAGCGATAACGGCTGATGGCGTCGGCATTGAAGCCGGGCGTGTCGCTCAGCTCGTGCTCGGCACTCCGCGTATATTCCTTGCCGGCATCGCTGGACCATGCAATATCGTCCACCATCTGAAAGGGCTCGACGGTTTGAGCCAATTCAGCCGTGAGGATGGAATTGACTTCCGTGCCGAAGTCGGCCTGATCGTCAAAATTCACATCGTGTCGAACATCTTTTCGAAAGGCGTAGGCCGGACCGTAGACGCTGTCGCCGTTCGTATCGATGCTGTGATCCGGCCGCTTTCGCACAAGAACGTAGGTCGACGAGCCGTCGTCGTCGAGTCCGCCGGGCGTGTCGCTCGTCGGAATGTGAAGCGAGGTAAATGATGCGATGTTTGCGGCGGGATCAATCAGGTTGAGATCGATCAGATTACTGAAGCCGCTTGTGTCGTTATAAAGGACAAGGAACCCGTTTGATCCAAGCGTTAGTCCATCGAGAGCGTAGGCCTCGTCAATCTCAGGGACAACATCGCCGATGTCGATCATTCCATTTGCATCAAAATCGCGTCCGCCCTTGAGCAAGCCGATGGCATAGCCTGTCAGGTCCATTCCGGGTTTGCCGTAGAGTTCAATGTACTCCCATGGATCGTCGTCGCCCGGAGGGTTCTCGAAAATCTCATTAATGACAACCTGCCCAAATGTCGTGCTTACAGCACAAAGCGAGAATGCGACGGCGAGCAACCAGTGGGGTCTTCTCAATGGCATCTTCTTCATTCCTCCAATTGATTCTGCGTGTGTGTTCTTACGCTCTGTTTTTAATGACAGCCTCTTGAAATTCGAGGCGCGAAGTTCATTCTGAATTCTGTGATTTCACTCCTATATGCCATTTATATGACACAAGGAGAAAGGCCTGGTTTTATTGGCTTCGCCCCCCTGCATCGAGCAGGCAACCCCCAACCTGCCGCAATCCCCGGCTTCAACCGTCGAGGTTGAAGAAGCCCGCGTTTACTGCAGCATAAATCGGTTTGCAGACCGGCGTCCAATGCTGAGCACGCCGTCAAAGACTTCATTGTTCAGATCTTTTTGACCGTGCGGGTTGGTCGCCGTCAGCACGCCGAATTCTCCATCGCGATCCCGATCCGAGAAAACACCGACATGTCCATCGGCGAAGAGCACGTTGGCTCGAATACGGTTGTGCTGTTTCAGTGGGTTGAAACTGCCTGATCCATGAGCCGGGCCGAAGTCGTTGAAGTTTTGTGTGCCATAGGGCCCGGCAAACGGACCGTCGGTCATCGTCTTTACCGAGCGCTCCCCAAGCACGAGATCGTTCGGATCGGTGCGGCCGTCGCTGATCAGCGGCACCCGCGAGGATTGCGTATTTTTCAAATTGCTTGCACTGAGCGGGCCGACGGTGTCGGCCAGGCTTCGCAAATTGGAACCGCCCGAGACCGGATTCCACTCCGTGCGCCCCATGTACCACGATTGCGTGTAGTTGGTGTTGTAGCCGAGATCGATCAGGGCCTGTGCATCCTGCGGCGAATAGGTGCCGCCGCTGATGCCCAATTTCTGGTTGTAACGGGCCGGGTTTGAAGGACAAAGCGCCTTGCCGGGAAATCCAGAGTTGGAGTTGACCAGGTCGGCCACCCAGCCCACGGCATCCACCGGGCCGTCGCGACCGGAGGCGACATCCGGATCGAACGAGCCGCTGCAAAGATATTCGTCATTTGAATTTGCATAGGCCAAAAAGCCAAGGCCGAATTGCTGCAAGTGGGCCTTGCATTGCGTCTCGCGACCGCGCTCGCGGGCAGCGCTCAAGGCGGGCAGAAGAATGGAAATCAGCAGCGCAATAATGGCGATGACAACGAGAAGCTCAATAAGGGTGAAGGCCGCTCGGGTCGAGTCCGCGTTAGTCTTTTTCATCAACAATGTTCCTTGAAAACAAAGGCGCCGGTCTCGCCTTTATGCCCAAACTCGATGCGATGCCGCCGATTCGGCACCATGACGCTTCAGTCTCCCTTGCGGTCTCGCGGCGGCCATTCTCGCATTCCTGCCCTTCGAACGCGTCGCGCCCAACGAGTGTGAACAATAGTTTTTCATTGTGTTGAGATGATTCGGGCAATGTTAATATTTGATGAAGCATTGTTGATGCCATTGATTCGAGGCCATGTTTGGCGGCACAATAGGGTCGCAATCGCGGCAAAAATCACAGCCCCGTGGCTCGACCCGGCAGACACAAAACGAAAGAGGAATTATGCTGGCAACCAAGGCCTCAAACAGCGTGGATCAAACCTCGATGTCCAGAACACCCAAAAGGAATATCCTCGTCGTGGAAGATGAAAACGATCTGGCCGACTTGATTTGCTTTAATCTGCAGCGGGAGGGATTTGCGACGCGCCGGGTGGATTCCGGCGACAAGGCCGTGGGTGAAATTCGGCGCGATCCACCGGATTTGATTGTGCTCGACCGCATGCTGCCGGTCATGTCCGGGGATGAGGTGGCTCAGGAAGTTCGTCGCGATCCGTCAACATCGACTATTCCCATCATCATGATCACTGCGAAAGTCGAAGAGTCCGACCAACTCGTCGGCTTCGCTCTGGGCGCCGATGATTATGTCGCCAAGCCCTTTTCACCAAAGGTTCTCGTGGCAAGAGTCACGGCCATGCTTCGCCGCGGAGAAGCGCCGACTTCGGATCCTGAGATCATGCGAAGGCCCTTCTCGCTCGACTGGAATCGCCACGAACTCAAGGTCGCCGGAATTGCCATCGGCGTGACCGCCACCGAGTTTCGCCTCATGGGCACGCTCACGAGTGGCAGCGGGCGCGTGCTGGATCGTGGCTCGTTGATCGACAAGGTACTCGGTCAGGGGGCGGTCGTGCTCGATCGTACGATTGACGTACATATCACGTCGCTTCGCAAGAAGCTTGCGTCGGCCGATCCGGCGTCCGATCATGCGTCGTGGATTCATACGGTGCGCGGCGTGGGCTATTGCTTCCGTCCGCCGACCGGTGAATGACGACGGAGCCCCGCGCCCTTGATGAAGCCCGGACGCTTTTTTTGGAAACTGTTTCTCGGCAATGTGCTGCTGATGGTGCTCGTGCTCGGCGCCTCGGTGTGGCTCATTGTTCGCGAAGTGGAAAGCGCCGCGCGCGAAAATCTCACCCATCGCCTGCTCGCACAAGCCGTCACCATTCGACATGCCGTGGAAAAGCACTTTGATGGCATACATCGCCTGGATTTACGGGCGGTCGCGTGAATTAGGACAACTGAAGCAGGCCGACATTCGTGTCACGATGGTCGCCGTCGATGGCACGGTGTGGGCAGATTCAGAGGCGGAACCCGAAACAATGGCGTCGCACGGCGATCGTCCGGAGATCAAGCAGGCATTGAGCGGCGGGTGGGGACACGCCGAGCGGCGGTCGGAGACGCTCAAGTGCGACATGAAGTATGTGGCCGTTCGCGTGGACAATGCCGAAGGAGTGGCACTTGGAACCGTGCGTGTCGCGATGCCCGTGCGGGGAATCACGGCGCAAACATCGACCATGACGCGGCTGATCTGGCAGACGGCGGCGGTCGGCCTCGGGGCCGCCTGTCTCATCGCGTTGGGGCTGGCCTATGTCTGGAGCAGCCCCATCCAGCGCATTACGGAAACGGCAAGAAGCCTGTCGCGCGGCTATTTGTCGGCACGAACCGAGGTTCACGGCGGAGACGAAATCGCCCAGATGGCGCGATCGCTGAATCAGATGCGCGAATCGATCGCCGGCCAGTTATCGACGATTGAACGTCAGCGTAAAAATCTCGAATATCTGATTCGCAGCCTGACGGAAGGCGTCATTGTGGCGGGATCCAGCGGCAGGATCGTGCTGATGAACGAAGCGGCATGTCGCCTGCTCGGCACCATGCCATCGGGCGAGCCTGAAAGCCTTGGCCGAACCGGCTTGCTTCGCGACGAAGCCAAAGTGAATCTCGACCTGCTCGTCGGCCGAAATGTGCGTGATTGCATTACCCAGCCGCAATTGGCCGAGTTCCTTTCCGAGGAAAACAAGGCTCGCCCGGACGATAATGCCGGGGAGGGTTCGTCAGGCGGCCAGGCAGTCAAGGAGTTTCGGCTGCAGGTGGAACACCGCACCGGCGCCGTTCATTTGCTGGCGCGATGCTCCAGGATCGGCCTGCCGTCCATGGCCAATGGCGATGCGACCGACTCGGTGGGCCGCATGGTCGTCTTGACGAACATTACGGAGCTGACCCGTACAATTCGAATGAAAACGGATTTCGTGGCGAATGCGTCGCACGAACTTCGCACACCGCTCTCGACCATTCGCGCATCGGTCGAAACACTCGAGCAAATGAACCTGTCAGACGATGCCGATGCCGCCGCGAATTTCATTCGCGTCATCGGGAAGCACACCAACCGGCTCGAGGAACTGGTAAATGACCTCTTGCACCTTTCCCGATTGGAATCGGCCGCGGCCGAGTTTCATCCGGAAGCGCTTCGGCTCGATGAGCTGCTCGACGACCTTTACACACGCTTTAGCCATTCCATCAAGTCAAAGGGCCTGGTTTGGGACTTGCAATGTTCCGAATCCAGCCGTGACATCTTCGCAAATGGAAAGCTGCTAAGGCTCGTGCTCGACAACCTGGTCGCGAATGCAATCAAGTTCACCGATCCCTCCGGACACATCTGGATCAGTTGTGCCCGGCTGGGCAAATCGATTTCGATCGAAGTGCGTGATGATGGATGCGGCATTCCCAAGGAAGATCAGGATCGGGTGTTCGAACGCTTCTACCAGGTCGAACGCGCCAGAAGCGGCGCGGGTCGAAACCACCCCGGTGAACGTGGAACGGGGCTGGGGCTGTCAATCGTTCGCCATGCTGTCGCGGCCATGAGCGGCACGATCCTTCTGAAGAGCCAGCCCGGCAAGGGCACAAGCGTAACGCTGTTTGTGCCGCAACCCGCGTAATGCGCGCGGTAAGATTGCAAATAACTGGCGCTATGATTGACCGCAAAAGCGCGATCGCCCAACCCTTGGGCAATTTGAATCCGGATAAGTCTCGATAGTGTTTAATGGGCGATGAGGGACTCGAACCCCCAACCCCCTCGGTGTAAACGAGGTGCTCTGCCAATTGAGCTAATCGCCCGGCATGCCGGTCATTCGACCTTAGTCATCTTAGCCGTCCATCAAATTGGGGACAATCGTAACGATCGGAAGTTTGGCCGCATTGAGCGGGCGAACCAAGCCGCCTAATGGGTCGTCAAATTCAAACCGCTCAACGCAAAGGGCCGGGGCCGAGATCTTCTTCGGTCATGACCGCGAATTGCCGTCCTACAAGCAGGCGGACGGCTGTTTCCAGTTCTTCGGTATGAATGGCCAGGGCGGCGCGTCCGGTCGGTCGGGTCAGCAGGGGATAGGCATAATCAATATTAACTTCGCCGGCGAGCAAGGCCGAGCAAATGGACCGCAAGCCGTGTCCGGCGGGAACTTCCACAACAACCAACTCTGTTTCGCTGATCGGGAAGTTGCGATCCTTCAGCGCGTTGATGGCAGCATCATTGTCATCGCAAATAAGCCGCACAACGCGCAGTCAATGGCATGAACGACCGACATGCCGACCACGCGGACATCCGATCCCTCAAAGGCCTGAAACAATCTTGACAACGCGCCGACGCGGTCATCCAGAAAGACCGAGATTTGTCGGACAGTGGGCGATCGGAACGTTTCAGCGGTTTCAAAATCGTATTTTGCTGGCATAACGAGTATTCTATCGGGTTTTCAGGGAAGCTGGAATAGAAATGTGAGGGTGCCCGATCGCACCTGATCGCAACGTGAATTGGAACCAAAAGCAGCGATGAACGGCGGTTTCGACATTAACAACAGGCAAATGGACGCGACTTGGCCGGATGCCGCAGGTCGATTTGGGCGTTTCGGCGGGCAATTTGTGCCGGAAACACTGATGTGTGCCGTGCAGGGGCTTGCCGCGGAATACGAGTCCGCCCGGTCTGACGGCGCATTTTGGGACGAACTGGATGGTTACCTGTCGCGCTACGTAGGCCGTCCAAGCCCGCTCTATTTTGCTCGCCGGCTTTCCGAACGGGTCGGCGGCGCGAAAATCCACCTGAAGCGGGAAGACCTGAACCACACCGGCGCGCACAAGATAAATAACACTCTCGGTCAAGCCATGCTCGCCCGTCGCATGGGCAAACATCGCGTCATTGCGGAGACCGGCGCCGGGCAACATGGCGTTGCAACCGCCACGGCAGCGGCGATGTTCGGCCTTGAATGCACCGTCTACATGGGCGCGGAGGATGTGCGGCGGCAAAAACTGAATGCGTATCGTATGGAATTGCTCGGCGCCAGGCTGGTCCCCGTTGAAGCGGGTCAAAAAACGCTGAAGGACGCGATCAATGAAGCCATGCGCGACTGGATCGCCACAGTTGATACGACACACTACATCATTGGCTCCGTCATGGGGCCGCATCCGTTTCCAATGATCGTTCGTGATTTTCAAAGTGTGATCGGTCGCGAGACCCGTGCGCAGGCCCGTGACCAATTCGGTCGATTGCCGGACGTTGTCTGTGCGTGCGTCGGCGGTGGAAGCAACGCGGCCGGCATGTTCCATCCATTTATTCAGGATCGCGAAGTAAGGCTCGTGGGCGTTGAGGCTGCCGGCGAAGGGCTCGATCGTCGCCACAGCGCCACCATTTCACGCGGCAGAGTCGGCGTACTGCATGGAATGCAAACGCTGGTTCTTCAGAACGACGACGGCCAGACATCGCAGGTTCATTCGGTCTCCGCGGGGCTGGACTATCCCGGCGTCGGACCGGAGCACGCGCAATGGGCCGAAAGTGGGCGGGTCGAATATGCGGCCGTGACGGACGCGGACGCGCTGGCCGCTTTTGAATTGTTGAGTCGCACCGAAGGCATCATTCCCGCACTCGAAAGTGCCCATGCCATTGCACACGCCGTGTCGATCGCGCCAACTCTGCCGGAACAGCACATCATTATCGTGAATCTCTCCGGCCGAGGCGACAAAGATTGCGTTGAAGTCGCGAGACTGCAGGGGCATCACATTGACTGAACCGAATACAATTCGCGGCGACGGCCGGCGCATCGAGTCCGCCCTCAGCAGCGAGCGCCGCCCGGATTGTGGCCGTTCATTGCGGCAGGCTATCCGACTGTCGAATCAACGGCACTGCTTTTGCGGGAATTGGGTCACTTGCCCATTCGCGGAATCGAAATCGGATTTCCGTTTTCCGATCCGATTGCAGATGGACCGGTGATTCAACAGGCGTTTTCCCACGCACTTTCGAGCGGGGTCCGGGTCGGGCAGGTTTTGGATGCAATCGCGGAAGCCCGGCCGCATGTACGGCAGCCTCTCATTGGTATGATTTCGGCTTCCATTGTGTATCGAATCGGCGTGCCCGGCTTCGTCGATCGCGCGGCCAAGGCCGGCCTGGACGGCCTGATCGTTCCGGATATTTCGCTGGAGGAAGCCCCGGCGCTGGCCGCTTCATTGCAACAGGCGGGATTGAAATTGGCCATGCTGGTGGCGCCGACTACGCCGATGGATCGAAGCCTTCGCATCGCGGAGTCCGCCGGCGGTTTCCTCTATTACGTTTCCATTCAGGGCACAACCGGCGCACGCGATGCGCTTCCGGCTGATTTGGAGAAAAGCGTATGCGACATACGCGAAACAACCGGAATGCCCGTCATGGTCGGGTTTGGCATCAGTCGCGCGGAACATGTCTGACGGGTTTGCGAATTTGCGAATGGGCGCGATTGTCGGCAGTGCCATCATGCAGCGCATGATAAGCACTTGGCATGAGACGAAGGGTGTTGATCAATCTCGTTTGGCGGCGATATCGTTCGTGCGTGAACTTTGCGATGGGACGAAAAAAATGCGACCGTGATGGTTCCCCCCAGTTGCTGACCCATCACGGCCGCGACAAACAAGTGCTTCCGTCCCGTACGCGAAGCCTCCCTTTTCCCCCGGAAAGCGTGTGCTTCCGTTGCCTCGCGTGTTCTCCCTCGTTATCCCTTTCGAATTTTGGTGCGATGCAATTTCACACATTTGTGACAAAACTGCTGCACGAATTCATGTCGCCGCAGTATAAATACGTTGCAGCAGGGGTCGCCCGATTCGTCGCGCCAGTCCGCGGGGCGCCCACCCCAGCCGTCCTGCAGACCGTTCGCGCTGCATCCGGCGACCACCTGCCGGAAGTTCGTGATCGATTGCGCGGAACCTCCGCCTTGCCCGCGATCGTGTATCGCCGGGCAGCGCGAAGCGCCTCGCAAGTGAGCTTCTTTCCGCTGGTTGTTCAAATCTTGTGCTGCCCGCCGCGAGACTGCGTGCGACGATCAGCCGGGGCGATGGGAGACGTGCGAGGTCGATCGCCCCCCTCACTGCCGTGTTCGATCGACTTTCGCATCGAAACGGTTGAGAGAGTCGAGCAACCCGGTCGGCATCGGTGATCAAGGCAAGAACGCTTGGTTTGTCTTGGGTCCGAAGCGCTGCTGGGTTGCTCTGTTCTTATTGTTCCCATGAGTCATGCAAAGGCAAGCACCAATGCGGATTTATTTTGTTGTGCGTTGCCCTTTGCGCGGGGGTGTGCGTTAAGGCGCACCGGGAATCAGATAGCCCGGTTCCCAAATGGAACCAAGCGCGCCGTATGACAAGCGCGTGTCGTAAAAGCCCGATGCGGCGTGGCCATCCGCGAAACCGAGGATCCAATTCGAAAACTGCGTATGCCAGCCATAGCGTCGCGGGCCGGCCAGCGATGTTTGCAAGGTTGGCGCCGCCCGATAGGTCGCGCTGTAGAAACCCTGCTCAACCCACATGATAAACTGAGCGGCCGAGCCGCCGATCATTTTGCGGCCAATTCGGCGTTCCCATTTCTTGTAGGTGACAAAGGGCGGCGGTTCATTCAGGACCGGCGAGAAATTGCCGCCGGGACCGGCGTAGCCTTGAAGCCATCGCGTATTCAGTGTGTAGCTGCTGCCGTTTGCCTGCCACGACGACTTGGGTTCGACCGAGGTGCCTTCATTGGGCGTGCCGATGATCGAGGTGCTGTACGAGCGGTCATTCGGACATTTGTACACGTCGATTTGTCCGGCATCCTGAACCGTCGGGTCGACAAACTTGTTGAGCGGCCGAGTCTGCGTGGGAAATAATGTGCTGTCCGCATTGAGCGCGTCGGGCTCGGGCTTGGGCGCTTTGAAGCCGCCGAAAACCCAAGGCGTGCGCGGGTTGGCGTTGGGATAAGTATTAAGCACGCTGCCCTCGATCGTGTACCACTGAACCAGCTTTGAGTCCTCCTGGGCGTCCATGTACATGGCCGTCGACGCCGCGATGGTTCGCAGGTTGGCCAGGCATTTGGCTTTGCCGCCGCTGGCCCGCGCTTTGCTTAGAGCCGGAAGCAGAATTGAGAACTGAGCAATGATCGCGATGACGACCAGCAGCTCGATCAGCGTGAAGCCGACCCGATTCATTCGATTTCCTAATCGACACTTTTCATGACGCATGGATTTTGACATGTGATCCACTCCAGTTCGCATCGGCGCCCGCCCAAGGGACAAGCACGCTTCATCGCGATTTCCGACCGCTCGAAAACGGCCGGCATTAACATGACGATACATGGTTCGCCCGCTATGAAAGTGCGGGTCGCTTCGATCTCATGCCAACGCCGCCTAGACGGACTTCACTTTGTGGGCGATACGTTGGCGACGATTCGTCTTCCTGTTCAGGCGGCGGAACCGCGTCCGGCTTACACTTCGGACATTCGCCCGGAGAACCCGGCACTTCCGCTCCAAAGAAATAGGTCCCGCAAATAGGGCACGTAATGACCTGATACAGCTTCTGAAGCGTGCATTTTTCGCAAATTAGAGGCGGCGAATCCTTCAACTTTCGGCATTCGGACTCGACTTCCCGCTCGGAGAGCTTGGTGATCGCCTTGCACTCCGAGCACATCCAAACCGATTTCTCATTCGATAGATCGTCGGCGATGGGTTGCTCGCCATGCGTAAGATAGGTGATGACCGCCGCCAAACCCAGTGCTGCAACAATGATCCCTATCTTTAAGTTATTCACTCGGTTGCCACTCTGATGGGATTGGGTCGGTTTACTCCACCACCCATCAACTATATCGGATTCACATGCGGCTTGTCCAGAATCCGCGGGGCTCAATCCACAGCCCGGACATTACCAAAACTGCCAATCTTTGGCCCTAACCACATAAATATAGAGTGCCAAATTGGTCACGGCATGCGTCAAAATCAGGCACCGAAGGCTCTTTGTGATGTAAAAAAGGCCGTTGAACAGCATCCAGCACGCAATGCTGACCCCCCAATTGGCCGGATGCTGCACGACCGAAAGCAGCGACGACCCGATGAACGCGAACCATCCGAACTGCCCCAGTTGGACCGTTTCGAATCGATCCCAGTGGATAAATGCCCTCAGAATGAAGCCGCGCCAGAACAGTTCCTCGACGATCGGAACGAGGGTGACTGCCCGGGTGATTTTGAGAATGACGTGTGTCCAAAAGTCGCCCGAGGTCGGGAATTCCGCGGCAATATCTTTGATGTTGGCGGGGTCGAGTGATTCAACGGTCACAAACGGAAACGATGAACCGAATGACAGAGTTCCCCCCAAATTAACGCCGCCGATCGTAATGGATTCCAGCCAGTGCTGTCCCGCAACCCACATCCACGCCGCAAACAGTCCGACCACAATGGCGTAGTGCAGCTTGAATTTACCCAGTGGCGGCCAGTGGTTACGCACCAGCAGGGTTGCCCAACCCGCGCCGATGATATGCAGAACGATGGCCGTGTGTCGCCAGATGACATCCTTAGGCAAATAGTCGATTGCGAACATCAGCGCCAGATAGACCATGTAGGGGCCCATCAGCGGAACGCGCGGCTCCGCCTCGACAAGGCGAGCGACCCATGGCGGTCCGGCGTTTGAATGTTCCGGCGTGGAGGGCTCCGACATGCGCGATGGTCTCACTTATAGCTCGTCGAAAATGGGCGGCAGGTCCGATCGATCGGCCGGCAGGCCGGACTTCGATATTTTTCGGCGACGAGCCAAATCAATCGCCAGCTTAATGGCGGACTTCATGGAACCCGGGTCGGCCTTGTTGCGGCCGACGATGTCGTAGGCTGTCCCATGGTCGACGCTGGTGCGAATGATGGGAAGGCCGAGTGTCACGTTGACGGCCTGGTCGAAAGCCAGCAGCTTGACCGGAATCAGCGCCTGATCGTGGTACATGGCGACAATGCCGTCGAATTCACCGTGGGTCGCGCGCCAGAATAGCGTGTCCGCCGGAAACGGCCCCGATGCCGCAATGCCGGCATTGTTCGCCATTTCGATGGCCGGTCGAATGACGCGGGATTCTTCATCACCGAAGAGGCCGTCCTCTCCGGCGTGCGGATTTATTCCGGCCACGCCGATTTTCGGATTAGCAATGCCGAACCATTCCCGCAGCGCCTGGTGCAGCAGGTCGATCGGCTGAAACACAAGCCCGATGGTGAATTCGTTTCGCAATTCAAAAAGTGGAACATGCGTACTGGCCAGTGCGACGCGCAAGGGGCCGCCGACAAACATCATCGTGACACGACGGGTGCGAAAGCGATGGGCGAGCAATTCCGTGTGGCCGGGAAACGGGAATCCCGCGAGCTGCCACGCGGTTTTGTTGATCGGTCCGGTGACCATCGCATCGATGCGGCCGCCCCACGCATCTTTCATGGCTTCTTCGAGAAATCGCATCGAAGCGCGGCCGCCCTCGGCGGTGGCGGATTTGGCGGATCGTGGAGGAATCGCGAATTCGTCGAAGTCGGCAATGATGACGTTGCCGTTTGCATCGTGGGCCGCTTCGTGCGGGGCGCGCCGCCAGTAGGGCAGCAACTCGGCGCCGTCGGCCGCATAAGCGATTTGCTCGTGCAGGCCATAGACGATGAAGCGGGCATGGCTGCGGAGCGAATGATCGGCAAGTGCCTTGACGACGACCTCAGCACCGATGCCGGCCGGATCGCCCATGGTGATGCCGATGGTGGGGCGGGTCACGTGATGTTCGTCATAGGGCGGCATGTGCTCTTAACTCGCCAAATGTCGTGCCAACAGTTCGTCATTCATCGCTCGATCGCGATTCTCGGTGCCGTGCACCGTTTGAAGATAGTGGACGACCGTACGCGTGAGAATGTCTGTCTCGATGTTCACTGTCGCGCCGGTCAGCTTCTGACCCAGCGTGGTGCGGTCGAGCGTTGTCGGTATCAGAGCGACGCTGAATTCATTATTGCCGACCTCCGCCACCGTCAACGATATTCCGTCGATCGCCACAGATCCCTTCGGCGTTACATACTTCATCGGGTCCGGGGCGAGGCGAATCCACCATTTGCTTTCCCGTGGAGACGATTCGACACGCGAGACGGTTCCAATCGCGTCGACATGCCCCTGGACGAAATGGCCGTCGATGCGGTCGCCGACGGCCAGGGACTTTTGCAGGTTGACCCGATCGCCGGGCTTGCGGTCGCCAAGGGTCGTGCGGCGAAGCGTCTCGGCGATGACATCAAAATCGGCCGTTCGTTCATCATCGCTGCGCGTCAGCGTCAAACAAACGCCGTCAATGGCAATGCTGGCGCCGGCCGGCACGTCGCGCCAATAACCGGGCATCTCGATGCGCAGGACGCGTCCGCCGGCGGTCTGCCGGGATTCGCGAAGGACTCCAATTGCGTCGATGATGCCTGAGAACACGAAATTCACACCTCTAGATCGATGAATAACCCCATTATCGTATCCTTCGCCGCCAAGGCACGCCAATCCAGGCGAATCCCATGGTTTCGATCCATGACGATTCGGTGTTGCCGCAATGATCGATTAAAGCACGGTGATCCCAAATGCATCCGACTCCGCGTGTAACACCCGCAAGATCGGGCAATTACCGATTCAAGCATGCTTCTCAGGGATTCTGGCCTCGTTCGCACGAATGACCGCGGCCCCAGCTTTTTTGGCCGGGCAATCGGTTGGATTATTGGCCCCAGGAAAAAATCAAATGCCGCGTGAATCTGTCCGCTCAATGTCGCAATTAACCGGGAGGTTTTATGCGAATACACCCTCGTTACTTTTTTGCAATTGCAACCAATGCACTTGTCACGACGACTCTGGCAGCCCAGACGGTTTCGCTGTCGCTCGATTCACCGGAAAACGGAGACACAGTGATGCCGGGCGCTGCGATCCATTGGGCCATCCAATTCTCGGTGTCATCAGACGACAACGCCGGTCTGGCGCTGTTGGTGGTGGATTTCGCACAGGCATCCGCGAATCCCGCCAAGTTTGATATCCCGCCTGCGAATGGCGTGCCGCCGGCATTGACAAATTTCAGTTGTCCCGCAGGCATTTCCAACCGCGGTGAAAGCAATCCGGCGACCGGCTATACGGGCGTTCAGCGTGGTTCGGCCGGTGAAAAAAATCTCCGCCAGATCGGCGGCGCCCAGAATACGTTTGGCGAGGCCCGTCCGGCGGGCAGCGACGCGGCCGAAAATGCAATCGTCTCCGCCGGCGTCGGCCATGCCGGAACGATGACGCTTGCAAGCGGAACCTTCACGGCGCCAACCACACCCGGCGTCTATGTATATCAACTCGAAAATCCCGTGGCCAATGTTCTGTCACTGTTCAACACGCCACCGCAGCCCTCGTCGGTGGACCGCGCAACGGTGAATCTGACAGCCGGCACGATGGCCTTCACGGTCAGCGACGTTCCGTGCGAGAGCTGCGACGTGAACTGCGACGGCCAAAGCGACGGCAGGGATTTGCAGTGGTTTGTGGAGGCGCTCACGACGTGGTCGCCTTCGGCTTGTTCCCCCTGTGCCGGCGACTTGAATGGAAGCGGCGACGTAACGGTCGCGGACATTGCACCCTTTGTAGCCTGCCTGCTTGGCGCGTGACGGAGATTCTCGAACGCGCAGCCGGTCAACAACATTTTTTCCACGAAACACAAATTGAAATGATGGCCGTCTGATTTGAATCGGCCGGGAGTTTTCAAATGAGTCGGCTCTTTACAATTGTCTGGTGCATTGGCACGTGCCTTTTGATTTGCTCTCATGTGCGGGCCGATGTTCCCTTTGACGGAAACGGCGATGCAGACGTGGACTTTGAAGACTTCGTGCTTTTCTCAGGTTGCCACTCGGGACCGGACATCGCGCCACTGGCGCTGTGTCAGGAGCCCTTTGATTTCGAATTCGACGCGGACTTGGATATGCACGATTTTGCCGCCTTCCAATTGTGCTTCAGCGGCGAGAACCAACCCAAGCTGGCCGACTGCGCGGGCCATCAGGCGAGAATCGAGGAAGGATGTCTGCACATCATCGGCACCGTGGCGGATTCGTCGTTGGCATTGCGGTTGCGAACAGGTGTTCCGGCGATTCTGGAAGTGGACGTGGGGATTAACGGAACGGCCGATTTTGCCTTTGATCGCGGTCTGTTCGATTGCATTGTGGTCAGTGCGCGCGGCGGCGACGACTTTGTCTTGATCGACGAAGCAAACGGCATTTTCACGGACACCGGGGCCACGTTGATCAACGGCGGCCGGGGCAACGATACGCTGCAGGGCGGCAGTGGCGGCGAGACATTTATCGGCGGCGACGGCGATGATGTGATCTTCATGGGCGCGGGCAATGACCGCGCGATCTGGAATCCGGGCGACGACACCGACATCGTCGAGGGCGACATCGGCATCGATACCGTTGAAGTCAATGGCGGCAACGGCGCTGAGAGTTTCACGGTAACGGCCAACGGCGCCCGGGTCCGCTTCGACCGGGTCAGTCCGTCGCCGTTTAGTCTCGATATCAATGCCTGCGAGAACATTGTCCTGAACGCCAATGGCGGCAACGATTCGCTGGCCTGCACCGGCAATCTGGCGGCGCTGATTCAGATTACGGCAGATGGAGGTGCCGGCGACGACATTCTGTTGGGCAGCAATGGAGCGGACTTGCTGCTTGGCGGCGACAACAACGACTTTATCGACGGCCAGCAGGGCAACGATGTCGTGTTTGGCGGCGCGGGTGACGACACGATTCAGTGGGACCCGGGCGACGGCAGCGACACGATCGAGGGGCAGGGTGGCCACGACATCGTGCTGTTCAACGGATCGAATGCCGGCGAGATCTTTGAGTTTTCGGCCAATGGTTCGCGCCTGCGCATGACCCGGAACGTGGGCAATGTCGTCCTGGACATCGGCGGCGTGGAACAATTCGACCTGAATGCCCTCGGCAGCACCGACACGATCCTTGTGAACAGTCTGGCCGGCACGGATGTCGGCGAAGTGAACATCGATCTCGCGGGCACACTCGACGGGGCAAGCGGCGACGCACAGGCGGACGCGATCGCAGTCAATGGCACGAGCTTCTCCGACACGATTCATGTCGCCGCGGTCGCCAATGGCGTTGAAGTGACGGGCCTATCTTCAGTTGTTCGAATATCCCATTCGGAAGCGGCCAATGACACGCTCATCGTCAACGGACTTGAAGGCGTTGACGCCATTACAAATGGTCCGGGCGTGGGCGCATTGATCGGACTAACGATGAATCCATGAATTGCGATGGGCGGCGCCGCACCCACAGACGAGGGCGCTCTGCCCCGCCAGTTGGAGGAAGTTGGTGGCGTACTGGCCACTGAGATGGCGGCGTTTTCGGATTCACAAAATAGACAACCCGCGTGACCCCTAAGGGCGCGCGGGTTGTCACACAATCTCTCGCTATAAGGGTTCTCGGCAATTTTGGCCGATGGGAGCAGTTTTTTTCCCGTGGCTTTGCGTTTACCGAGGGGTTCTCAGTTCAGGCCGGGGTTCGGGCCACCCGGGCCGGTGGGGCCGCCGGGGCCGGTCGGTCCGCCGGGGAGCGAACCCTGATCGACGCCGCCGAGGATCGCGCCGAAGAGGTCGCCGAGCTGGCCGGCATCGAATTCGCCTTCGTCGCCTTCGTAATCTGTGCCTTCAAAGGCACTGCCGAGTTCTTCGAGGCCCTGAATGGACTCGGGGTCCGATTCGGCATTGGTGGCCAGTGTTTCGAAGTCCTGCAGCGTGTCGAGTTCGTTGACCTGAAGGAAACTCGAAATGGCAACGGCCTGCGGCGTGGTGAGGGTTGTGCCGGGGAGGCCGGTAACCTGACTGATGAGATCGCTGGCGGTCTGATTCAGAATCAGAATTTCGCCGGGCGTGAGCTGCGAAATCTGGCCGCCGAGCACCTTGGCGCCGGCCGAAAGAATGCTCTCGCCGAAGCAGCCGGTCACGCTGACGGCCGACACCGACAAGAGCAGCGCGCAGGCTTTGACTTGAAACTTGTGCATGATTCCCCCCTGAAAGTTAGATGGACGCTTCGTTTCCCCATTGCGCCGAATTGGATGTGTCCAGTTCCGAAACGGCGCGTTCACATCGTGCTATGGAACGACGAAGTTCAGGAGGAATTCGACAAGCCGGTCGCCTTCATCCGTGTCGGGTATGTCGGCGGCGGTGCGGATGGCCTCGCGTTTTTCGTCGTCGGTCAGTCGCTCGTCATTTTGAATCTTTTCGAGCTGATCGAACGACAGGCCCTCCACAAGATCGGGCAGGGCCGGTCGGAGTCGATCAAGACCGCAGCCGGCATGCATCGTCATTAGCAGTACTGAAAACGAGATTGTTTTACCGACAAAGAAAGAGATCGCACGACGTGTCATAAAATCCTCATCTCACCGCGGGTGAATCGCGAGGGTTGGGCCGAAATCCAGCGCGGACTCGTGATTCATTGTTGCTTCCAAATTCAATATCGTCGCGGGCGGCATGCGGTCCTGATTTCGCAAAAGGCAATTGACCGTGAGTTATCGGTACTTAGAATCGGGACAGGCGATTTGCTGGTTGGTCGAATAAGCTGACCGGGCGCGCTTGGAGCGATCCAGATGAGTCAATTGACATTACTTGTGGTGGCGGTGCTTTTTGTGGGGCCGTCCAGTTTGTTTTTTGGTGTTGACCGTGTGCATGCGGCGCAGGCAGCGTCGACCGGCGACACATGTGCCGAACTTGAACACGCGGCGGCCGCGGCCAAGACGCCGGTCGAACGCGCCCATGCCCATTTGAATCTCGCGCGGTGCCGGCTGGTTAATGAATGCGCCGCCCCGCTTTCGGCCGAACTCTGCTGGACGGCCAAACCGGATTCCACCCTGAAGGAAATCGTTACCAATGGCAAAATGGATCTCAAAGTCGCAAAAGCGGCGATCGAAGCCCTTCCCGAGTCCACGGACGATTCGATTCGAGGTCAGTTGGCTGATCGATACGACATGCTCTCCAGTTTTGCGGCGTTATTCGGGGCGCTGGCCGACTTTGATGACAAAACGGAATCATCGCGTTCAAGTTTGATCGATGCGTGCGTCGGCGTGTCGACCTATCTCGATGATCCCAATCCCGGCATTGCTGTATCGGCCAAGCTGTGGCAGGGCGTGGCCTATCGCCGCGCGGGACGACCCGATCGAACGCTCCAATTGTTGTGGCCGGCGATCGGTGAGCCTGCGGCCAATCGTGTGGATTTTTTTGTTCGCGTTGAGCGATGCCGAAGTTTGGCTTACAGCGGGCAATTTGTCGCGGCGCTTTCGCTGGCGATAAAGCTGGATGAACTCGTTGATGAATGCTTGAAGAATGAATCTGACGACGCAATAAAACGGGCTGAAGAAAGCCTGCGGTGGGTTCGCGTGGTGATTTATCGTCGCTGGGCCGAGCATCTTCGCGTGGAGGGAAAAAAGGAACGGGCAACATCCGCCGATGCGGAGGCTGCGAAATTGCTTGGCGAGGTGAAGTATCCGCCTGCGATCGATCGATGGCTACGGCTGGAGCAGGCCATTGTCGGCCTGCCTGATTGGACGATCGAAAGTGCCGCGACTTCGAAGAAGGCATCGGACGAGCCTTGAGCCGCAAATCGTGTTTTGGACTGATTGGGATCCCAACTTGCCGCAGATTAGAAAAAAGACAAATCGACTGAGCCACTTGAATTCCAAGGGCGAGGCCAGGATGGTGGACGTGTCCGAGAAGCCGGTCACGGCGCGTCGCGCGCTCGCTTCGGCCGAGGTGCGCGTTTCCGCCGCCACGATAAAGCTCATCAAGAATCAGAAAATGCCGAAGGGCGATGTGCTGGCCGTGGCGCGCATCGCGGGCATTCAGGCCGCGAAAAAAGCGAGTGAGCTGATCCCGCTCTGCCATCCATTGCCGATCGATGCCGTCGATGTGGCGGTGACACTTCACTCGCCGGGTCGCATTCGGATCGAGGCGAGTGTTACCGTGCAGGCCCGCACGGGAGTCGAGATGGAGGCGATGACGGCGGTGAGCGTGGCGGCGCTGGCGGTGTATGACATGTGCAAGTCGGTGGACCGGGGCATTGTGATTGGGCCGGTTCAGCTAGAGGAAAAGTCCGGCGGCCAATCGGGGGGATGGCGACGCTGATTTGTTCGCCGACCGCGGCGATTTGTCCCCCAATGCGGCCCTCGTTCATCTAGAAAACACGACCAAGGGGGCCGGGCGTCGTGTTCAGGGGCCGCTCGTTTTCAAAACTTATGAAACAGGTTCATCGGCTTGTGGCTGGCATGGGGAATTTACTACAATCCGGCGTCTCATTCGCCCTGAATGGCAGTGACGCAATGAATACGACCCTTGATCTCATAACGCCGGTTTCCACATCGCTCGCGCAGGTCATCGAAGTCTTCGATGCCGAGTTGCGATCTGACTTGCCCTTTGTCAATCACCTGACGGAACAGGTTCGGCGCTATCGCGGAAAGTTGCTGCGGCCGAATCTGTTGTTGCTGGCGGGCGAAGCGACGGGCGAATCGAACCGGGACCATGTTGTGCTGGCGGCAGGCGTCGAGATGGTGCATATGGCCACACTCGTTCATGACGATGTGCTGGACGAGGCCGATGTTCGCCGGCGCAACGTGACAATCAATCGGATGATCGGCAACGAAGGGGCGGTGCTTCTCGGCGACTTTCTGATTTCGCATGCGTATCACTTGTGCAGCTCGTTCGGGGCGACTTGGGCGTCTCGGCGCGTCGCGGCGGTGACGAACGTGGTGTGCGAAGGCGAATTGATGCAGATCGAAAATCGCGGGAACTTCGAGCTGACGGAAGCAGATTATCTTGAGATCATTCGGCGCAAGACCGCGGCGCTGACCGGGCTGTGCTGCGAACTCGGGGCGACAGTATCGGATGCACCTGCAGATTGGATCGAGCATCTGGCGGCCTATGGCGCGGAACTGGGCATGGCGTTTCAGATTGTGGACGATCTGCTCGATCTCAACGGCACCGAAAAAGAGACCGGTAAGTCAGTCGGGCGCGATGCGGAGATGGGGAAACTGACACTGCCGCTTATTCGTTTTCTGGAGCAGGCGACGCCGCGCGAGCGTGCCGCGTTGATTGAAGCGCTGGGGGCAAGCGGCGCGCAGAAGACGGCTGGAATTCGCGAGGTAATCTCGAATTCAAACTGCGTGGAACAGGCGCTGGATGCTGCGCGGGGGTATGTCACTTCCGCGCTGGCACATCTTCAGGTTCTGCCCGATAGTCCCGCGCGGTCCAAGCTGATTGCCGCGGCGGAATTTGTCATTCGACGCCGGACGTAATGTCGACCTATTTGGCCATTCCAATCGCCAGCTTGAACGGCGCGGATAGCTTTGCCGGCTTGCACATGATTTCCCGGAGATGATAATCGAGCAGATCGAATACGCGCGCGAGCGATGAAGGCCCGCCCGTCGCTCCGTCCAGAATCGCCAATTCCTCGGCCGTCACGCGCCGTTTTTCGACGACGGCGGGCTCACAGTCCCGGCAAATCGCCCCGCCCTGCCGCGAACTGAAATAAATAATGGGGTCTCCCGTCACGCCGCGGCCGCAGTTCATGCACACCGTGCCCTCGGGTTTCATGCCGATTTCCAAGAGCAATTTCCGAAGATACTGAATCAGCATTCGGAGCACGTCGTCGCCGGAGAGCAGTTGCAGCAATTCAACCAGACCGTCAAACAGCGCGACATGCGGATCATGGGGTTCGGTCAACTGGGATGTCACTTCGGCGGCATATTGTGCCGCGTAAAGTCGGGAAAGGTCGGCGCGCAGGTGGGGATATGAATCGATCTGGCGCCATTCCGTCATGACGCCCAGCACTTCCGCCTTGTTCGGATTTGAGGAATAGACGACGTGCCCCAGTTCCAGCAAATCGACGCCGACGGCCACGCGCGTCTTCGTTCCGCGCTTGATGCCCTTTGCGATCAATCGCTCCTGGCCGTGTTCGCGCGTGAAAACGGCGAGCACCTGGGAGGTTTCACTGTAGTCAAGTCGACGCAGGACAACAGCCATGTCTTTGAGGAGGCTCATGGAAGTGTCACTCGCTTGGCGCTACGGCCTCGGTCAGATGAAGACGCAGTTTTCGAATGCTCCGATCGTCGGCATCCGTTACTTCAATGCGGATATCGCCGTCTTCGGCCGACTCGCCGATGGCGGGAATGCGGCCAAGTTTGCTGAAGACGAATCCGGCAACGGTGTCATAGGCATCATTCACCGGCAAATCGATGCCCAGTGATTCGTTCAAATCCTCCATGCGCACGCGTGCGTCGACGTCGGCGGTGCGGTCGTTAATTCGCAGGATCGGCGGGGCCGGCGGGGTTTCGTGCTCGTCGGCAATATCGCCGATGAGCTGCTCCATGATATCTTCGAGCGTCACGAGGCCGGCGGTGCCGCCGTATTCATCGAGTACGATGGCGATATGCACGCGCGTCTGCTGAAATTCCCGCAGTAGCGACGACAAGTCCTTTGTTTCAGGCACAAACATGGCCGTCCGCATGACATGTTTCAGTTGGAATTCGGCGGGATTCGCGATGCGCAGGAGGTCCTTGGCGTAGAGTATTCCAACGACGTGGTCGAGCGAATCTTCGTACACGGGCACGCGAGTGGCCGTCGGACAGAATGGCTTCGCGCACTTCCTCCATGTTTGCGCCGGACTCGACACCGACGATGTCAGTTCGCGGTGTCATCACTTCGCCCACCGACGTTTCGTCGAGGGTCAACGCCGAGCGGATGATCTCCTTTTCAGCCGGGTTCATCATGCCGCTGAGTTCTCCATGACTGACGGCATCCATGATTTCGAGTTCGAGCTGTTCGGAGCGGTCGACGGGTTCGCGCGGTGCGCCGGCGAGTCGGCGCACGATCTCATCGACGCCGCCCACGACAACCAGGAGCGGCGCCAATGCCCGGCGCAGCAGCTCCATCGTTGGGATGATCGCGGCCATGTAGGCGTCGCCCGCATGGCGAGCCCATCCAACAGGCACGCCGACTGCGAAGACGATCAGCCAGGCAATCCATGTGCCGCCGGTCAGCGACCATCGAAGGGTTGTATCTTCGAAGCGTCCAAAGGCATGAAACAGCAGGCATGCAAAACCAAATATGACCGAATATTGAGTAAGTAGAAGTACGCGGGCATATTGCCTTCGAAAACGAAAGAAGCGATCCACCGTGTCGCCGCCTTCGCCCAAGGCTTCGATGAGGCGCGTGCGCGACGCGGCCCGCACACATGCCACCGCGGTGCCAAGCAGCACCGCGAGAATCGTCAACAGAATGGAAAAACCCGCAATGAACAATAGTTGTCAATTCTCATGCCGATCGTTCGGCGTCATGATCATCAGGATGGATGAGCGCTCAGTGTCGGGCTCAATTCGCCATCCATTCCCGGCTTCGGCAACAGATACTGATGTTTGAACTGTTCGGCCGTTTTTGATCGCATACGCCGGAGCCGCTTTTCTCGTTCCGAAAGAAACCCATCCGGCAATTCGACCAGTTCGACGCCATCGAGCCGCAGGGTCTGGCGTTTTGATGCATATTCAACGCTGATGTCGCACAGCGCGCCGTCGTACCGGCCGGCGAGGCCGTCCAATTCGACAGTGGATGATCGTTCGACGTAGAGCCGATAGCGCGGCACTTCCTTGAATTGCGGCGACAGAACAAACAAGCCCGGCGGCGGTTTACCATTTGCAAACACGCGTTGCATGGCCGAAACGACCTGGTCTTCGGTCAGTTTCTCACCCGTCATCGATGCCGTGTGGGCGTCGCGGCTGAGAAACTCGATCATCGGGGCTTCACCATGCCGCTCCGTGATGCGCACACGATCGCCCATGTCGTATCGATAGAGGCCGCTGTGATTCGTCAACACGAGGAAATACTCCTCGCCCGTGGTCACTTCGTGGCTGCGCAGCACCGTCGGCGAATTCGAGCCGTATTCATTGGCGGGGATAAACTCAAAAAACTGAGAAGTGACGGCGAGAATGCCGGTCGCGGTATGATCGCTGATCGGGATCGACATGCGGCCTTCGCTGGCGATGAGGCCGATGTCGCGGGCCGGGGCATCGCCGAACATTTTTGGAAATTGCTGCTCGTAGAGGCCCATTGTGCCTCCGGTCCAGTGGGCGCGAAACCCGAGTTTCCAATAGTCCTTCGGATACATCGTGCCGGTGCGCGAGACGATGTGTTCGAGGCGCTTCGCGGTGGCGGGGTCGGCCGAGATGCGCGGAGCGACGGCCCGGCGAATGTCCTCGGCGATGGCCAGTTCACTCCAGAGGGTGCCATCGTGAATGTCGCGAATCATCTGTTCCCGAAATTCGTTGGAGGTCTTCGCGAGCAAGAGTAGCGTGGAAGGATTGGCGGTGACGAGCCAGGCCACATCCTTCGGAATTGCCAGGCGCATGATGGCATAATACTGGATCGCGGGTCGGTGACGCGGCTGATCTCCAGCGGCGACGTGTAGTATTTCTTGACGAGTCCCTTTTGCGTTGCGGCGAGGAGGCCTGTGATGGCGCCGCAGGGTGCGCCGGAGGGCGCGGCATGGTCGTTCATCGGGCTGGTGACCTGCACGATGTGGCGCAGGAATGTACCGGGATGATCCGACAGTGTTTTGAGTCCCCAAATATTCCAGCCGCGTCTGCCTTGTTCCAGCGTCTTGGGTGTGACGGGAATGTACTTGGGCTCGGCCGTCGTGCCGCTGGTGAGGGCGAACATCAAGATTTGTTCGGAAGGGTTGAAAAGCGCGCCGACATCGCCGCCGCGCACCGCGTCGATGTGTGGCCTGATTTGATCGTAGTTGCGAATGGGCACCTGCCGGCGAAAATCCTCATAGCGCTTGATGCGGTCAAAGCCATGTTCGCGCCCGAAGCGGCTTTCCGAATGGCGCCGCAGTATTTCGTGCAGCAGTTTTTCCTGGGTGTTGGTTGCCCGCTCGACGGCTTTGAAAAAATTGCGCGTCGTGCGGCCGGCATGGGCTTGGGCCAGCTTGCTGATGATATGATCGAGCCAGGATTGTTTCTGAGCCATTTTCGGCAGCATCATAGCGTGAAATGGCGGGTTTCGCGAATGCGGCTACTTCCGAGAATGCTGCAATGCATTGGCGGAAAGATGATGTGGATTCGCCGGCGGTGGTCGAACCGACGCCACCCTTCTTGCCATAATTTCGATTAGAATTCGCACTGCGTGGACAAATCCGAGAATAATCTGGTCGCATGGATCGCCGAGCGGCTTGGCAAGGCGAACGCGAGCGAGGATTCGTTGCCGATCGGTATCGGCGATGACATGGCGATGATTCGACCGGGCGGCGCGGGGGTGCTTATCGCGGCCGACATGCTGATGGATGGTGTCGATTTCGATTCGGCGATACATGAGCCGGAGCGCATCGGCCGAAAGGCGCTGGCGGTGAATCTGTCGGACTGCGCCGCGATGGCGGTTCAGCCGCGATACGCACTCGTGAGTCTGGCGCTGCCGAACGGTTGGTCGATGGGTCAGGCGCAGCGTTTGTATGTGGGCATGGAGGAACTGGCGAAGCGATACGGCGTTCGCATCATCGGCGGCGACACCAACAGTTGGGACAAGCCGATGGTGATCGACGTGACAGTGGTTGCGGAGCCGTGGCCGGGTGTCAGACCAGTGACGCGAAGTGGTATGAAGCAGAATGATATTCTTGTTGTGACCGGAAACCTTGGTGGCAGCATTTCGGGCCATCATCTCGATTTCGAACCGCGCGTGCTCGAAGCGAAATGGCTGGCCGAAAAGCTGGGTGACAATCTGCATGCCATGATGGATATCAGTGACGGCCTCTCGATTGATGCGATGCGGATGTGCGATGCATCCGGGTCGGGTATAGAATTCAATCGGTCGATGCTGGAATCCGTCGCATCGCGGTCCGCATTGGCCGCGGCGAAGGGTGACCCGGAGAAGACCTTGAATCATGTGCTGAATGACGGCGAGGATTTTGAGTTGTTGTTTGCGGTTGATGCGAATGCATGGACCGAACTTCGAGAATCGCCGGAGGGCCGGAAGACGATTTCGCCGCATGTTTCGCCGCGATACACTGGCGTCGGCCGCGCCTTGCATGAGCCGGGAGTCTGGCTTTGCAATGGCATGGGGATTGAGAAAACACCCATCACCGCAGCGGGGTGGCAGCACTTCAAATGATCGACAACGCCAACAACCCGACCGCCACCCACGCTGCATTCACCGCCCGCCTCGACTCGAGAAGCGTTGACGAGACCATTGCCATCGGCCGGCAGATTGGTTCGATTCTCCGCGCCGGCGATGTTGTCGCGCTGGTCGGCCGTCTTGGCGCGGGCAAGACACATTTGTCCAGGGACTCTCCCTCGGCCTCAGGGTGGCCAACGATCGGAGCGTTAACAGTCCCACCTTTGTTATTGTGAATGAGTATGACGGCCGCATGCCCATCCACCACATCGACGCCTATCGGCTGGGGACGAGCGAGGAGCTGTCCGCCATCGGCTTTGAGGAATTGCTGACCAGCGGCTGCGTTGTATTAATTGAATGGGCCGACCGGGTGGCCGATGCGATGCCGCCCGAAGCGCTATGGATCGAGATCGAATCACCGGACGAGAATTCGCGGGTGTTGTCATTGCGTGCGGCGGGAGTTGAATTGGCTGATCGGCTTCGCTCGTCGGCCTTGACCGGTGCGTTAGGGCGGGCGATAAAGCAGTGCGTTAAGTTGAACGTGCAGGGTTCTGCGCAACGGCGACCGATTTCCGCACACGACACAACTGGAAACGACCAACCCACATGAAATCAATACGATCTTCCACCCGCCTTCGTCATGACGGCCGCAAGCCCGACGAGCTTCGACCTCTCAAAATCACGCGCGGCTATACGAAATGCCCCGCCGGCTCGGTGCTGATCGAGACCGGCCACACGCGCGTTCTCTGTACGGCCAGTGTCGAAGAAAAAGTGCCGGAATGGCGGAAAGAGCTGGGGCTGGGTTGGGTGACGGCTGAGTATGACATGCTTCCCGCCGCGACCAATACGCGCCGCCAGCGCAATCGTGGCGGAAAAATCGATGGGCGCACTCAGGAAATTCAGCGTCTCATCGGCCGATCGCTTCGCGCGGTGGTGGATATGGCGAAGCTCGGCCCCCGAACCATCACGCTCGATTGCGATGTAATTCAGGCCGATGGCGGCACGCGCACAGCCAGTATCACGGGGGCCTATATCGCCATGGTCGATGCGGTGAAACACTGCTGGCCAGAAAGGTGATTCGCGAAAATCCGATTACCGATCTTGTCGCGGCGGTGAGTGTCGGGCTGTTGAATGGGAAAGCCCTGCTGGACCTTTGCTATATTGAAGACAAGGATGCGGAGGTCGATTTCAACGTGGTGCTGACGGGGGGAGGGCGATATGTCGAGGTTCAGGGTGCGGCGGAGGCCGGTACGTTTTCGCGGATCGAGATGGATGGAATATTGAAGTCGGCGGATAAAGGGGTGGTGGAGCTGCACGCGGCCCAGAAGCGGGCTCTTTCGATGAGACGCAAATCGCAACGCTGATGAGAGTGTGCCATGAGGATGATTGACATCGACCGTCACTTATTGCCGAGCTGCCAGGCGATCGTCCCGCTTTGCCTTCTGTTGGCGATGGCCGGTTGCGATCCTGCGGGCGGCGGCAGCGGGTCAGGAGGCGGCGGTGGCGGGGGAATCGCGGAACTGTTTGGTGGCGCCTCTCAAAGCTCGCGCGAGACATGGACAATCGAATGCAGTGAATTCGAGGGCGGCCAGCGCAATGAAACGGCCGATCGGCTCGCGACGATGCTCAAGCAGGTGCAGGGCATCAATCCGCGTCTGGTGTCGGTGCGCCATGAGGATACGGTGAGCCGTGTTTTCTACGGCGAATACCAGCTTCGGTATAAAGAAGCCAAGACCGATGGCGACAACAAGTCGCGCGGCGATCTGGTCATTGAAATCAGCGATGAGCTGAAGCGCGATCTGCGCTTTGTGCGGGGCCTGGCGGTCGGCGATCAGTATCCGTTTTTCACGGCGCGCCCGGTTGCGAAACTGGAGCCGTTCACGGGCAATCCGGCTTGGGATCTGCGAAACGCATCGGGCATCTACACGCTGAATGTCGGCGTGACGTACAACACGCCGACGATGCATCGCGGGTATGAGGCGTATTATTACTTTGCACCGGACCATGCACAGGCCAGTATTTGCGTCGGGACATTCAATGAGGATGCGTTTGTTTTCGACCGAGGCGGTCGCAAGGGATATTCCCCGAAGGTGAAGGCGCTGCAGGCGAAAGAGGATTTTCAGTACAACCTTGAGAACGGCCACCCCATGTACAAGTCGAAGAAAAACCCCGATGGCGGCAAGGTCGAGCGCGTGCCGAACTATTCGTTTCTTGCGAAGATTCCGAAGCGGGAGGATCTGCGCACCGGCCGGTGAGTTTGTGCCCAGCTTATGTCAGCGGTAACACCCGTGACCATTCTTATCGCCACCGGCAATCCGGGAAAGGCTCGCGAAATCGAGGCGGTGCTGGGGCAAGCCGCGGACGATGCTGTTCATTCTGACGCTGCAATGTCGCCATCGAATATACGCTGGAAGACCTTCAAGGACTTTCCGCCCATCCCGGAGCCCATTGAAGACGCCGACACCTTTGCCGCCAATGCCGCGCTGAAAGCGTGCTACTATTCCAAGGCGACGGGCCTTTGGACGCTGGCCGACGATTCCGGGCTGGAAGTCGATGCGCTGGGCGGCCAACCGGGTGTTCGCTCTGCTTATTTTGCCGATGAAATCCCCGAGACCGCCGCGCGCGAAATCCGCGACCCGGCGAACAACCGGAAGTTAATTGCTATGCTGAAGGACGTACCCGCCGAAAAACGCACCGCCCGATTTCGTTGCGCGCTGTCGCTGGCCGACGGCGATCGAATTCTCGCGACGTCCGAGGGTGCGATTGAGGGGGTGATCATTGATTTGCCGCGCGGGGAGAACGGGTTTGGGTATGACCCGCATTTTCTCGTGCCGAGCCTCAGTCAAACAACCGCCGAGATCGAATCGGACCACAAGAATCGGATCAGCCACAGGGGGCAGGCATTGTCGGAAATGTGCCGGCGACTTCGCACATTACTTATTATTGAATCGCAAGATTAGCGCATTCGTTGATTCAATTCACAATCGCTGGATGATTGTAAGCTCATTGCTAGTCAGAATTATTGTTCCATCGATTTTTGAACCTGGTATCTGGACAATTGCAATAATATACCTTACAAAATCAGAACTTTGCTAGGCCTGACAGTTGGGAATGGAAGTGAGTCAACTTGACATTGAGTTGAACTTGCTTGGCCCTAGAATGCTCATCGGAGGCATTCATGAAGTTGGACGCTATTCATCAGGGTGACTGTATTTCTGGCATGGCGAAAATGCCAGCCGCAAGCGTTGATCTCGCGTTCGCTGATCCGCCCTTCAATATTGGGTACGAATACGATGAATATGATGATAAGCGTGCCTCCGAAGAGTACCTAGGCTGGTCTCGAAAGTGGATTAGTGCGGCTCATAGAGTACTTAAGCCAAACGGTAGCTTTTGGCTCGCGATCGGCGACGAATATGCAGCCGAGCTAAAAGTGCTCTGCACACGCGAACTAGGATTTCATTGCAGAAGCTGGGTCATCTGGTACTACACTTTTGGGGTTCATTGCACTCAAAAATTTACCCGTAGCCATGCGCATTTATTCCACTTTGTTCGTGATGCCAAGGACTATAAGTTCAATTCCATGGCCATTCGTGTTCCCTCGGCAAGACAGCTCGTTTACGGTGACAAGCGGGCCGATCCAAACGGACGTGTCCCGGATGACACTTGGATGATGTCGCCGGTGCTGCCGTCGAATGTGCCGACTTGGGATGGTTTTGTCCTTCGCCCACAAGACCTGCCGGATCGGTTTCCTCCGCATAGCGATACTTGGTTTTATTCGAGAGTGGCAGGGACGTTTAATGAAAGGCGTGGGTGGCATGGTTGCCAAATGCCGGAACAACTGCTTGGGAGGATAATCAAGGCTTGCTCTGATCCGGGCGACGTTGTTCTTGATCCTTTTGGTGGTAGCGGCACTACGCTTGCGGTTGCAAAGAAAACCGAACGGCGTTTTGTTGGTTTTGAGCTTTCGAAAGAATACGCGCAGAGAATCCAACAGCGCTTGGATGCCGCGAGGTCAGGAGATTCTCTCGTCGGTCCTGAGAATCCAGTACAAAGTGCCTTCAACTCGCGCTGGGCGTAGATTAGACAAGGATAAGAATCTCAGGGCGTCAAGAATTCCGGTGGCTCGCAATACCCTGCATGTAAGAAAGCCGAAAGTAAGTGGAGAACTTGTCACAAACCTGACAAAGGCATATTTAGAAACATGCCAAGGCTACGCCATCGATCGGGCAATAGCGGACCCAAAATTAAACGCTGAATTTCTTCAGGCCTGTAGAGAATTCGGCATACCTCTGGCACCGGTTGATTGTAACCGGCGCCTCCTCGGATTGAGAAAGGCTGCAAAATTATCGTTACCAACTCCAAAGCGGACTTTGATTTACTGGACCGAATTAGAGCCGTTTGCATTCGCAAGCGAAATCGCTTGGTTAATTCTTGCAGAACGCGAAGAGGTTTCGCTCGATGACATTTTATGTGATCCAACATTAGCAATTGAATTCGATCAAATTGCGGGGCGATTCGATGATCCAAAACGCAGTTCCTTTGATTACCGTTGGGCTGCTTTGACATTACGAAAAAGAGCTAAGTTCAAGAGAAAAATGGCAAAACAGGCTCCGGTTCCTACAAAGGCAAGAAATGTGCTGTCGGCTGCAGGTACACCACTAGCCGAGTCGACATCAGTGAAGCAACAGCCTGGTATTTACTCTATTCAATACGCAAGCAAAGCACTGTATGTGGGAGATACATCGAACTTAAGCGATCGCATCGCGCGACACTGTAAAAACTGGACAGCCTTCGAAATCTTGGTGCCAAAGCAAAAGTTGACTGAGTCTGAGTTATTTGTCAGCGTTTCTCCATCGCCCAAATTAGCCACAGAGGAGCGTGAAGGACAACATTCTCGAATACTCTCGTTACTCCAGCCTCGGTTGTTTAATCCGAAGCAAGCATATAAGCCGAATCCGTGACCACCATCCGGAAAATCGTATTAGACGCATTTCTTGAAGTTTGCGATGGATACGCGCCTGACCGTGTAATCGCTGATCCTGAAATGAATGCGCGGTTTTTGTCGGCCTGCCACCGAGTAAGTGATTTCAACGGCCCTCAAGCATTGAACCAGTGCTTGCTGAACCTGCGAAAGGCCTCAGGTTTGGCCGGCGCTAAATGCAAGAAACGCACTCAATTAGAGAACCAGGAGTCATACGCTTTTGCGTCCGAGATTGCAGTTCGGAGTTTGGAGATTAAGCACAAAGTTTCGCTCGATGTTATTTTGTGCGATCCAATATTGGCAAGCGAATTTGATTCGGTTGCATTAGAAATCGCCCCGGGTTACACGCCTTTCCATTACCGTTGGGCAGCCCTTGGACTGCGAAAAACTAGAAAGCTCAAGCCGGAAATCCTTGCAAGGGTTGTAACAGAGAGCGTGGTAGGCCCAATAAAAGCAATTGAGCTTGACCTAAATGCGAGTCAGGGCAAGCAAGGTGTTTATATACTAACAAGTAGGCAAAAAGTGCTTTATGTCGGGGAGGCCCGTAATCTCCGACTACGACTTCGGACCCATCTTGAGCACTCAGATAACAAGTTTCTTGCTCGGTATCTCTGGGAATTCGGATTGCAGGATTTGTTTATTGAGATTCATGTTCTTCCAAATAGTTCTTCGGGAATTGTGCGACGTGCATTGGAACTCGAACTGATTCGGTCCCGGAGACCTGAATTCAACGTGAATCGATGAAGCCAGGGCCTCTTTATGAATTCGAAATTAGATGTAGCAATCGCCTTTTGCGGGCTGTTCGAGGCGGAAGTCCTAACATCTTTGATGTTGAGTCATTGGGGGCATCCGAGGGCAACTGAGAAGGATCTTGTCATTGATTTGGTCGAAACTGCTTCCGAGGTTCTCGCGCGTGCGAGACTTGGAGAAAAATTTGTCGAGGGAGTTCAGCCCACCGACATGAGCTTTATCGCAGCAATTTGGTACGCAGAAGCAAACCAAGTCCATGATTCCAATGATGAAGATGTTAGCTTGAGGAGAGAGTGGCTTCGAAAAGTTCAGCGTTCGCTACCGAGTTGCTTTTGTGATCCAGACGATTTAGTAAATCCAGAAATGCACTGATGATTACGTGATTATGCCGGTGATTTGGACTACCATCTACGGATGACGAATGATCTACAATTATCGAGCGGATACTCAGCTGTCCGCACAAACGCCGCCATCCTCTCGCGCAACTCCCGCGGGCTCCTCGAACTCACCGGCGACGACCGGGCCAAGTGGCTGAATAACCTTGTCACGAATGTCATCACCACGCTCCAGCCCGGCGAGGGGAATTATGCCTTCGTGGTCAACATCAAAGGCCGCGTGCAATTCGATCTCAACATGCTCGTTCGGCCGGACCGCCTGCTGCTGGACATCGACACCCGATGGATCGCCGCTGCCGAGAAATTCCTGAATCGCTACATCATTACGGAAAAAGTGGAGATACAGGATGTTTCCGCTGGCACGTGTCGAATGGCGGTCATTGGCCCGCGCGCCCACGAGACAGTTGCGAAACTCGGCATTGGCAATCTGACGCCGATGGCATGGTTGCAGAACACTGAGTGCCGTATTTATGGCACCGCGGGAATCATGTTCCGTAACGATTTCACCGGCCGGCCCGGCGCGGAGTTTATCCTGTTTGGGACTGATCGCGATTCGGCGCGCGAGCACATCGTTAAGGCGGCCCGTGATTGCGGCGCGATCGAAATCGACCCCGCCGTCGCGGGCATTCTGCGAATCGAGTCCGGCATACCTGCCGGCGTCGATGATATTGACGAAGAAGTGATTCCGCCTGAGACGGGGCAGATCGAACGCGGCATCAGCTATCACAAGGGTTGCTACCTCGGGCAGGAAGTGATCGAGCGCATGCGCTCTCACAAAATTCTCGCGCGTAAATTGGTCGGCGTGAAGTTTGAGATGCCGGGCCCGGGTTCCGGCGGCGAGTCTTCCGGCGACGCCGGCTCAAACGCGGCCGCTCGAATGGTCGGCGGACCCATGCCGCGCCTAACAAAGTTGTTTATCAACGACGCTGAAGTCGGCCGAACGATGTCCGGTTGTGTCAGCCCCGGGTTGGGCGGCGCGCCACTTTCACTCGCGTATATCAAGACGGCGCATGCCAACCCCGGAACGGCGGTGATTGCTCGAAACGAGACAGGCGAATATCGCGGCAGTTTGATTGCGTTGCCGATCCAGGCATGATGGCCGCTCATTTGACTTTGATAGGCATGCACTTGCGCCGGTCGGACAGATAACTCCGCAAGCGAATCGCGATTCTTGATTCGCGAATTGCAAGGCTCGTTCAATCGTCGGCTCACTTGCCAACGTCCGATCGCAGGAATAAAGTATCCGGTCTTGCGCGTCGGTTGGCCGACGCGACGGGAGCGTAGCTCAGTCGGTAGAGCAGCGGCCTTTTAAGCCGTTGGTCCTGGGTTCGAGTCCCAGCGCTCCCAGTATTCCTAACGGACGACTATCACCCAGAGGTTGCCACACTTGGCCTTATCAACTGGCCGCTATTCCACCGTCACGCTCTTCGCCAGATTTCTCGGCTTATCCACGTCGCATCCCCGCAGCACGGCCGCATGATAGGCCAGGAGTTGAAGCGGAATGATCGAAACCAGCGGCTGTAGCGGCTCAGGCACATCCGGCACGTAGAAGACGTGTTCGGCCAGATTGGCAATTTCCGCATCGCCTTCCGTTGCCACCGCAATGACACGTCCCTTTCGCGCCCGTACTTCTTCAATATTACTCACCACCTTGTCGTATTGGCTGTTCTTCGTGGCGATAAACACAACAGGCATGTTCTTGGTGATGAGCGCGATCGGCCCGTGCTTCATTTCCGCGGCCGGCATGCCTTCGGCGTGAATATAGGATATTTCCTTCAGCTTAAGCGCCCCTTCGAGCGCCGTCGGATAGTTGTAGCCGCGGCCCAGATAGAGCCAGTTTTCCGCATCCTTGTATCGATCGGCCACTTCGCGAATCTCATCGCTCTGCGTTGTGATCGATCGCACCTTGTCCGGCACCGATGCCAGCGCATCGAGATATGTTTGCAGCGCGTTTTGGGAGAGATTCCGCCGCCGGCCAGGTACAGCGCCATCATGGTCAGCACCATGACCTGGCCGATATAGGCCTTGGTACTGGCCACGCCGATTTCCGGGCCGACGTGAAGATACACGCCCGCATCGGTCTCCCGAGCGATGGTCGAACCAACGGCGTTCACAATTCCCAGCACCGTCGCACCCTTGTCCTTGGCCTCGCGCAGTGCCGCAAGTGTGTCAGCCGTCTCGCCCGACTGGCTCATGGCAATCAGCACCGTGCCCTGATCGATGATCGGGTTGCGATAGCGGAATTCCGATGCATACTCGACTTCCGTCGGGATGCGGGCGAGATCTTCAAAAAGGTACTCGCCGATCAGTCCCGCATGCCACGCCGTTCCGCAGCCGGTGATGACTACCCGCTGGGTGCGAACCAGTTCCTTTGCAAAATTCGCGATTCCGCCGAGGTGTATTCGGCCATCCTGCAAATTCACGCGGCCACGCATGCAATCCGCGATCGCATCCGGCTGCTCCAGGATTTCCTTGAGCATGAAATGCTCGTGGCCGCCGAGTTCAATGTCCTCGAGTGTCAGCTCCAGTTCCTGTACTTCCTTGGTCACGGGCATGGCGTCGAGCGTCGTGGTTCGAAATCCATCCTCCCATACCACGGCCATTTCCCCATCGGCCAGGTAAATCACTTGAGTGGTGTGCTGCACGATGGCCGCGGCATCCGATGCGACCACATATTCATTGTCGCCGACGCCAAGGATCAGCGGGCTGCCCTTTCGCGCCGCGACGATTTTGCCCGGCTCGTCCGCACTGATGACAGCGATGCCGTAGGTGCCGCGCACGTCACGCAGGGCCGCCCGCACGGCCGTCTCGATATCGCCGCTGTAGAAGTGGCCGATGAGCTGAACGAGCACTTCGGTGTCGGTTTCGCTTTTGAATTCGATGCCGCGATGTTCGAGGTAAGTGCGCAGAGATTGATAGTTCTCGATGATGCCGTTGTGAACGAGGGCGATTCGGCCAGAAGCGTCCAAATGGGGATGGGCATTTGAGTCGCTCGGCTCGCCGTGGGT
>JADJRI010000022.1 GCA_016712275.1 Planctomycetota bacterium
CTCTCATCAAATTCATGTGGAGCCAGCCACATGAAGTAACCAGGCGGGGCCTCGTAGGCGTCCTCCGCCCAATCCAAAAAGACGGGCACGTCGTTCATGTGCGTGAATTTGATTTTCTCACCCTCGGCCGTGAAGAGCGTCCATTCATCTTCACCCTGGTCGTATGTAACATGCTGGGAATACGAATGCGACCAGCCTTCCGGCAGAATCAAGACCCCCGCATCATCGCCCAGTGTATTGTGGAACAGGGAAAACGAGATCGGGCGGCCCACGCTCTTCCACGAGACGATAGGCACCTCCGTGAAGACATTGCCGGTCGCGGCGTTCAGGGTGCTGTGCGGATTGAGCGGAATTCCCAGCTGCCATGGATGCGGGCGGCCGGCAGGCGACAGTGACGTATGAGCGGAACTCCCGAAACAGGTTTTCATGAGAAAACCGCATGCATCCGTAAACACGCCTTTTAGCGCATCTGCAAGAGCAACATATGCATATGTCAACTGGCCGGCACCCAACCTTACCGGTGCGGGCGGCAATGTGCGCGAGACTTGAAGGGTAAATGTGGCGTATGTCTGATTAAGCAACATTGACAAGATAATCAAAAACACGACAGATGCGTGTTTCAAACGCCTAAGCAGAGTTCTTGTTTTTCGCCGGGTTGCTTTATTGATTTGCAGTTTACAGTTTGACGAGGGAAGAAATGCGCGCAATGAGAGCTTCATGCGAATACCTCCGCGTACACGCCAGATTATGGAGATTGAACTCTACGGCCCAGAATACCGGTGGGAATACAACGTTCCCACCGTTCGCCGAATCACTGCCAATAATAATGCGTCCAAATCTTCCAAAGTCAAACAGATTTTTGAACTTTTATTGAAAATAATTGGAAAGTTAGCTGCGTCTTCCTGAAGTGTGAGTTAGTGACATGCAGTGGGCATTGTTAAGGAAACGGCCCGCCGCATCGTGTCGATGGGGCGGGCCGTGGTTTCGGAACAAGTTTCCAGCTCAGACTGTCATGCCGTCGTCAAGCAGGGTCATTGACCAGTTGCGTTGCGAAGGCACTCAGGTCGTCGAAGTCGACGTCGTCATCGTTGTCGTAATCGACGAAGTTGCAACTACCGGCCGGTACGCCGCCGGTCAGGATGCAATCGACGAAGTCGGCCACGTCGATTCCGTTGCGCGAGCCATTGCCGCCGGCATCGCCCTGGATGGTCGGGCAGCCCTGGGACACATCGACCACGAGGAAGGCGGTCTGAAGGTTCGTGCCTTCGGCGGTCTTAAGCGTGGCGAGGAAGTGGATGCGGCCGTCATTGGAGATTTTGGTTTGGAACGCACTGAATGCGTTGATAAACGCATCATCATCAAACAGGCCGTTTCCGTCGAGATCGACCGGATCGCTTTCGCGAACGACGATATCGGTGCCGTTCAGGACAAGCACGGTGTCGAGGTTGACATCGGTTTCGCTGGTGTTGCCGCCGATGAGGTAGTCGCCCATCGAGTTGACGGCGATGTTGGCGATCGAATTGCCCCATGTTTCAGCGCCACCGGAGACCGACTGGCCGGTCGCGGCGACGAGCACGCCGTTGCGGATGGCCCAGTCGTCGTCGCCGGGCTGATCGCCGCGTGCGATCCAATCGCCATTGTTGGCCATTGCAATATCAAACACTGCATCGATCGTGACCGCGCCAAAGAGATCGCCGGTGCGGATCACGCTCACGCCGTCGTGGGCCACTAGTTGACCCGTTGCAATTCCGGCCCCCACTAGCGTGTGGAGACCGTCGGGTGTCGTGTAGAAGGAGTGCGTATTCGAACCGATCTGCAGCGAAGTCAGCAGGTCACCGCCAATGGAGGTGACGTTGCGCTCCATGAACACATTGATGCCGCCCACGCTGTCCCAATAAACATAAGCCGCACGGGACCCACTGATGTTGGCGGCATAGAATCCGACGCGACCATCGTCGAGCAAGAATTCACTGACCATTGAGTTGTTAATGGTGCCGGGCGACCGCAAGCCATTAACGGCGTCACCGGATTCGGCAATGTTCGTATTGACGCCGGCAATGTTGGTGTAGGTGATATCCGGTCCCGATGTGATGGAACCCCACGAAAAATCGTCGTTGCTGTTAAAGCCGACATCGTCGTCGAAGAAGGTGTATGTCGTGCAAGGCGACGAGTCGGCCGCCTGTTTACCCTCCTGGGCGAAAACCGAACCGGAAAAGCCCGAGCCCAGCATCATGACTCCGTCAATAATCGTGTCCGCAAGATCGCTACCACCATCAACGGTCCATCGCGTGCCGTCTTCACTGACGTTGAAATTCATAATTGAATCGAACTGGCCGAAGACCGGGTTGTCTTCAAAGTCGACAAGGCCCGGCACGACGGCCGTCGGGTGACCGGCGATGCGCGTGTAGATCGGCAGAATCTCTCGATATGTACCTGTGCGCGTGATGATCTGGGCGGTGTTGTTCAGAGGGTCGTTGTCCGTTTCGGTCGCCGTGACGGAAGCAGCAACGTTGTATGCGCCTGTCGTGGCGGAGGTGACTGTAATCAGGATGACCTGATTGCCTTGGCTGGGGATGCTTGCCAGGGTCGCCTCCACGTTGCCCGAACCGCCGGGATTCTCGACGGCGCCGTTCGTACCCGAGACGAAGCTGAGGCCGACCGGCAGCGTGGCCGTTACGTCCACACTTGTGGCCGCGATGGGACCGTCGTTGCTCACGGTTAGGACGAGATCGAAATTGGTGTTGATGTTGTGCCGCCCGTTGTCGGCCAACGTGATCGACAGGTCTGCCGAATTGTCGACCGGCGTGTCCACGGAGTCGACGTTGTTGCCGGCGTTGTCATCGGGCTCGTCGGCAGTGACGGAGACGCTGTTGGTCGCCAGCGCCTGGACAGTACCGGTCACCGTTATCTGGATCACTTCCGAGCCATTCGGTGCGATGCTGCCAAATGTTCGCGTGACGACGCCCGCGGGGCCTTCAACAGCGCCGTTCGTCGCGGAGACGAACGACCGTCACCGCGGCCGACGCGGAATTGTTAGCGCCGTTCGGATCGGGTTCGGTCGCGACGGCGGTCGCGGTGTTGTTGAAGACGCCTTCGGCCGACGCTTCGACCGTGACTTCGTACTCACTGCAGTCACAGCTTGCGAGGGTGGCCACGGAAGCGGTGACGATATTCGAGCCCGGCGAAGTTTCCGTCGCGCCGTTTGTGGCCGTGACGAATTCGAGACCGGCCGGAAGGGGATCGGTCATGGTGACGTTGGTGGCATCGAGCGGACCGTGGTTGCAAACTGTAATGGTGAAGGTGGTCTGCTGACCGACGGACTCGAGGGAGTTGTCGCTGACGGATTTGGAAACAATGATGTCGGCGACGGAGGGTATCGGTGTTGATGCCACATCGATCTGGAGCAGCGCCTTGCCGATGAAGGCGGTCGTCGTGCTGCGGAGGTTGATGACGACATAGAAGACACCATCGTCGGTGAGCACGCAGAAATCGGCAAAGGCGATGTTGAAATTGCTGATAAAGGCGTCGTCGTCGAATTGCCCATTCTGATCGAGGTCGATCGGATCGCCTTCGCGGAAGAGCTCGGTCGTCCCATTGAAGACGGCGACGACATTCTTATTCAAATCGGCGTTGTTGGTTCGACCGACGATGACGTAGTCGCCTTGGCTATTCATGGCAACGCCGAAGAACGTCGGCGAGAAGCCGTCAACGTCGGACCAGAGTTCGGTCGCGCCGGTGTAGATTGGATCGCTGTGCTTGGCCAGCAGCGAATAGCTCGTGCCGCTTCCCTCGATGACCCAGTCCTGATCCGTGGTGGATGTGGTGCCGTGCGAACCAATTGCCATTGCCGAGCATTGTCGCTGAGATGACGCCGGCGGTGGTGCTGAACGCGGGGAGATTTCCGGTCACACCTGAAACGGGCGAGCCTTCCTGCAATACCACCTGACCGTTCACGGCAAAAATATCATCGCTTCCGGTCGCTCCAAAGAGATCGCCGAGTACGAGCCAATTGATGCCGAGGCAGTCCATGCTAAGCGTGTCAGGATCGAACGTTTCCCATGTCTCAACGCCTCCGCCCGCCTGTCCAGTTGGAATGGTGATTCCTTTGTGAGCGAGGACGCGCGTGCCGTCGTCGGCAAGCAGGGCTGAATTCTGCGTGGAGGGGAACGAAGCGACCGGAAGCGACGCCACACGGAACGCGGCGCGGCCTCTGCCGTCAATAGCCGGCGAATCGATCACCGTCGCGGCGGAAACGCCGAGCGCGGGAATCAACCGATTTTCTCGAGCAACGGCCACGTGATTCAAGCCGTCAAACTTGAGCATTGTTTCGTCGGAACTGGCTGCATTCGTGTCGTTTGCGAATGCATATTGTCCGGCATCATTGATGGGCACTTCGGGATTCAGAATCATCGAGTCGATCGTTTTCGCAAATCGAGATGGCTGTGACGCCCTCGCGAGACGGCGGCCCAATTGCCGCCCGGTCCTTTCGAATGTAAATTTCGTCGGTGTCCGTGTTCGAATCGTCCGTGTCCGCCCACAGCGCGATGTATTGGCTATTGCCGCTGCGGAAGGGCTTGCGGAATTTTTCCGCGGAGCTGGACGCATCGAACTGGAACTTGAGACCGAGGCCCGGCACATCCGAGGCAGGACTTGACGGCTCGGTCGTGAAAGTAAGTTCAACGTCCGGAAGGACTTTCACTTCCGCTGTGTGCGACATCGAATTGTTGCCCTGAACGATATCGGGCGGGTTTCCAATCGCAGCGACGGTTCCAACGACGCCGAGCGTGCCCGCGCCTTGGGCGTCAACCGTAATGGTGAGGACTTCCGTCGCACCATTCGTAAAGGGTGTGATGCTGCCGGTGATAACGCTACCGGCCACGTTTGGCGTTGAATTCTGGCCGAGCGCGTTGGAAATCGTAAAGGGGGCCGAACCGGAGAATGTGATTTCGTATTCCATTGAGGTGGCGTTTTCGGGACCGGCGTTGTCAATTGTGATCGTGTATATGGCTGTCGCCGATGCCAATTACGCCATCCAAAATCACGGGGCGGCTATTGGCCGTGACGGAATTGAGTGTGATTCCGAGATTGGTTACGGGAAGTGGAATGAGGGCGGTGGGGGCCCATGTGCCGCCGGCGCCGACCTCGGTGGCCGTCCAGGGATTGCCGAGATTCGGATCAAACGTGTCCGTGGCAATGTCGTAAACGAGAATCGGGCCTTGCTGATCAATGGTCAGGTAGATCTTTCCATTGCCATAGGCCATGCCGTCGATGTCGGGTGTGGTGACGCTGCCGCAGCATGTGGATGTGGCGGGGGGATAAGCCGTGCAATTGCATAACGTAACTATATCCGGCGTTTGGGCAACAAGGGCGACCGCAAAGGCGCCGCATGCGAGAACGTTATCGATGTCCACAGAGTAGATACCCGCGCCACCGCCGCCGATGCCTGTCGAGGTATTGTTGTAGACATAGAACAGACCGTTGTCGGCATTGTAGACTATGTCGCGAATGTCCACATTGGTTGCCGTGGTGACGCCGTCATCGGCCCAGGCGCGGATGCACGTCGCGGCACCGGTGTTGACATCGATCGTATAGATGCCTTCGCGGCCGCCGGTCGTACTATCCGTGTTTCGAACGCCGTAAAGTATGCCGTTCGCAAACGTGAGGCCGTCTTGGCTGGATAATGCAGTTCCATTGCAACCTGGACCAGCTGCGCAGAACATGTCGGCAATGAATTCTCCGGTCATGAACCCGCCGCCGTCGAGCGCGTCGTAAAAGACACGGTAGAGATTGTCGCCGTCCTGCCAATAGAAGACGCGATTGTTTTCGTCGGCGGCAATGCCTTCTGGTCCGTCGGTGCCGGCGCCGGGAGCTGCGATGGCGTCCATCGGGCGGAACAAATCGGTGACAACCAAGGTGTTCACATCGATATACTTGACGTACAGGTCTTCTTCATCGACCGCGATCACCAACTGGGCGGCGGCCTTTTGCGAATACATCGAGCCGATGGCCGCGTAGATAGCGAGCAGTGAAAAGATTCGAAGTGTGCGTGTCATAACAATCTGCCTCCTGAAGGGTTCCCCTGTTGCGGCCGACGGATGGTTCGCTTGAATGCGAGGTCTCATCCGGGCGGCGTTTCGTTTTGGTTTCGATCACGAAAGAAACAAGTCACTCGGAATGCAAGTATGTGGTCGTCCCTTATTGAGTTGCTTGCGCGCCTTGCGACCCCCGCCTTGCGGCTCACGAAGATGAACTCGGTGTTATCGTAAACAAACATCGGAATCGCTGTCAAGCTTTGGAGCGGGTTTGCGGAATAAAGTCGTCAAGACTCGTTGCCATGCCGCCCAAGGCCGCGGGAATAAAAAAGGCCCCCGCAACGATATAACCTATAGGGGAGTCTTCAGAATTCCCGCCGAATTCTTGATTCGTAGGGCGTTGCCACACCCCGCCCGAATTCGTTATGATAGATGGATACGTCGCATCCCCGCGAATCGACACACCTGACCTGGGAAAATCGCCCATGACGATTGATCCAAAAAAGCAAAGCCGAATGCAACTTGCCGCCATGCTGTTAACCTTAACAGCTTCAGCACTTGGAACGATGGACACCGCCGAGGCACAGTCGGTTCGACCGGCCGTCTTTGTGGCCCACAATATCGCGACGAATCCAAACTTTAATAACTATGCGGCTGTGACTTCTTTTACGGTCAATTCTGACGGCACGGTCGAATGGGTCGGGAATTACTTTACAAACGACAATCCGCAGGCGATCGCGCTTTCGCCGAATGGCAAATGGCTGGCAGTGACGCACGGCACGAGCAACTCCGTGACCGAAGACCTGCTCGTGTTTCGGGTGGAATCTGATGCATCGCTGACCATGCGCGCGGTTTATTCAACGCCGGACAGCCCGCTCGATGTGGAGTGGATCAACGATGAGACGGTGGCCTGCACCGAAACCGATTTGAGCGGCGACAATTTTGTTCATGTGTATCGATTCAGCGATACGAATCCCATTTTACGCGCCTTACCCTGATCGACAGTGAGAATACGCAGGGAGAATTCACGGATTATCTTCAGCGGCATCCGAGCGGCCAGTTTCTTTACGCAAGCGATTCGCCGCTCTGCGGCAGTTTTAAGATTCGTGCCTTTCAGGTCGAAGCTGACGGCACGCTGACATTCATCAGCGATACCTTCACGTCGACCTATCCGCTGGATATGGCCGCCTCGAACAACGGCCGATGGCTTTATTCGGTGGCCGGCATCGGTAATTTCTGTGCGGGTGACAATCACGTCGTACACGGCTTTCAAGTTGACAGCGAGGTGGGAACGCTTTCGCCCATCGACGGAACACCGTTTTTCTCGCCGGGGCAATCGCCGGCACATGTGGCCGTCACTGGTGACGATGGCATTTTGCTCGTCGGCCATGGCGGCGACGGGTCCATTCATTCGTTTACGATCAGCCCCGAAGATGGGTATCTGACTTTGTCGGGCTACAGCATTGATGTCGGCAACCAGGGCGACATCGGCGGTGCGATTGCAACGGGCGACGATTTTCTTTTTGTGACGCGAAGGTATTCATCGACCGGTTCGCCATCGGGCATGCTGGTTTTCCGCATGAATCCGGACGGCTCGTTCTTCCAGATCGGCGGCACGATCGACACGCACGGCACCGCATCGGATGCGATCAAGGCATGGGCTCCGCCGCCGACATCGCGCGGGGATATCAACAATGACGGCGTCGTCGATGATCTCGATGTTGTCGCCTTCGTCAATGTGCTGGTGGATACGCCGCTCGATCCCGCCCATGTCATTCGCTCGGACTTGACGCTCGACAGCGTGGCCGATGGCAAGGATGTGCCCGTGTTCGTCGATTACTATTTGAATCCCATTCTGGTCGGCGCGTGCTGCCGGCCGGATGCGACATGCGGCATCGTCACGGAATCGGATTGTCTATTGAGCACTCCCGGATCGATCTGGCTCGGCGCGGGAACGGAATGCTCGGAATGTCCGACACCGCCGCCGGTCATTATCGAAGCGATTCCGAATTCCAATCCGATTTGCCGGTTTGACGGCGCGGTCATTTTCTTTTCGATCAGCGGGTTCAATTTCTCGCCGCTGGCGAATGCGAAGCTGACGCTCTCCGGCAGCCCCGATCAGATTCCGTTCCTGCTCGATGTGCAAAGCAGCGATTTCATGCTGGCCGGCTTCGATATCACGAACACGCCGACCGGACTGTGGGAACTGGTGGTTACGAATCCGGACAATCAATTCGGCGTCGCACCCACACAGTATTTGATCGACGTATGTCCGTAAGGCGCAGTTTCATAACCGTGTGTGACACCGGCGCGTAAGGTGGATTCACAGGCGAGACGCCTGTGCCACAGTGATTTGAATCAGCCTCAAAGACGTGACGGGTGCGGAATTCGAATTACGTCCGCAAACGCGGAATCGAGCGATAGATAAACCAAACTTCGGGCCAGTCAATTTGATATCATGGAGCTGCATCCTCCTCGGAGGGGATGAGGCGCATCTGACGAGGACCGTCCCAGCGACGGGTCCCTCGCCTGCGCCGATGGGGGGCGGCCATGATCGGAGCCATTCGACCTTATTCATTTTCGGTGCAGTCGCTGTGCAATCCGTTTGTGTTTGTGCAGATATGGAGGCAAAGCGCATTGCTGCGCGGCCGGCGGCTCGCGGCATCCTGTCCGGTTTCGTGCGGGCCGTATGTGCCGCCGTGTGCCGGCGATGCGACACCAGCGGCGAACGCGCTCAACGGCGGTCTGGTTGCCCCGGCGGATTATTTCGAGCTGCGGGCGGTCAATGCGGCAAAACAGGCCGCGGCCATGCATGCCATGATCTCGGCACCGCGCCGCAACCCCGGCGGCTCTGGCCGTTTCGATGGCCTGTCGAATTGCCGGCGCGGGCCACGCCGGATGATGGGAAACACGAAAACAGCGCGGTGAACATTCGGCTGGATTTGATGATTTAGCTTTTTTCCCGCCAATCACGCGCGGATGCCGAGCAGGGGGCTCAGTTCGGCAATGCGCTCATCGACGATTTTGCGGCTGCGGGCTTCGAGGGTCAGGCGAATCGTGCGCTCGCCGGGGTTCGGGCGGACATTGAACCACCAATCCGAATAGCGGAAGGTGAGGCCGTCGAGCTGTTCGATCGCGGCTTCGCGATGGCAGTCGGAAACGGTGCGCAGCACTTCGTGCGTATCGGGGCAATAGAATTTCACCTCGCCCGAGGCGCTGTAGCGCTGCATGGGGCGCGTCAGCTCGCTCAGCGTTTTGCCCGTCGTCGCGAGCAGATTGAACACATGCACGAAGGCGATCAGCGCCGACTCGCAATAGGCCGCGCTACGGAAATAAAACCGACCCGACAGATCGCCGCCGAACGGTGAATCCCGCTCGGCCAGCGTTCGCTTCATGAAAACGGCCCCGATGCGCTCGCGCACGGGAAGGCCGCCGACGCGGGTGATTTCCTCGTCGACGACGGCGCTGGCCCGATGGTCGAAGATGATCTGCACGCCGGGCTCGCGCTCCAGCACCGCGCCGGCCAGCAGGGCGATCATGTGGTCCGGGCGAATTGTGCGGCCCTTTTCATCCACAAACACGCAGCGCTCCTCACTGCTGTCGAAGCCGATGCCGAATCGGGCTTTCTCGCTTTTCACGGCCGCGCGCAGGTCGCGCGTGTTCTTGGCGAGCAGGGGATTCGGCTCGTGGTCGAACTGCCCTTTGTGCTCGAAGTTGAGCCGGATGATCTTGAAGTTGCGATTGCCGCGAAAGATGATGGGCAGCCACTTGCCGGCGGTGCCATTGCCCGCATCCACGACGATCGGCATCGGATCGGGCAGGCGCACATCGGACCGCAGCATGTTGCGGACAAACTTCGAGTATATCTCGCTAAAATCCTTGGTGATCCGCCGCGAGCTGGCCCCGGTATAGTGCTTCGGCACGCGAATGGCGATATCGCGGATGCTGGACAGCCCGGTCTCCATGCCGATGGGCACAGCATGCACGCCGCAGATGCGAAAGCCGTTCTGGTTCACCGGCCCGTGCCCGCCCGACACCTGAATTCCGCCACAGGCCCCGAGATGGTTCACCACGAAATAAAGATGCGGCGTGCCGACCTCGCCGAGCGTGATCACGTCCGTTCCCGTCGAGCGAATGCCCTCGATCACCGCCTCCTCGAGCGCCGTGCTGTGCTCGCGGGTGTCGCGGCCGACGACGATGGAGCGGGCGATCGGATCGGCCCGGTCAAACCCGCGCAGCTTGGAGCGCAAATACTGGGCGGCGGCATGGCCGACACGCCAGGCGGCATCTTCCGAGAGCGGATGGGGATAGGTGCCGCTCACATCGGACAATTTGAACAGCGTGGCGATCTTGGTGCTGTCGTTGATCTTCTCGACAATCTGGCCATTGGAAATGCGCACGGCCTCGGGCGGCGGCACATTCACCTGCACGAGGTTGTACGGGTCGCCGCCGCGCTCATCATCGTTGAACTGGCAGCCGCCGCATTTGGGAAAGTGGGTCTTGCGCCGGCCGCGGCAAATGGCGTTTGAAATCTTGACGTGCTCTTCGCCGCTGCAATAGCGAAAATAATCCTTTGTGAGCTGCACCGTCGTCATGGGGGCATATCGTATGCCGACGGGCGCGGAAACTCCACCCTGTCGGGCCGGGTTTCGAGCGCGGGCTGCGCGGGGATCATCCGTGATCATGTGATTCATACGTTCAAGAATTCACAGCGGTTCGATTTTTTTTGAGTTGCGAGTGACGAGTTGCGCGTTTCAAGCCGGAGGGGAGTTTTAATGAGGAATGCAGGAATGCAGGAAGGCAGGGAGGGAATTTTATTAAGTGGGCCGGGCTTGTCGCCCCGCCTTTCCGCACAAGCGTGGCTTTTCGTATTGACGGGTTAAGTGAGCGGGCCACGCTGTGGGGCATTGAACTATTAACCTTGGTTGGCGAGCGGCGGCTGCTACGAACTTGATGATGCCATCAATCTCCTCAAGCGTCGTGTCAAACCACTCCGTTCCAGGGGCATCGCGCTTGGAACCACGCGCTCAAGCGTCGAATGGATTGCGTCCTCCACGGCGGCGACTCGCCGGACCTCCCAGGTCCTGAGCACGGCAGGACACTCAAAGCAACAGGTCTGCTTGCACTGCTGATTAACCCTCGCTTGGGCATCGCCTGTTGTAGTCAAACCGATCTTGATTGGGTACTTGCCGCCGTCCCGCTGGATGGATGGGAAGGAATAGGCGTAGATAATGCCGGGGTCGTGCGAATCAACGTCAGTGGCGACTGCGTCTACCTCAGCCAGTTCGTCCTCGATGGAAATGTTCTTAAACATCCCGCCGCCAAGGTTCTCGAATACACGGAGGCTCTCTGCGAGGAATGGAATGTAGAAGCCAAAAATGGTGCTAATCTTCTCAAGCTTGTCGGACTGCGCCTTTTTGACCTTAATTTCAAGTTGGTCGACAGTATAGGTTTCGGCAAGCACGCGCTTGGAAATCTCGCGAAGGAGAAATGGCTCATCTTCGTAGTTGCGGGCTATTTCCGTAATCCTAGGTAGCAGCTCGTAACGCGACGCCTTGTAAACGTAGGAACGTGTCGGCTCGAATGGAATGGTCATGGCTTTTGATAATGCGCGAAAGTCGGGTATTTTGGCAGGGCGAATCGCCCTCTTAATCCACCAAATCGAAGAATGCCCCAAACCGGAGAATTCAGATTTGAACGCCCCGAACGTGTTCCACCCTACTCCCTTTGCGTTGCTGGGTCCAGTTTCCAGGTCTATGTGGAGTCGTGGCAGCGGGCTGCGCGGGCGCGGCGAACCCACTTTTTGTCACGAAAAGTGTGACATTTGGGGCGAATGTTGTCTTTTTCGTTCCAGACTCCATCATTTTCGGGCTGGAAGCTTCCGCATTCCTGTGAGATTTGGGCAGGTTGGTGGCACATTGGGGCATGTTTGCGGCACTTTGGGGCACATTCGCGGCGAATGCGAGCAGATTCCGCGCAGCCGTCGACACATTTGCGGCGCGGCGGACCTGTTTCGCGGCGCGGCGGGGCTTTTTTGCGGCGGCACAGCCTTCTTTTGCGAAAGTCGGGGGCTCTGCAGGACGAAGAAAGGGCCGAAGAACCCGACGGAAGGACTGCCACCCGGGTGACGCTGGGTGTGGCGGGCGGGGCGGGGATTGATTCCAGCGTGTCGCCGGTTGCGGCGCCTCGGACCATGCCTTTTCCTTTTCCTGCCTTCCTGCCTTCCTAATTCGTCTCTTTGTTTTGACTTTTTGACGTTTTGATTTTTTGGCGTTTGCGAACCATGAGCACCTATCCCACCGACAATCGTTCCGACTTCGTCCAGTGGTGTCAGGCACACGACACTGTTTTTATCGACAACGCCCCCGACATCGGGCTGACCGCGCCGCAGGCTGAAGCGTTTGAGATTCTGACGGTCAAGGCGGCGGATGCGATTCGCGTGCAGCGGGAGGCGGCGCAGGCGGCGATGGCCGCGACCCAGACGGCGAAGGCGGCGGTGCGGGCCCTGCGGATCGGGGCGGGCGATGTGGTTCGCACGGTGCGGGCCTACGCCGAGAACGCGAAGAACCCGCTGAATATTTACAACAAGGCCCAGATCGCGCCGCCCGCTGACAGGATGCCGACACCCGCTCCCGAACGGCCGCGCAGCCTGTCGGCCACGCTCGATGCCACCCGCGGGGCACTCACCATTCGCTGGAAGGCCCGCAATAGCGCCGGCACCAGCGGCACCAATTATCTCATTCGGCGGAAATTACCGGGCGAGGATCAGTTCGCGTTTGTCGGGGTTTCGGGGGCGAAGCTGTTTGATGATGCGACGATCCCGGAGGGCGTGACGCAGGTCGAATACACCGTGCAGGCGGTGCGCGGCAAGCGCGCCGGGGCGGTGAGTGCGATTCTCACAGTGCGCATGGGTTCGAAACGTCAAAACGCCAACACGTCAAAAAGTCAAATGAACCCATTCGAGCGGGCGACTGCGGCGAAGGTGCCGGTGCTGATCGGGCGGTGACAATCAGGCGCGGTTCAGCAATCGTGCGTGCGATGAGGGCGGCGGCGAAGGGCTGCCCGGCGAAGGCGCGGGTGTAAGGGATTGAAGCGCATCGCGCCGTTGACATTGTGCAACAGGAAAAGAAAGTGGGAGGTCGGCCCGGCGCCGCGCCCGCTTTTTTTGTTGGAGAGCGGATGTATGCCGGTTTGCGGCTCGGTTGCGAATTCTCTATTATGATCGGCGTTGTTCAGCGGGGGGCCGCGTGGGTTGGCGCGCGAGATGATGACCAGAAGGAGCGCACGATGAGTTTAGATGCCGGTTCGGAATTGCCCCATCCCAAGGTGAAAGTGCATGCGCCGCCCGCGGACTTCGCCGCCCAGGCGCATGTCAAAACCCGCGAGGAATATGATGCGGAATACAAGCGGTCGATCGCCGACCCGGATGCCTATTGGAGCGGCGTTGCGGCGCAGAATCACTTCTTTAAGAAGTGGGACCGCGTCTTGCAGTGGAGTCCGCCCTTCGCGAAGTGGTTTGTCGGCGCTGAGACGAACATGAGTTTCAACTGCCTCGACCAGCAGATTGCCGAAGGGCGCGGCAACCATCCGGCGATTATCTGGGAGGGTGAACCCACCACCGACACCGGCGAGCCCAAGGAAATCAAGCGGCTGACCTATTCGCAGTTGCTGGCCGAGACCTGCCGCTTTGCCAATGCGCTGAAGCTGATGGGCATCTGCAAGGGCGACCGCGTCACGATTTACATGCCGATGGTTCCGGAACTGGCGATTGCCATGCTGGCGTGCGCCCGGCTGGGCGCGCCGCATTCGGTGATTTTCGGTGGCTTCAGTGCGCAGGCGATTGCCGATCGCGTTCAGGATGCGGACTCGCACGTTATCATCACGGCCGATGGGGGATATCGCCGCGGCGGTGTTGTTCCGTTGAAGGAAAATGTGGATGAGGCGTGCAAGCTCACCGATCTCGTGAAGAAGGTCATCGTGGTGCAGCGGACCGGGGAGAAGGTCGGCTGGGTCGAGGGGCGCGACGTGTGGTGGCACGATGTGATGCGGGGAACATCCAGCGAATGCCCGGCCGAGCCGCTCGACTCCGAGCACATGCTCTTCCTGCTCTATACCAGCGGCAGCACGGGCAAGCCGAAGGGCATCCTGCACACGACGGCCGGCTACATGGTCTATGTGCGCGAGACGGCGCGGCTCTTGTTCGATCTGAAGCCCAACGATGTGTACTGGTGTACGGCCGACATCGGCTGGATCACCGGCCACAGCTATGTGGTGTATGGCCTGCTTCAGAATGGCGTCACGAATGTGATGTATGAGGGGGCGCCGAACTATCCGGATTGGGCCCGGTTCTGGTCGATCTGCGAGCGGCACGGCGTGACGAAGTTCTACACGGCGCCGACGGCCATTCGGGCGTTCATGAGGCAGGGCGCCGAATGGCCCGCCAAGCACGATTATCGAGGCTGAAGCTGCTCGGCACCGTGGGCGAGCCGATCAATCCGGCGGCATGGGACTGGTACAACGAGCATATCGGCGGCAAACGGTGTCCGATCACTGACACCTGGTGGCAGACGGAAACCGGCGGTGTCATGATTTCGCCGCTTCCGGGCATCACGCCGACCAAGCCGGGCTCGGCGACGCATCCGCTATATGGGGTGGATGCGGCGATCGTCGATAAAAACGGAACGGAGCTCGCGGCCAATGAGAGCGGGCTGCTGGTGATTCGCAAGCCGTGGCCGGGCATGCTGCGGGGGATATACGGCGACGAGGCGCGTTTTCGCAAGCAGTATTGGTCGGAGATTCCCGGCGTTTATTTCACCGGCGACGGCGCCCGCCGGGACGAAGACGGCTATTTCTGGATTACGGGGCGGGTTGACGATGTGATCAAAGTGGCGGGCCACCGGCTTGGCACTGCCGAAGTGGAATCGTCGATCGTTTCCCATCCGCGCGTGGCCGAGGCGGCGGTGATTGGCTATCCCGATGAAATCACCGGCGAGGCGATCGCGGCGTTTGTGACGCTGCGCGGCGGTGAAAAACCGACCGATGCCCTGAAGGACGAATTGAAGCAGCATGTGTCCAAAACGCTGGGGGCGATTGCCCGGCCCAAGGACATTCGATTCACGGAATCGCTGCCGAAAACGCGAAGCGGAAAAATCATGCGCCGGCTGTTGCGGGAAATCGCGACAAAAGGACATGTGGATGGCGATGTGACCACGCTGGAAGATTTCACAATTCTCGCAAAGCTCAGCAGCGACGAGGGATGAGCGCACATTGTGTCGAACGCACCATTCGGGTATGATGAGGGCCGGTAACAGGGGTGCATGGGTTGCGGCGATGGAGCCGAAATGGCCGTTGGACTCAGGCGCGTGCATCCGCTGCGAAAGACTGTTTAGGAAAGTATGGCACAGCTTCGACCTTTACTGCGGTTGACGGCTGTCGCTCGCTGGGGCTGTTCTGCCCGAATGCACCATTAAGAAAGGCAAACGCACATGGCGATGGAATCAGCCTGCAGACTTCAGGTCGGACGAGACCGGTACGAAGGGCAGGTCCGCATGGAGGCGGATCACATCGATTTTTCGGGTGCGACGAAATTTCGATTTCGATTGGCGGAAATCTCCAATCCCCGGCGGGAGGGCGAGGTAATACGATTTAATTTTCACGGCAACCCGGTGGGCATCACCCTCGGCGCCGTTCATGCCACTGGCGATTGGATCGACTACATTCAACATCCCCAATCCTTGGCCGACAAACTTGGTGTGGCCGATGGGCACACCATCAAGATGTTGAATATCGAAGACGTGGAGCTTTCGCGTTCGTTGTCGAACATGAAGGTGAAAGTGCAGACAAACGGCGACGGAATGGCGGACATGGTGATGCTGGGCGTGGATCGGGCGGCGGAATTGCGGCAGCTTGGCAGCCTGGTCGAAGAGCTTCGCGACGATGGGGCCATCTGGGTGGTGATGCCGAAGAGCGTTCGCACCGTGACCAAAGCGAATGTTTTTGCCGCCGCGAAAGAGGCCGGGATGACCAACGTCGAAGTCGTGGATTTTTCGGAAAACCGCGCCGCTTACAAAATGGTTCGTCCGGAAGTTGCGCGGAAGAAACGCTGAATCGGGCATGCTCGCGGCACTTATTGCAATTGGCCCGTCTTAATTCAACGATCTTAGCCAACTGAATCCCGTCGCGATCAGCGCAACCACCGCCAGCGCGACCAAGTGGGTAAGCCATGATTCGCCGCCCGCCTTGGACTGGGCGACAAACTCCTTCTGGATTTCGGATTCAATATCCGTTTGACCATCTTTGGCAGCTTTGCCGCATTCGTATTCAACAGCGCGAAGGATCAGACGCGCCTCGAATTCATCGATGCCGAGTCTGGTGGCGAACTTCACGAGCGTTCGCCGGCGGAGCCAGCCCAGGGGCTTGGTCTCCAATTCCGTCTTAATCATCTCTCTGAAAACGCCGCGATTCAAATTTCTTTGCCGCCGTTTTTCGAGAATGGGCCGGTAGTCGATGCCGGACGGCCCGCCTTGATTGTTCGCTTCCTGATGCATTGAACCCCCTAAACGAGCATATGCCTCAAGTTGCGTCAATCAAAACGCGAGAAGCAGCATGAGCGGGCGGTCCAATAAAGCCTGAATTTGGAATTCGTAAGATGCTTGCCAGAATTGGGTTGCGAAATTATTATCTGTCCTACAGGTTGTCCCAGGCGGCAACCCAGTTCAGAAAGGACGGTCGTTCACGACCCGATGCATCGCCACCCAGAGCTTCCACAGGCGTTTGCCGATCTCGGCATTGAAATCCCCATTCTCCGCGCGCTTCATGCCGTTGGGTACAAGGACCCATCGCCGATTCAGCGCGAATTGATTCCGCTGGTCCTGTCCGGCCGTGATGTGCTCGGACAGGCGAGGACCGGCACCGGCAAGACCGCGTCGTTCGGCCTTCCGATCCTGCAGAAGATCGATCCGTCGCAGCCGCTACAGGCGGTGATTCTGACGCCGACGCGCGAACTGGCGGTTCAGGTTCTGGGCGAGTTGAAGCGATTGGCGAAATTTCTCGAAGTGCATTGCGTGCCGGTCTATGGTGGCACGCGTATGGCACAGCAGATTCACCAGTTGGGCAAGAAGCCCCATCTAATCGTCGGCACACCCGGGCGCGTCATGGACATGCTGGATCGGGGCGTGCTCAATTTCGACTCGGTGCGGTTTGTCGTGCTGGATGAAGTGGACCGGATGCTCGACATCGGCTTTCGCGACGACATCCGAAAAATTCTCGGGCGCATCAAGCATGCCCACCAGACTGTTTTTGTATCGGCAACGCTGGAGGCCGAAGTCGTCAAGCTCAGCAAGACGTACATGAACGATCCGGTCGAATTGAACGTCTCGCGGGACCAGATCACGGTCGACCTGATCACACAGCAGTACATCGTTGTGCAGCAGTGGGATAAGTACCGCCTGCTCCGCAAGATCATGGAGCACGAGAAACCGACGCTGGTGATTATCTTCACGCGCACCAAACATGGCGCCCGGAAACTGGCGCAGCGATTGCATGCCGACGGCATCGAGGCGCGGGAGATCCACGGCGATCTGGTGCAACAGAAGCGCGAGCGGATCATGGAGCGCTTCCGCAAGCATCATATTCCGATTCTCGTGGCGACGGATCTGGCCGCCCGGGGCATCGACGTTCACGGCATCACCCACATCATCAATTTCGACATGCCTGACGATATTGAGATTTATGTGCATCGCATCGCCGAACGGCGCGCATGGGCGCCACCGGAAAAGCGATATCGCTTGTAACGCCCGAGCAAGGCGGCATGTTGACGGACGTCGAAATGCTCATCAACAAGCAAATCGAAAAATTGGATGTGCCCGGCTTTGAGCCCTCTATTGCACCCAGTCAGCGCGGCCATGCCGGACAGGGGGCGCGGGCGCCCTCAGATCGAGGCGACAGCCGGTCGTCCCCTTCGCCATCGGCTTCACCAACGAACGCACCCACTGCGACGCCGGCCGCGCCTGCTGCGCTAACGCCCGGACGCCGATTGGGCGGCAAATACCCGGTATCGCGCGGCAGGCGATAAGATTGGGCAGCCTGCCAGGCAAAGCCTCAACGACAAAGCCCCTGTTTATTCAATCAAGTCGGCGTTTGTCGATTCACTTGAAGGATTCCAACGTGTGTTGAGAGAATGTGTCACGCCGACGAGATCAAGCAGCTTTTCCCACCACGAAATCAGCCAAGTCGTTCACCGATTTCGGCAACATGTAATAAGCAGGCGCGGCCGGACAGATGATTCCCCGACGTGAAATACGAAGCATGTTCTCCAGTTCAATTTGGGAGCATGGCATCTCGCGGAACCAGAATCAGCCTCGACTTTCCTTCAGGTGAACGGCGGCGGGGCGAAATAAGATTCGCACCCAGACCCGATGCAACTTCCCCCAACTGTATTTGCTGCTGCAAGGCAGACGATCATTGCATCGGTGATGAACGAGCCGGAGGCGAGTTTGTCACCGACATCGCGGTATGGATGGGTGATGATACGGTCCCTTGTTATTCCAGAACCGACCAGGGCTTCGGCGGTTGGGTCGGCGATGGACATTTTCATCGGCGAAGAGCCGGCGGCCATATGGAGAAACCACCAGGTGGACCTCCACGGATTCCCGCACGAGGCACTCCAGTAGACGTCGTGCGTAGGGAGCGCCGCTGGCACCGGTCACCGCCACCACAATTCTCTTTTTCATCATTGAGTCAACTTTCGTTGCCATGCGCTTGTAGTGCTTCCATAGACTTGAGACGTTTGGCCGCCCGTTTCGACCAAATGCTCTCGGAATGCGCTTGCTTCAGCGTCGAAAAGACCCTCTTCGCCGGTTCAATTGCGTTGGATTCGTGCAAAGCATCGGCCAGCATGAAGCGGGCCTCGGCGCCGCCTTCTTCGGCGGTGAGGCAATTGGCGAGCAGTCTAAGCTGCTCGATTCTGTTTTCCGGACTCGATTCGAAACCGGCCAGCCGAATCTCGATGTACCCGGCGGCATTGGAATTTGGGAAACACTCGGCAAGATGTGTCAGATTGTACTTGTAATCCGGATTGGATGGATCGAGCCTCAGAAAGAGCTGCACCGGTCGGACCCATTCATCAGACTCATCGGGCGTGCTTACAAAAACCTCTGAAAGCCTGCGGGGGGTGTCGAGCCGGCCGTATTCGATGATCTCTCGAAGCGCCTCGGCGCGTTCAATATGCAAAACCACATCGGCCTGAAAATTTGTCAGGGTCGTACTTCGCTTGAATGCGGAGCCGACCACGCTTTCGGTGAATTCGCCGCCTCTTAATTCTTCAGGCATGGCGCTGAAGCGCCTGCCGATTGTTTCGAGGTAATGAATGGATTCGGAAAAATCACCGGCGCATGCCGCGAGTATGGCGAGGCGATAAAGGGCGGTTGCTGAGCCGGTATAGGTGGGAAATCGCTCGGAGAGCGTCAACCAGGTTTGTCGTGAGGCGGGGCTTGGCAGATCTGCGCGAAATTCCGCGAGTCTTTTTCTTTCAAGCTTGGCCAGATCGATGCGAAGATCGAGCGTGCGAGCCTTTAGAAAAAGCACATCCGGAATATGCTGGGATTGCGGAAATCGCTCGATAAAAGCATCGCACAGTGTAACCGCGTCGAGGCGTTTTTGCTCGATGCGATCGAGAATGCCGGTTCGGGTTTGTCCGTATATCTCATCGAATAAGGTGTCGAAGGATCCGGAGGAGGTTTGAGACCATCGGGCGCTGGCGGCCTGTTGCGCGAGCGCGCCGATATCGACCGGCGCAAAGACCGAAGAACTGCTCCGACCAAATTCGTTTTCGAGAATTCTGAATTCCAGTTCATCGCGGCCGACAAAGGAATGAAAAAGAAGTACCGGTATAGCGAACAGGAGAATCAAAACCGGAGGCATGCCGCCAGGTCGATAGTTGATGAGTTTTGCAATTGCCAGTCCCAACGCGCAGATGATGCAGGATGACAGCATCGCCAGCACCCACGGGGCATAAAGCAGGGCGTGGTTTTCCGCCATGGGCGAAGGGGTGCCGCCCGGCTCCCATGACGCCGTCACGAAATAAATGGCCGTCGGGATCAGTCCGATGAGCGCGGAGGCATATCAGTGAATCGAAATTGTCCCATGGAGGCCAGCGTGCATCCGATGAGCACGGTGATTCCCAGCCAGGGCATGGCCGCAAGTGAAAAGACCATGGCTGCAAAAGGAACCGAAAACGGCAATCGGTATAAAATTGACACCAGCACGGGAATGGAGCAGAGCGATGCGAACAAGAGTCCATGATGACTGCATGCACAGGCACTTCCTGCACGGGAATCGGGCGGGACAGAAAATCGATGAGTGTGATTTGCGAAATGCCCGTCGGCCGAAAAGACTCGCGCATGATGTCGAAGTATTCGTCGGACAGCCAGGGCGCGAGGGCGCCGGTGCGCAACCAGAATGTGAAACAACAGAGTCCGGCAAACAGCACTGCCAATATCGAGAGCATTACGACAGCTCGAATTCGATACTTGGCCGTGGTTCGCGACCAGACGTCGATGACGGGGATTTGAACGGATGGAAGGGTGGTCATTGATGCGTTACTTGTTTCAATCGTCCCATTGCTTCGTGGCTACGTAAACCGTGACGATGCCAACCGTGAATGCGCGATGAACAATGGAATGGAAACCCGCGTTTCGCAGCGCGGCAATCATTCCCTTGTCGTCGATGAAAGACGCCACCGAATTCGGCAGGTAGTCATAGGCGCCGCTTCTGTCGCGACTGATGATGCGGGCGACGCGCGGCAGAATCCGACGAAAATAGAAACGATATGCGCCGCCGATCAGCTTCGACCTGGGCATCGTGAATTCGAGGATGACGGCGCGACCGCCGGTTTGCAGAACCCGATAGATTTCGCCCAGGCCCACGGCGAGCTCTTGAAAATTACGCACGCCGAATGCACAGCTCACAATGTTGAATGAGCCATTTCGAAATGGTAGATGGTGGGCATCGCCCTGACAGAACGGAATTCGCCCGTTGTCCCGGGCGGCGGCGAGGGCCAGCATGCCGGATGCGAAATCGCTTCCCACCACCAGTGCGGGCGAGGCCCGTTGAAACTCGCGGGCAAAATCGCCGGTGCCGCACGCCAGATCGAGTACGCGGTCCGTGGGCGCGACCTTCGCCAGCTTAACGGCCTGCCTTCGCCAATGGGCGTCGCGACCGGCCGAGAGGACGCGGTTGACAAGTTCGTATGTCGGGGCGATGGCATTGAACATCGCCTGCACGCGGCGCGACTTGTCCGGCTGCGCATGGGGCGCGGCGAGTCGTGATTCGTCCCAGATCGTGTCGGTCGTTGCGGACTGCATCTGCAGGGATTCTAAGCGAGAGAGATCGAATTTGCGTTAGCGCGATTGTCAAAAGTAATGAAAGAAGCCGGGATGCCGCCTTGGAATGGCACCAAGTAATTTCTTTATTGCCTAGATTCAATTTGAGTTCGATGAGACCCCGGCGAGGCATTGCCCAAATCTCAGCCAAAGAGAATGGCAATCATGCCAACCGTCGCGGCCGCGACAATCCCCGCCAGCAGCACGGCTTCCGACAGGGTGCGTTGAAAATAGACTTTGTACATCAATACAACGGCCAGTATTAACATCGCGATGAATGCCAGCCATGCGCCCCAGCCGCCGCGCTGTCCATGAAGGTACCAGCGTCCGACAAGAAAGCTCGTGAAATAAAGTGCCAATCCGCCGAAGAGCGAGATGTTGTTGGCAAAAACAGCGCGAATATCATCCTGAACATGCGGCAAGCTTTTCGCGCCGTGGCGCTTTGCTTCGATGAGATCGAAGAGTTCGCCGCATTCGGGGCAGCGGCAGGTTCGAAGCGACGTGAGGTTGTAGTCGCAGTTGGGGCAGAGGTGAAGCGGAATATCGGGAATCGAACAGGGAAGTTGTTCGCTGGTGATGTCGGCGCCGTCTTCGCGGAGAACGATTTGAGGGACAGGGGGGGGGGCGGATTTGGGCGCGAGAGTGGTATCGAGGTGGGGCACTTCCAGGGTGATTTCGAAAACTTGTCCGCCATCTTCGGCATTGCTGTTGCCGGCGTTGTCACCCTTTGAGTTGATTTCGTTCTCTTCCTGCATTGGGCCATCAGTTTTGAATTCGATGCGTTCGACTTTCGCGCCCTGCCCTAATGGGCTTAGATAAACGAGTTCATTCTAACGTTGTCGAATCAATCTCCGACATTCGAACAGTCGGCGGTCGCGTCACAGGCCGTATTCGCCGGGCATCGACGAGCTTTTTCGTCGCATCGTCCATTCGAAGCAACTTCGGGAAATCGCGAACGATGCCCTCGCCGGGAATTTTACGGGTGGCATCGATGCCGATTTTGCTGCCCGCGCCGCAATAGGGCGCGGCATGGTCCAGGATATCAAGCGGGCCATCGACCACAAAGGTATCGCGCCGCGGATCGACTTGGCGCCGACCCGAAACATGACGTCCTGCTCATCATGAACATTCACGTCTTCATCAACGATGACGATGAACTTGGTGAACATCATCTGTCCCGCGCCCCAGATGCTGCTGGCGACTTTGCGGGCCTGATAGGGATATTCCTTGCGAATTTTGATGAAAAGAAAAATTATGGAACGCGCCCCATCGCGGCAGATGGTAATCCACGATATCGGGAATGAGCATTTGAAGGAGCGGCAGGAATACGCGTTCGGTGGCTTTGCCCATGCAGTAATCCTCCATCGGCGGAAGGCCGACGATGGTGGTGGGGTAGATCGGGTTTTCGCGATGGGTGATGGCTGTAACGCGAAGTGTAGGAAAGTTGTCGGCCAATGAGTAAAAACCAGTGTGGTCGCCGAAGGGGCCTTCGCGTGCCATTTCCGTGGCACTGACATATCCTTCAATGACGATTTCGGCGTTGGCGGGCACTTCGACGGGGATGGTCTTGGCCGGCACCAGCGAGATGCCGCCGTCGTTGAGAAACCGGCAAAGAGCAATTCGCTGACGCTCGGCGGAAGCGGGCATGTCGCGGCATAGGGAAGCACGCTCTCGCCGCCGAGCACAATGGCGACCGGCATATCCTTGCCCTGCGCGGCCCACATGCGGTGATGTCGCGCGCCGTCGTGGTGCATGTGGCAATGGAATATGGCGGACTTTGGGCCGGTGACCTGAATGCGGTACATGCCGATGTTGGGCTCGCTGCCATCGGGAGCGGTCGTGTAGATGCCAGCGAGGGTGATATAGCGGCCGATGGGATTTGGGGATTTGGCGTTCTGGTGATTTGGCGATTGCAGAATATTCCCGTGCGACTCAATGACATCGGTGTCGCCGCCGGCGTCATGGGGCCAGCACTTGAGGATTGGCAACGAAAGCAGATCGGCATCATCAGTGTGGACGACTTCCTGACAGATTCCGCGCTTCACGTGTTTGGGCGGATAACTGGCAATCTTCGCCAGCTCCGGCAGCATCTTTACTTTTTCGAGAAAACTGGTCGGAGGAACGGGCTTGACCAGTTTTTGCACCTTGTCGGCGAGGGCCTCAAAGCTCTCGCAGGAGAGTGCCATTCGCATGCGCTCGTAACTGCCAAAGAGATTGATGGCGACGGGGAATCGGCTGCCCTTGACGCGCTCGAATAACAGACCCTGCCCGCCAAGCCCGCCGTGGACAGGATCGGTGACCGGGGCTTTCTTCAGTCCCTCGGGTGAAGGAGATTTGGAAATCCGGTCGGCGATCTCGGTGATTTCGAGTTCGGGGTCGACTTCGACCGGGATGCGTTTGAGCTGGCCGGCTTTGTCGAGTGCTTCGATGAATGAGCGCAGATCGGAATAGGCCAAGGGAGCCTCCACGATTTCGAGTTATGGATTCAGCGCGTATGTTATAGCGGATCGGACGAGCATGTTCACGTCACGGGCTGTCGTCTGAATGAATGAAAATCGTGAAAACAAGTTGATAAAGTTTCGGACCGGCGTATTCGGGCGGTGATTTGAGATGAAGCCACAAAAGAATCAGACAGGTCGTTGTCTTTCGACAGCGTGGTTCGGGCCGTAGGATATTGCGGTCGATGCCATGCCGAATTACACCTGTCCATCCTGCCGCCAGTCTTTTGCGAACTCTGATGATCCCGACGCGCCGTGTATTTTTTGCGGCCACCGGCTTTCACAGTTTGTCGCCCCGCGGCCAATCTCGCTGGGTCGAATTGATCTGGCCGGAGTGGCAAGAGGCCAGCGCTGGATGATTCAGGCCGTGTTATTTGCGTTGGCCGGACAGGCGTATTTTGCTTTTGGACCCTCCATTGTGATCAAAGGATGGCCCCTGACTCTCGTGACGCTTCTGCCGACGCTTTGGCTTGCCGTCGGCGTAGTGAGGCTGGTCATGGCGCTGGAATCCAAACCCGATAAGGCCTTCGTCAGCGGGCTGGCGATGTTCATTCCGATCGTGAACATGATTGTATTGGTTGGATTGAATTCACATGCGGCGCATGTGTTAAACAATGCCGGAATGAAAGTCGGGCTTCTTGGCATCAGTCATCAGCGCGTCGAAAATCTGCTGGATCCGGCGAAGTGCCGAAAGTGCGGATACGACTTGACGGGCAACATGAGCGGCCGATGTCCGGAGTGTGGCACGGATATTGCGCGGTGATAACGTGATCGACGGTCGCAATTGGAAAGAAGCCGGCGGCACACTTCTGGGAAAATGCGACGAGACGGGCACCGGCGCTTATTCCGCCAGAGCCGTCCAAAGGCTGCTGATATCATGGTGGATGCCGATGCAGTGTCGGCGAAGCGCGAGCGGATTCGATTCCGAATGATTGGGCCCTGCATCGGTGGTGACGGCATAGGGGATTTTCATATCTGCCAGGACGCCCATGTCGAATTCGCCAAAATCGGTGGGCTGGCCATTCGGGTAGGCGAAGGGCACGCGGTCACGGCGCATCTCGGCGCGAACGCGGCGAATCGACTCGACGATCTCGAACTGTCGCACATCATTCGATTCGCGCGAGAGAATGACATGATTGACCGTGTGCGCGCCGACCTCCATGCCTGCGTCACGGAGCAGCCTTGCCTCGTCCCAGCGCATCACGCGACAGGCCTCGATTGCTGATGGATCCACCCGGACATGGGCGGCGGCCCAAAGTTCATCGAGTTGCTCGCGATATTCATTGAGGCTGGTGGCTTTGTAATATCCCGGTTGGGTAAGCAGGCGTTCGCAAACGGGATGGAGCGACATCTTTAATCGGCCGCGCTGATGGGCATCGCGAAGAATTCGAATCTTGTCATTGGGAAACAAATCACCGCGGTCCATGATGCCGGTGGTCAGAAAAAATGTCGCTGCAAGGCCGTAGCGCTGGAGGATCGGCAGGGCAAGCATGACGTTGTCCGCGAGGCCGTCATCAAAGGTGATCGAAACGCTCGGACCGTCATTAAATAGTCCATTTGCGAGTTGATCGGCCACGCGATCGAGGCGGCGAACACAGCGCAGCTCCGCAAGCATGGACATTTGTTGTTCAAAGGCGGAAACAGTGACGGCGTGTGGCGCCGACCAGCCGGCGCGGGCGGATTCATCGGGAATGATGGTATGATAGCAGAGGATGTGCGCGAGTTCGGTGCGTTCTGCAAATCGCGACTGGGTCCAACCGGCCATGACAGAAACGCGGCTGACAGCCTTCGCAGCGATTTTTTCGATAACGTTCACTGAACTCTCCGAAGTGAGTCACGACGTTGCGTTGCCTGTGCTCACCCACTTCATTATTGCACCCATCATGGTGAAGGGCATTCAGGAAATCCCGCACCCCGCCAAAGGGAGACGAATGATAGTCGATTCACGGCTATGTCGCTTGGGCCAAATCTGACGTGATGACTTTCTCGCGCGAGAATCGGCTTTTTAGCTTGTTGCGAGTCCATTCCGCGAACTCCATCGCCCACGGTCGTGGGTCGCGCCAATTGAAAACACCATCTTGCGGCAACGACATATACGGCCGCATCCATCTCGCGAGCGAAAAATCGCCCCTGCGCCAATCATCGACCAGTCGGGCCACGTCCTGAAATTGATACGACCAGCGGCCGCTGCAACCATTCGGTTGTTCAGGCCAAACGGGATTCAGGCCGGAAAGAGCGTGGTAGGCGGCCTGAATCAGGTCGATTCCGCAGAGCCTGCCGATTTGATGCCATTGGCCCTGACGAGGGTTCACTTCGATCAGGTAATACCGGCCATCGCGGCGGTCTCGTTTGTATTCGACATCGCAGAGTCCGGTGAAATCTATTTCTTGTAAGAACTGTTCTGCCAAGTGTTTAACGTCGTCGATTCGTTCGCAAGAGGCCATGACGGTGGAACCATGCCCATTGGGTTGTTGGCGAATTTTTCTGCCTGTAAAGCCGCAAATGGGGCTGCCATTTTTCCAGACGCCGCCATAAAAGCAGATGTCGGTGTCATCTCCTTCGATGCGTTCCTGAATCAAAACCTGGCCGCCCTGTTTCCAGTGGGCGAAAAATATGTCCCATTCTCCGGGAGTGTTGAAGGGTCGGACTTTGAAGACGCGCTTGACGGGATCGTTGCCGTCGAGGTTCAGGGGCTTGGCGACAATCGGAAAGCGAAGTCCGGCGGCGGCCGCGGCACTTACTGCCGGGTTGACCACGGCATGACGGGGTGTCAGCGCATTGGCACACTCAGCGAGTTCGGCGAAGCGGGCCTTGTTTATGAGCGATTCGATCTGCCCGGGCTCTGCCAGCAACGTGTGATAGAAACGGGACAAGTCGTCTCGATATTTGCTGACAAGTCTCACGGTTCGATCGCCGCATGGAAACAGGGCAAGCGGTCCGCCGATGTCGTTTGCCAAATTCAAGAGAAAGTCGCAAAGGGGCCTGCCATCATCGAGGTGGGGCGGCGGTGCGGCGATCACGCGACAGAGACGCGTGTGAAAGCCGATGGATTTTGTGAAGTCGACGCCGATGACCAGGGGTGGAGTCGGACGAATAGAGCGCAGGCTTCGAATGGCACCGAGACCATTGACGTCGGTTTCGAGAACGACGGCTCCGCGGAGGGGCGTTACAGGTGGTGAATCGTTTGACATGTGCCTAGGCGTGGCCGCGGCGTTGGCTCCAGGACCAAGGGGTAAATCGGGTCGTGTACTGTTCCAAATGCTGAGTATTTGATTGATCCGATTCTCGCGACGCATTGCATGGGGAGTGCGCGACGGATTGGGGCAACGAGTCCCTTGTCGGCGCATCGTCCGAGGATTCAAGTGCGACAATCAGCCGGGAAATCAGCTCACGAATTTGGGCGTCTGCAATCATGGCAAAAAGAATATCGGGAGAAATTGGCTCGCGGGGTGAGTGAGGGCGAGAAATGCCGTGAATCGGGATCAATCCTCAAATGGACTCGATGACGGGCGGGCACGGGAAATGAGATTCGATTCGAGGTCTAGCCATTTCGCGGCGTCGCCCGGCTCCTGTGGAGCGGGGCTAAACATAAAAGCGAGGCTAAACAGAAGAGCGGGGCAAAACATGGGCGCCTGGCTAGACACGAGCGTGCCGCTTAACACCAACGATTAGGCGATTCATCGGGTGCTCGCAGCGTCAATGCGCGCCGTGAATGGCTTTGCCCGTCATGGATTCTGAGGCTTCCATGATCGTTTCGCTCAGCGACGGATGCGGGTGGATCGACAGAGCGAGGTCGGCGGCGACCATGCGCCCATTTCCATGCCAAGAACGCCTTCCATCAGCAGGTCGCCGGCGTGCGCCGACCATGCCCATGCCGATCAGCCGCTGCGTCTTGTTGTCGAACAGGAGCTTGGTGATTCCCTCCGTTCGACTCATCGAAACAGCCCGGCCGTTGCCGACCCACGGAAATTTCTTCACGCTGAAGTCGAGGCCCTTTGCCTTGGCTTCGGCTTCGGTGTGGCCGCACCAGGCGACTTCGGGATCGGTGTAGACGACGGCGGGAATGGTGACGTTGTCCCACTCGTCGGGCTTGCCCGCGATCACGTTTGCGACGACTTTGGCTTCGCGCGAGGCCTTGTGCGCGAGCATCGGGTCGCCGACGACATCGCCAATGGCGTAAATCTTCTTGTCGGTCGTGCGGAATTGCTTGTCGACTTGAATGAAGCCTCGCTCAGTCAAAGAGACCCTTGTGTTTTCGAGACCAAGACCGTCGGTACGCGGCCGGCGGCCGATCGACACGAGGATTTTGTCGAAATTCTCAGTGGTTTCCTTGCCCTGCAGAACAAACGTGGCCGCGATTTCCTTGCCGGATTTCTTTGCGCCCTTGAATTGGGTGCTGGTGTGGATGGCTTTCATCTGTTTGCCAAGCTTGGCAATGAGCGGCTTGGCCAAATCCGGATCTAGGCCGGTGAGAACGCCGGCTAGGGCTTCGATGACGGTCACTTCGCTGCCGAGTGCGGCATAGACCTGGCCGATTTCGAGGCCGATGTAGCCGCCGCCGATAATCAGCAGCCGTTTTGGAATTTCGCTGACCTCGAGCGCATCGGCCGCGCTCCAGCACAGCTCGCGCGGCAGTAAATTTTCGGGGAGCATTTTTGCCGAAGAACCCGTGGCAATGACCGCATGTCGGAATTTGATGCGGGCGTTGTCGGCGCCTTCGATGCGAAGCATGTTTGAATCGGTGAATTCGGCGTGGCCGTTGAAGTACTCCAGCTTGCGGGCCTTGATGAGTGATTGCACACCCATGCCGAGCTTGCGGATGACGCCATTCTTCCAATTGCGGAGTTTTTCGACATCCAGATTCGAGCGGGTGTAGGTGATACCGAAATTCTCGGCGTGCTTCGCTTCTTCGATAACCTTGGCGACGTGTAAGAGGGCCTTACTGGGGATGCAGCCTTCGCGAAGGCACACGCCGCCGGGAATTTTGGCTTCCTCCACCAATGCCGTCGAAATGCCGTTGTCGGCGGCGGCAAGGGCTGCGACATAGCCGCCCGGTCCACCACCAATGACCACCAGATCCACTTCCTGCGTCAATTCACCCACAACCATAGATGCACCTCAAATTGCGTATTTTGCCGACGCTTCGGCAACAAGGACGGATTCTAGGGGGAATGGGTGAAAGGTCAAAACGGGGCCAGCGAGGTCCGATTCAATGCCGTTTGCCGATATATCGAATGTAAATGACGCATTGCCGTGAAGTTGCAGAAAATGTGAGCGTGGTCTTGAAGTCCAAAGTGATTGTTTCCACAACCATGGTGTACCCGACACGAGCTTGTCCGGCGCGCGGCATTTTTGTGCAGCGCAGGCTTGCGGCCATGCATGCCATCTTGCCGGTGGCGGTGGTTTCGCCGCAGCCCTGGTTTCCGATTCTGCGGCCGATGGACGATTTTAAGCCGGCGATCGATCAAGTGCCGCTCGTAGTTCGGCCGCGCATGTTTTATTTTCCGGGCGTGATGAAGGGAATGGATGCCGAGTTTTATGCGAACGCACTGCGAGCGGGACTTCGCGAGGTCGAACGCACGCATGAAGTGATGGGGATAGACTCCCATTTCGAATGGCCCGATGCGGTGGGGGCGTGGATTGTGGCGCGTGAACGCGGGTGGCCGTTTGTCTGCACGTTGCGCGGGAAACTGGTGAGCCAGTCGAAGGACCGGCACAAGCGGCGGTGGATGACGCGGATGTTGCTGGATTCCGATGGTGTCGTATCGGTGTCACAATCATTGGCGGAATTGGCCCAGCGGCTGGTCGGTCGGCCGATTGAGATTCGCGTAATTCCCAATGGCGTGGACACTACCGTTTTTGTGCGGCGCGAGAAATTGGGTGAAGCTGACGATGGGGTTGGACAGACGGCAAGAGACATTCTTGCCTGGGATGCGAATGCGAAATACGTCGTGTCGGTCGGACATGTGCAGAAGCTGAAGGGGTTTCACCGGCTGGTGGAAGTGTGGCCGGAGGTTTGCCGAAGCGGGCGATGTGCGGTTGATGCTGGTGGGCGGGGAGGCGAATGAGCCGGGCTACGTGAGGGAGCTTCGGAAAATGATCTGCGCCGCCAATGTCGAAATTGGCGGGCGCTGCGGGCGACATGCCATTGAGTGGATTGGTGCACTTTCCCAAGAGCGCATCGCGATGATGTTGAATGCCGCGGACTTGTTTGGGCTGGCGTCGTCCTCTGAAGGATGGTGCAACGCCGTGGCGGAGTCGCTGGCATGCGGGTGTCCGGTGGTTGCGACGGATGTGGGCGGAAACGCGGAAGTGCTGGGCGGCGCACAAAATGGACTTCTGACTCCGTTGGGTGATTCGGCGGCATTGTGTAGGGCCATTGTTGAGGGACTTCAATGCGATTGGAACCGCGCGGCCATTGCGGAATTTGGGCAGGCGCGAACGTGGGCGAAAGCCGGGCGCGACAGCGTGTCGGCCATTGAATCCGCATGCGAGCGACACGCAGGCAGGGCGAGGCGGTCGGCTTGATCGAAAATCGAAACATCATTTGCATCGCCAGCAACTGGTTTTACGATCCGACCAGCAAGCATCACATCATGCGAATTCTCTCGGAGCGCAATCATGTGATCTGGGTTAATTATCACGCATCCCGTCGGCCAAGTGCGAACATGGCCGATGCCGGCGCGATCATTGGAAAGCTGCGACAGGTTGTTCAGGGGCCGATTCGGGTGTCGGACCATATGACCGTCATCACGCCAATGGTTGTCCCGCTACCCGGTAATTCTGCCGCGATGGCGATCAATCGAAGGCTCCTGACGCGGCAGATTCGGAGCGTGCTGCGCGACTTGCCCGACAGGCCGGTGCAGCTTTGGAGTTTTTCGCCGGACGTCGACTATTTGTGCGGCACGTTCGATGAAGAATGCGTGATTTATTATTGCGTGGATGAGTTCAGCGCTTTCACGGGATATGATCGCGAAGCGGTGCTGGCTTCGGAAAAGCGATTGTGCGATCGGGCCGATCTTGTCGTGACAACGAGTCAATCGCTGTTGCATGTAAAAGAACCGCATTGCAGACATGCCGCGCTGGTGACGCATGGCGTTGATTTTGATCACTTCGCAGGTGGGTCGATTGCACCGATTCCGGCAGACATGACTCAAATTCGCAATCCGGTGCTGGGATTCTGGGGATTGATTCAAGATTGGTTTGACGTGCAATTGGTGGCGGACGTCGCAAAGGCGCGGCCGGAATGGTCCTTGGTGTTGATCGGTGACATTGCGACGGATGTTTCGCGATTGCGAAGTCTTGGCAACATGCATTTGCTGGGTCGAAGGCCGTATGGCGAACTGCCTGCCTATGCGCGGGCATTTGACGTGGGGTTGATACCCTTTCGAGTGAATGATCTGACGCGGGCCGTGAATCCGATCAAACTGCGGGAGTATTTGTCGGCGGGATTGCCGGTCGTGTCGACGCCGATGCCGGAGGTGGAGCGCTATCGTGGCTTGGTGGAAATCGCGAACGGCGCTGAGGAGTTCATTGGCGCCTGCGAAAGGGCGTTGGCTTTGCGCGGTGCGGAGGAAGCTGCAAAGCGCATGACGGCCATGCGCACGGAAACGTGGCGTTCAAAGGTGGAAGATTTGTCGCGGCTGGTGACGTCGATTGCGAATGAGCCTCAGTGCGATTGGACGTCTTCGCGGGTTTGCCCCGCCCCTTCGGGGATGGGCTAAACGGGTTTGACAAAGTCTCGATTGAAACGCGCGAGGTTTAGTATCAACGATTCGTCTCTTTTCGAGACACGGTGAAGCGTTGCAAAAAGACGGGTGTGAAGCGAGCGATGCCCGCTTCACCCGATGATGTCAATACACATTCGACTTTGCCGGGTTACTGATTCAACAAAAGGTTGACAAACTCCGGGACCGTTGGAGAAGCGGCACTGATTCGCGGCGTTCCGACATCGGTGAGCTTGACCTCCGTATACCGCTGGACATCTTCGCCGTCGATCAGATAGTCGCCGTTTACATCGCCCAGAATGCACGTCGTGTGGACGCGGAGGCAATTCAAACTGCCATGGCGTGCAATGGTGGCGGCACCCGTCGAGATGCCGACGACACTTTGGCCGATGTTGTGGAACGACGGACTGCCGGTCGTCTGAACGCCGGCGGTATGAGTTGTACAGTGCTCCATGTCGGCCTTGGTCGGCGCGACGAGCCAGGTGCAAATTGCCGTGATTGCCAGAATCACAAACAAGGTCTTCGATTTCATAGAAAAATCTCCTATTCACTCGACTCGCGAGCCTTATTCGATGACGGCCGAGCCGGTGTTGCAGAAGTAATAACCCGGTTTGTTCAGCAGGCTGTTGTTGGCCTCGTTGTAAGTGCCGGGCTTGATGTAGTAACGACTGTTGTTCGGCGCCGCAGCCTGTGCCTGAATGACGCTGTCAAAGGGCAGGACGCAGGTGCCCACTTCAACGAGAAAGAACGTACCGATGTACATGTTCTCGCCGTTGATGCAGGACTCGGTCGTCAGCGGCGGTTGGGTACCGACGCCGCGCATCAGTAGTTCCTCCTGCATTTCCGCCGCTTCTTCGGCTGTAATGCACGAATATTCCACCGGCGTGATGGCTGAGTCCGGCGAGATGCCGCCATCGCCACCGCCGCCATCACCCGCCAGCGGGTCATCGACGTTCGCCCATTCGTTGTAATCGGAGAGAAGCGTTCGGTTTCCGGTCGCGCTGCACCAGCCGCTGTTGCCGCCGTTCAGGTCCTGGACGACCGTACCCGCAATCGTGCCGCTGCAGTCGAAGTCGGTCGAGACCATTTGTGTACCGGCCACTTCGTTCAGAGAGTTCTCGTTCAAGGAGCACATGCGGCCATGGGAATAGTCGATGTCCTTGAAAAGCGCGAGATCGAATGCAAGACCGTTTGCGAGCAGATTGGTCTTGACTCCGGTGAGCTGGTACCGATAGCTCATAATACTGGGCATATTCGGCACGAAGGGCCCACATAATCGGCCGCCGCCGTGTTACTGCCGCAGTTCATTGAGCCGCAATGTCCAAGGCCGATGTTGTGGCCGAATTCATGGGCCAGTGTCGCGGCCTGATCAAACGGCGTTCCAATGTTTCCGCTAAAAGCGCCGAGGCTGACGATGAAGTCGTCGGATGAGCCTTCGGCCAGGCCGGAACTGGTCGTCGTATTGCAACAACCGTCCTCATACTGATGAGCGAAGATGCAATAGTGCCAGGCGGGGCTGTCTCCTGCGTGGTCAAAATTTGCGGCTTTGATGGAACCAAAGCTGGCCGCCTCGCCGGAGTAGCTGAAGAATGCCGCGTTGCAATCGGCGCAGCCGGTGCCGGCGGGGTTGCGTTGAAGCACATTGTAGTGGGTGACGGAATTGCTGACCTCGATGATCAGCGTGTGTCCCTGGCAGGCAAACATCTGGATGACCGCATTCAGGACCGCCTGCGAGGGTTGATGCGAGTGATTGGGCGAGCCGCCGACCATGTAATCGATTTCGATTCGCATGGTCTCTGCGATCGAAGCGGTTGAAACGATTAGTGAAGTAACGAGCGATGCAAGCAAACATGCCCGGTTTCTGTGTTTTCGGATACTCATATGTTCATTCTCCTTTCATGTCTGGTTTGCCGAACTGTTACTGCAAATTGACAAGAACGAGAATGAGACCCTTGCCGGACTTGAGCGGCTGCATGGCCTTGCCGATAACAGCGCCGTGCGCCTTCTCGCGGTCGGCCGCTTTCATCGCGTGCCCTGGTGTTGACGATGTGGTGAGCATGTCGCCGGCCTTGATTTCTCCGTGCGTCGCATCGGCCCAGCAATAGACGCGCCCGGTCAAAGCGACGGCATTCTTACCATCGACCTCAGTCTTTTCGCGCTGGCCCATCAGGAGCCCAGTTCGAACGCCGCCCGCACCGGATACGACACCCGCGACCTTGGAGTCGTACGCCGAGCTGCTGACGGCGAGTTTGCCGGGATTGTGCTCGTCGATGCAGACAATCATGCCTGAATCGAAGTCGCCTTGAATTTCGAATTGTTCGGAGAGATCCGCGCCGCCGGTTATCTGGAGCACCGGCGTGATGATGCGACCCGGATCGCCAGTGACGCCAAATTCCGCATCGAGTTCGATTTCGCTGACGCCGGCCGCATTTCGCAAGACGATTTGAGCACCGGTCGTAGTGGTTTCAGCCGCGAGGATTTCGACTGTTTCGCTGCCGTCGCCGTCCTGCATCGAGATTTGACCGCTGCTACCGACGCTGTTGGCATCGATGATGATCGAGTCGTCGTTCGAGGCCCTATACAACGTCAGTCGGCCGGAGTTGCCGTCATCGCCGTCTACCGTCATGCCCGGCCAGATCGAATTGGCCATGTGAACATTGACAAGGCCGCCTGAATTCAATGCGCCATTTGAACCAACAACCACGGTCTGGTCGCCGGATGCATCGTAGGTACGAAGGGCGCCTTGATCGGTGCCATTGGTGCCGAGGGTGGCTTTGATATCTCCGGCCGATGAAATCTTGGAAATTGAGCCTTCAGCTTCGATATTTCCATTGCCGCCGCTCAATTGAATCGTCGAGTCGGCCACGCTGTTATACATGGTCAACTGTCCACCGGCAGTTGATGAGGTGAGTTGGGAGCGAAGGGACTCGTTGGTGTCGTAAAGTGAAATCTGGCCGCCGGAATTTGAAGTCGCGCTGATGTACACGGTGCGTTCGTTGCCAAGACTGCTGTCGTGCAACCAGAGCTCGCCCCAGGACGCGCCATAGAGTCGGATTTGTTCGAGACCGTCCAGGCCGTAGGTGCTGATACGGCTGGCGGGACCATCCAACGTAATTGCCGGCTGAGACATGATTCCGTTGAATACGTTGACAGCACCGCTGGCGAGTGGCACGCTCCGGTGCCGTAGTCAATCTGATCGTCCAATTCAGCCGCTTGGCCACGCGATCGACACGAAGCGCATAAGCAACCGTGGTGAGCTGAATGCGGGCGAAAGTTCGCCGCCGCCATTGACGCTGACGCCCACCAACCGATCGGCGCCGTCAAACGTGCCGGCCAGCACAGGGAATGACGTGCTGACGACACCATCATCGATGGGCACGTTGGGCACGTTGATGGGTCCTTCGACGAGAACCGCGGCTGCGGAATAAATCCGGAATGCCAGATTGACTGTCGGGCCGGGAAGCGCGTTGCCCAGATTGTCGGTCAAGACCGCCTGATAGCTGAGCCTGCGGCTCGCGAGAATCGGCGCTCGAGGACCTTCCTCCTCGCCGCCGCCGTCTGGCAGCGGCTGAATTTCAGGGGTGGCATCGGCCTGCATGGTTTGATTGCCGGCCGACACCGCGCCATTGCTGGCGTCACGAATTTGCGTCGGGCTTTCAGGATATGCAGAATTCTGCTCTGCGTATTGCGCTTCGATTTCCAACCGAGCATCGTTGGATATCGATGGGCCTTCCACAGGGTTTGCTTCCATAATGGCCGGATCGGTCGGCGCCGGATCGGCTCCCACGACTTTTGATTGCACGTACCATGTTGTTGAAAGGATGCCAAACGCGAGACTTGCAATGATGTACTGCCTGCGAAATTGTTGCATGATTCTGAAACCTCCAAAAAATCCACGTTCTTAGTTCCCTACAGTCGGTGTTACGCTGTGCGATTTGAATAGCGACAATGGATGAGCGGAAGCCTCCTTTCCAAAAGTGAAATACCTGATCAATGACCATGGACTCAGTCGATGATGTGTCCGACGTCATTGACTGCGATAACCGCGAGGTCGATTTGTGCTGATTATGCAAGTGCAATCGCCTGATCAAGAATCGAGCGACATCAGAACGACACTGAATGCGCCTGCAAGTTCAAGTCAATTGCCATTTGAATTCAAGTACTTCGCCCAGTTTGCCCGTTTACGCCTTTTATTGTACCCCTTGCACTTCGTGTATGCCTTGCCAAATCCGCTTAAGTTTCAAGAAAGTCGCGGTTGGCGCGAATTGGAGGCGCGCGATTCATTGGAACTCCATTCAAAGTCGCACACATTACAAGATTGCTTGATGCAGCAGACTTTGCAGCATGTATCGAATCCGCATCAAGAACAAACGCACCTCAAGTTATTACTAATAACGAAATTCAAGTGCCTGTCCCTTAACGATGACGCGATTGGTCGAGCTATGGCTACTTGTTAAGCAGGAAATCCAGGTGGTTTTCTGAGGTGCGGCAGAAATCGAGGTGAAATCGGCCGGGGAGGAAAGGAAATGGAGGACCAACTTGGGACATGGAGGGAAAATGCCCAGGCCGCTTCGCGATCAAGAATTCAATCGGTCAATTGCGAGAGAACTGTCGCCAGATCAAGAGTTTGGTCCTGCGCCTGCCCCCTGGTCAATCGCCGCATTGATTCGGTGCATCATTTCAAGGTAGTCGGCCTGGGCCGACATCATGTTCTTGAGCAAACTGTTGTTGGCGACCTTGGCCTCGCATTCGGCGATGGCGCGTTTGTCGGCCACTTCGATGGGCTTGCCGGCGGCTTCGGATTGCTGAATTTTCTCGACGGCCGATTGATATTCCTGAAGGATGGTCTGGGCCTCCGGATTGCCGTTAACGGCTTGGGCGGCCATCATGAATGCCTTCATTCGGGGGTGGGCGGCGATCTTCTTGCCGAGTGAAACCGCGTCGGCGATGATGTCTTCCATATAGGTTAGATGTCCTTTCGTGTTGGGCCGTGGGTTGAGTTGGACTGCCAAAGTGGTCTCATCAACGTGACGACTGGGTTCGGCGACGTAGTTCATCAACGCATTTTTAACATCGTCGCCGTTTTTCTGCGATTGAGCAAGTGCAAGGATGCCCAATGAGCAAGCGATTCTCCGATCGAATTCTGGATTTTCTCAATCAACCCGGTTACGAGCCGCTTCGCACGCGCAAGCTGGCGAAGGCGATGGGGGTGGCGGCGGGTGAGATGGGTGATTTCCATGATGCCGTTGATGCCCTTCGGCGCGTAGGCCGTATTGTCATTGGTTCCCACAGCTCGGTGATGCTGCAAAACGCGCCGGCACAAATTACCGGCACGTTTCGGGCCAATCCGCGCGGATTTGGATTTGTTGTTCCCGATGAAACAACCGAGCACGGCGACCTGTACATCGCCCAGGGCGATTCGGCAGACGCGATGACCGGCGATCGCGTGATCTGCGAAGTCATGAACCGGGGAAAGCGCGATGGAAAGCAGGCGTTTGGCGGACGAATCCTGAAAGTGGTTGAGCGCGGCAACAGCAAGTTCGTTGGCGAGTTGAAACTGGATGGTACGACGTGGTATGTCGAGGCCGGCGGCAACACGATGCACGGGCCGGTGTTGATCGGCGATCCGCATGCGCACGGGGCGCGATCGGGCGATCAAGTGGTGATCGAGATTGCGCGCTATCCGAGCGATGGGAAGCCTGCGCAGGGCGTCATCGTCGAGCGACTGGGACAAGGCGGCGAGCCCGGCGTCGACCTCAAGAGCATCATTCGCCAATACCATCTGCCGGAAGAATTTCCGGAGCCGGCATTGGACGAAACGCGGCGCTTGGCGCGGTACTTTGATCCGACGGAGGAAGAGAAGCGGCGCGAGGATCTGAGCGACCATGTCATCATCACAATCGATCCGGACACGGCGAGGGATTTCGATGATGCCATTTCGCTCACCAAGATTCAGAACAATGCGAAATCCGGAAATGCTGTTGTTTGGCATGGAGCTCGAAAAAAGCACGGACCTGCGGTGTGGGAATTGGGCGTTCACATTGCCGATGTCAGCACATTTGTGCGCATTGACTCCGAACTGGACACCGAAGCCCGTAAGCGCGGAACCAGCGTTTACCTTCCGGGCAAAGTCATTCCGATGTTGCCGGAAATCCTGTCAAACGGTCTTTGCAGCTTGCAGGAGGCCGAACCGCGATTGTGCAAGAGTGCGTTTATTCGTTACGACGCCGAAGGCCGCGTCGTCGCGACCCGATTTGCCAACACGATTATTCGCTCAAAGAAGCGCCTGACTTATGGTCAGCGCAGGCCATCGTCGATGGCGAACGCGGCGATTTCGAAAAGGCGGTCGTCGATCTCGTAGAGCGCATGGACAAATTAGCGCGGGTGATTCGCAAGCGGCGCATCAGTGACGGCATGATCGTTCTGGAATTGCCGGCCGTCGATTTGATTTATGACGATAATGGCCGCGTTGTCGATGCGCAGCCCGAGGACACCAGCTTCAGCCATACGATCATTGAGATGTTCATGGTTGAGGCAAACGAGGCGGTGGCGCGACACCTGACGGAACTGAAGGTGCCGTTTTTGAAGCTATTCACGCTCCGCCGGAAGAAGATTCGACGTCGGCCATGGCGATGTTCCTGCGAGCGGCCGGCTTGAAGTTGCCGAAGAAAGTTGAGCCGCGCGATTTGCAGGCGGCGCTCGATCAATTGCGCGGCAAGCCGGAAGGATTCGCCGTGAATCTGGCGGTGCTCAAGTCGATGCAATCGGCCGAGTATTCACCGCAGGAGATCGGCCATTTCGCGCTGGCGAGCGACGACTACGCGCACTTTACCAGCCCGATTCGTCGGTATCCCGACTTAATGGTGCATCGGCTGTTGGACCTTTATTTTGATGATCGCATTCCCTTGGACAAGAAGCGGGGCGGCAAGACGCCGGTGGGTCTGATCAGTTATGAGGCATTGGTCGAAGAAGGGCGGCGCATGTCCTATTTGTCGCGCCGGGCCGAGGGTGCCGAACGGGAATTAAAGACGCTGAAAGTTCTGGCGATATTGGACAAGCAGCTCGGCGAGACATTTGAGGGCGTTGGTGACGGGCGTGACGAACTTTGGTTTGTTCGTGCAACATCCGAAGTACTTGATCGATGGTCTCGTGCGGCTGGAAGATCTCGGCGACGATTGGTGGGCGGTGGATGTCAAGCAGGCCCGGGTTCGCGGAGAGCGCAGTGGCAAGAGTTTTACGCTTGGGTCGCGCGTCACGGTTGAAATAGGCGAAGTGAATCTCCCCAATCGTCAGCTTTCATTGCAGTTGGTCGGGGGCAAGCGATCGAAATCGGGCGGCGAGCCTGTTGCGGCCGGCCGCCGGTCGAACAGGCCGGCGACATCGACGGACCGGCGCATAGGCGCCGGGGGTGGTCGCGGCAAGGTGGGCAAGAAATCCGGCGGGCAGCGTGGCAAGCGGTTCGGCGGCGCCAAGACGTCGAAGCGAGGCCGAAAGCGGCGCGGGCGTTGAAAGGGAGATTGGAGAGACGATTAGTATGCCGTTTTATTGTCGTCGGCGTCTCCTCGAATGTTGATCCAGATTCCCAAGCCGATCATGACCACGCCGGTTGCGATGACAATCATCCCTCCGGTTGGATGTCCATCGAGGATTAAGAATCCGAGCCCGATGGCCCCGGCGCCGACAATCGGAAAAAAGAGCCTTGCGGGCATGAACATCAGGGAGAGAAAGATGGTGCCGATGAGAAGCGCGATTAGCCTGGTGCCGCCGTACATGGATACACTCCTCTGCGATATGTGAATTCAATTGCCCGTCCGTTTGTTTCAGGCATTGATCTTACCCGAATCGTGGGAAGGCGGCGAAAGTGAAAAAACCAGCGGGAATGCGGAGCTTGACCACCCATCGACAGCCCATCTAAACTCTCGACATGCTCAAAACCCCATTGAACGACACCCACAAGCGTCTCGGTGCCCGGCTAGTTGAGTTCGGCGGTTGGGAAATGCCGGTGATGTACCGCGGCATCAATGATGAACACGTGTATACGCGGACAGCCGCCAGTATTTTCGACGTTTCCCACATGGGCCGCTTGAAATTCACAGGCGATGACGCGGAGAAATTTCTAGATAAGGTCTGCACCCGAAACATCGCCAAAGTTGCGGTCGGCAAGTCGGCCTACAGCCACGTTTGTAACGAGCAGGGCTGCATCCTCGATGACGTCATCGTGTCACGTTTCAAGGACCATTTGTACATGGTCTGCAATGCGGGAAATCGCGAGAAGATCGTTGCCCATCTGAAGAAACATATCGAGGGCATGAAGGTCAAGATGGAAGACTTGACCACCGGAACGGTCATGTTTGCCATTCAGGGGCCGGCCGTGCTGCCGCTCTTCAAGGAACAATCCGACAAGCTGCCGATCAAGGTTCCCGAGATTCCGCGCTATGGTTGTTTCGGCGGTTCTTACATGGGCATGGGATACACCGTTTTTCGCAGCGGATACACGGGCGAAGATGGGTTCGAGTTTGTTTTGCCGGCGATGGCGGGTGTTCTCGTTTGGGACTTTTTTACGAAGGACGGCGGGCCAGATCGCGCAACCATCAAACCCGCGGGCCTTGGCGCACGCGATACGCTTCGCCTGGAGGCGGGCATGCCGCTCTATGGGCACGAATTAAGTGAACACGTCAATTCGCTTGCGGCGGGTTGCAAGTGGTGCGTCGATTTGAACAAGGACTACGTCGGTTCCGCAGCACTGAGAAAGTTCGATTCGGACGGTCTTCGCTTTAAGATGACGGGTTTGGCGCTAGAGGGCCGGCGAATTGCCCGACAGGGTTCAAAGATTCTCAGCGAAGGCCGGGAAGTTGGCGAAGTGACCAGCGGCACGCTCAGTCCGACGCTCGGAAAGTCGATCGCTATGGGTTATGTCGAAACTGCCTTGTCGAATTCGGAGGCCAAGTTGGCCGTCGATGTCAGCGGGACTCCAATTCCGGCAACGGTCGTGGGCCTGCCTTTCTACAGGCGGCAGTAAAAGCGAAGTCGCCTGAGTGCGATAAGGAGCATCATCGTGGCGGTATTGAACGACAGGCGTTATCTCAAATCTCACGAGTGGCACAAGCTCGATGGCGATATCTGCACGATCGGAATTACTCAGTTTGCAGCGGATGCACTGACGGACGTGACGTACGTTTCGCTGCCCGCGGCGGGCAAGGAGGTTTCCGCCGGCAAGCCCTTTGGCGAAATCGAAAGCGTCAAAGCGACGAGCGATTTGGTCTCCGGCGTCACGGGCGTCGTGGCCGAAGTCAATTCGAAACTGAATGATTCACCTGACCTCGTCAACAGCGACCCAGCCGGCGGGCTGGATGATCAAGGTGAAGCTCTCCGACAGGTCCGCTTTCGAAAAGCTCCTGTCTGCCGCCGATTATGAGGCACAACTCGGCTCGCATTAGGCCGGTTCAAGGCGGCAATTTCCCAAGTTTGTTCGTAGCTGAAGCCACGGACTGAACGCACCGGGGTTCGTGGCATCTTTGCGTATTCCCTGCTACATTACTGCATTGATTTGACGGATTCCTGCCGCAATCGAATCGAGGGGATTCGTGCGCGCCATGGTCGTCCTTGCGGAGCAGCCAGATTCATGCCTGAAACCCAAACGGCTCTCGACATACTCAACCCATCCGACACATTTGCCCCACGGCACATTGGTCCCAGTGACGCGGAAATCGGCGACATGCTGGCGACCCTGGGGTACAAATCGCTCGACGAACTGACCGACGCGACTTTGCCGGCGGACATTCGATTGCGCGAGCCGCTCTCCATCGGCGGGCCGCGCGGTGAACACGAATTGCTCGCCGAGTTGAAGGGCATCGCCTCGAAGAACAGGGTATTCCGCTCGATGATCGGCATGGGCTATTACGGCTGCATCACGCCGGGCGTCATTTTGCGGAACATACTGGAGAATCCCGGTTGGTATACCCAGTACACGCCATATCAGGCCGAGATTGCCCAGGGGCGGCTCGAAGCCCTGCTCAATTTTCAAACGATGGTTTCGGACCTCACGGGCCTGCCGCTGGCCAGCGCGTCGCTCCTGGACGAGGCGACGGCCGCGGCGGGGCGATGACCATGTGTCATCGTATTGTCGGCGGCGATCGAATCGCGTACTTCGTGTCCAATACATGTCACCCTCAAACCATCCGTGTGGTGCAGACGCGCGCGGTGCCGTTGGGCCTGAGCGTGGTTGTCGGCGACGTTCACGCGACGGATTTTTCAGATGGCAAATACTTTGGCGTGTTGGTGCAGTATCCGACGACCGACGGCGCCATTGAGAAATATGAATCGGTCGCACAGCAGGTTCACGGCGGCGGCGGATTGCTCGTGGCCGCCACGGACTTGCTGGCACTGGCGCTGATCAAACCGCCCGGCGAATGGGGCGCGGACATCGCGATCGGCAATTCGCAGCGATTCGGCGTGCCCATGGGTTTTGGCGGTCCGCACGCGGCGTTCATGTCGACGCGCGAGGAATATGCCCGGCAAATGCCCGGCCGGATCGTCGGGGTGTCGAAGGATGCCCAGGGGCGCATGGGTTACCGGCTCGCCATTCAGACGCGCGAACAGCACATTCGCCGCGAAAAGGCGACGAGCAACATTTGCACGGCTCAGGTGCTGCTGGCGATCATGGCCAGTATGTATGCGGTGTACCACGGCCCGGAGGGCATTCGGCGCATCGCGGAACGGGTGCGAGCATTTGCTCGGGGACTGAGGACCGGCCTGCTGAAACTCGGACATCGCGTCGGTGATGAACCGGTTTTTGACACGCTTCGCGTCAAGCCGATGGGAAGAAGTGCGGCGGATGTCATTGCCGCGGCGCGGGCGAAGTCCATCAACCTGCGCGACTTCGGCGATGGTTCTCTCGGTATTGCGGTGGACGAAACTTCGGACGTCGCGGCCGCTTGCGACATTCTCATTTCATTCGGCGCACCGGACAGTCTTGATTTTGAGGAAGTTGCGAACGAAGGCAGGGCGGCGATTCCTTCAGATATCGCCCGGACGTCGGCATACCTGTCGCATCCGGTCTTCAACACGCATCACTCCGAAACCGAGATGTTGCGGTATATCTACACGCTCCAGCAGCGCGATCTTTCGCTGGCCACGTCGATGATTTCGCTCGGCTCCTGCACGATGAAGCTCAATGGAACCAGCGAGATGGTGCCGGTGACGTGGCCCGAATTTGCAAATCCGCATCCTTTCGCGCCAATCGATCAGGCGCGCGGCTATGAAATCATGTTCGAGCGGTTGGAGAACTGGCTTGCGGAGATCACGGGCTTCGCGGCCACTTCATTGCAGCCGAACGCAGGTTCGCAGGGAGAATACGCCGGTCTGCTCGTCATTCGCGCGTTTCATGAGCATCGCGGTGAGTCCGCGAGAAACGTCTGCCTCATTCCCGTGTCGGCCCACGGAACCAATGCCGCCAGCGCCGTCATGGCTGGATTCAGGGTGGTGCCTGTCGCAATCGATGCCAACGGCGCGATCGACATGTCGGATTTGAAGGCCAAGGCGACCGAACACAAAAAGGACCTTGCGGCGGTCATGGTGACCTATCCATCGACGGCCGGAATCTTTGAAGAAGGCGTCCGGGATTTATGCAGGGTGATTCACGACTGCGGCGGCCAAGTCTATATGGATGGCGCCAATATGAACGCCCAGGTGGGATTGTGCCGTCCGGGCGACATTGGCGCGGACGTGTGTCACCTTAATCTGCACAAGACGTTTTGCATTCCGCACGGCGGTGGCGGGCCGGGAATGGGGCCGATCTGCGTGGCCGCTCATCTCGCGCCGTTTCTTCCCGGGCATCCGGTTGAAGAGACCGCGGAAAAGCGGGCGATCGGGGCGGTATCGGCCGCACCTTATGGCAGTCCGGCGATTTTGCCCATTCCCTATGTTTACATTGCCCTGATGGGCGGTGAAGGACTGCGCAAGGCGACGCAGGTCGCGATTCTAAACGCCAATTACATGGCCAAGCGCCTTGAAGGGCACTACCCACTGGTTTATCGGGGACGCAACGGCCGCGTTGCACACGAGTTTATTCTGGATTGCCGGCCGTTCGAGAAAAGCGCGGGCATCAAGATCGATGACATCGCCAAGCGGCTAATCGACTACGGCTTTCACGCACCGACGATGTCCTGGCCGGTGCCGGGAACGCTCATGGTTGAGCCGACCGAAAGCGAATCGATGGTTGAGCTGGATCGCTTTTGCGATGCGATGATCAGCATTCGCGAAGAAATCCGCGCGGTCGAAGAGGGCCGCGCCGACCGGGCGGACAACGTGCTGAAAGGCGCGCCGCACACGGCAGCCGTTGTTTGCTCAAATGAATGGGCGCACAAATATTCTCGCGAGCAAGCGGCGTTTCCGACCGCGTGGATCCGCGACCATAAATTCTGGCCGCATGTCGGACGGATTGACAATGTCTGGGGCGATCGCAATCTGATGTGTGCCTGTCCGCCGATGGACAGCTATCAGTAACGTTTGCGATTAGTGAATAAACTCGCGATCGGTCGGCGATGCGTCGTTTGTTCTCACCTTGGGTTCTCCCTTGATCCATTCCTTATAGTTCGCGTGGGAGGTGTTCAGCGGTTCAAGGTGAATGGTGGTCCGCGATGCCGGCCACTTGGCAGTGATCTTGTCCTCCATGTCGTGGCTCAGTTTATGGGCCGCCGCAACCGTCGTTTCAGGCAATACAACAAGGTGCATTTCAATATGGCGCTCGACCCCCGAGCGACGCGTACGCAAACCGTGAACCTCGACAAATTGCGATTCGAATTTTCTCAGCATGGCCGCGAGTTCATCAATTTCGGCTTCAGGAAGCGATTCGTCCATGAATTGGCTGAACACCTCGCGAAATATGTGAAATGCAATGAACCAGAGGCAAATCGCGACGCCGATTGCAAGGAATGTATCGACAACCGGCTTTTGGCCCCACGCCCCGGCCAGCAATCCCGCAGCCAATCCGCCGGTGATGTAAATGTGCGTCCGCAAGTGCAGCGCTTCAGCCAGCACCGCCGGCGACTTGGTCTCGCGGGCAATTCGCATCAGGTAGATGGAGATGACATAATAAAATATCGATGCGGCGGCCATTACCGCGCAAACATACATGGGGATTTCCGGGGGCATTTCGCCGCGACGAAGTCGCTCGATCGATTCGTAGGCGATGGCGATGCCGGCCGCCAGCACAAACGACCCTTCAACCGCCGCGCCGAGCACTTCGAATTTCCCGTGGCCGAACGGATGCGAGCGGTCGGCCGGTCGCGCCGCCAATATGACGGCAAAAAGACAATGATTGAATCAAACCCATCCAGAAAGGTGTGAATTCCCTCGGCAATCAGAGACTGAAGACCGAGTATCCAGCCCATCGCGAGTTCGACAACGCAAACGAGCAGACTGGAGGCGATGCAAATCTTGACGGCGCGCAGCCGCTTTTGCATTTCAGATTTCTCGATGGCGTCCATTGGTTTCACGCCTTCAGTCGGTCACGGGTTTGCAGCCTGTGTCGCATCGAAATCATGGCCTCGCTATACTCTGACCCGCTGGAAAACGCCCATTTGCATTGGACTCCTTGCACCAGCGGATCCGTTTTAGCATGCTCGAACCCAAGGCAACGATCATTATTCCCAATCATAATGGAATGATGTATTTGCCGCGACTTCTCGAATCCCTGGCAAGGCAAACCGAGCGGCGTCATGAGGTGGTCGTCGTAGACGACACATCCCGGGATGAGAGTGTGGCCTATCTTCGCGGTCAATGGCCGAGCGTTCGGGTCTTGTGCAATGAACGAAATCTGGGATTTGCAGGCACGTGTAATGTCGGCCTGCGGGCGGCGACCACGCCGATTGTGGTGCTGCTGAATAATGACACCCACGTTGACGGGAATTGGCTGCATGAGGGGTTGCTCGCCTTTGAGAATGAGGATATTGCCGCAGCGGCGTCGCTGGTATTATTGGCGGACCCTCCTCATCTGATTGACACAGCTGGAGACGAGTATTCGGTGGTCGGCGGCGCGATGAAACGCATGCACATGCAGCCTCGCAGTGCGGCGGAAAATCTTGATGAAACGTGTTTTTCTGCAAGCGGTGCATCGGCATTTTACCGGCGCGAGGCGGTAGCGCGCGTCGGCTATCTGGAGGAGCGATTTGAAAGCTACTATGAAGACGTCGATCTTGGTTTTCGCCTGGCTTGGGCGGGCTATCGATGCCGTTTCGCGCCGAAGTCCATCTGCTATCACCACCTGAGTTCCTCCTACAGCCCCAAAGGCTGGACGTATCATTTCAATTCCGCGCGAAACGCCGAAATTGTCTGGCGGGCGAACATGCCCGAGTCAATGCAAAAACGCCATGGGGCGGCCCGTCGCCTGTTTCTCCTGATACAGGGCGCGAACAAAATGAGGCAGGGTTGCTTTCGTGCCTGGCGTGCGGGCCGAAAAGCAGCCGGAACGATGGGTGAAATGATTTCGGAAAAACGGGCCGCCTTACCGCATGCCGATGCCGAGGCCGTGACACGAATAGAATCGCTGCTTGTTCATGATTGGTGGGCTTTTCATGTGCGTTCGCGATTCCAACAGCGAGCCGCCGGAGACCCTCGCGGATGATCAGCGTGTTGACCGTCAATTATTTTTCCGGGAGCGATCTCATCGGCCTGATCGAATCGCTAAAACTTCGAGATCCCGCGGATTCGTGCGAATTGATCGTGACCAACAATTCGATTGAGGAGCCGCTCGACGTCGCAGATTCCGCGTCGTTGCCGATTCGAATCATCCCGTCGCCCAATATCGGATTCGGTGCGGGAATTAATCGTGCCTATGACGATTCAGCAGGAGACATTCTCTTCATTACGAATCCCGACGTGCGCGTGAGACCCGATACGATTCGCAAGGCGGTTTCCTTTCTCGAAGAGCATCCCGATGTCGGCATTGTGCTGCCCATGCTTCGTTATCCCGATGGGGAATTTCAGCCCTCGGTTCGCCGGTTTTATTCCTGGCCGGTGGTGCTTTATGCGCGATCACCACTGCGATCGATTGGCGAGCCGCCGAGGTTTTTTAGGGAGTATCTCTACGAGGGAATCGATCTCACCCATCCATCCGACGTTGATTGGGGGCTGGGCGGGGCCATGTTCCTGCGCCGAAGTGACATGGAGGGCGAGGGCATTTTTGATGAACGATTTTTTCTATACTTCGAGGATGTCGACCTGTGCCACAAGTTTTGGCAGCGCGGCAAGCGCGTCGTGTATTGTCCGCAGATTGAGTGCCAACACGATCATCGCAGGTCCAGCAAGCAACCGGTCTCCAAGGCCGGCTGGTATCACTTTCAAAGCATGATGCGATTCATTGCCAAGCATCGCGGACTACCGAAACGGCCGCGGAAGATTTCTACTGGGGCTTCTTGAAATCAGCGAGGAACACCTGGCTTTGGCCATCCGTTGTGCGCTGACTTGTCCACATCATCCATTTTCCGTCATGGCTTATGACAGGAAGTCCATCGAATCCGGGGCTGTAGGTGATGCGATGAAACCGTCCCGTGCGAATATCAAGGTAATAGACTTCGTAGTTGTAGTGACCGTGAACACTGGTCGCGAAAACGATGGATCGGCCGTCGGGCAACCAATAGGGCGCCCAGTTCACCACATCACTGTGTGAGGTCAGTTGTTTTTCACCGGTGCCGTCGGTGTTGATCACGAAAATCTGGAGATGGTCGTCCTGTTTGCGGTCGGCACGAAAAATGACTTTCTTTCCGTCAGGTGAGAAGAACGGACCGCCGTCGTAGCCGGGCTTATTGGTCAGTTGTCGCACGTCGGTTCCATCCGCGCTCATGATGTACAGGTCCGGATCGCCGTCGCGATCGCTCGAAAAGACAATCTGCTTGCCATCCGGGCTGTACGCGCATTCGGCGTCGTAGCCCAGTTGTTGGGTCAATTGTTTGGGCTCGGACCCGTCGATATTGGCCTCAATGACATCCATGCCGCCCGGCATGTCCCATTTGTAGGTGCTGCCTTCGCGGTGATACTTGTTTGGATTTGGCACATTCGGATTTAAATAGCTTGAAGCATAAATCAGCTTTTCACCATCCGGCCGAAAGTTGCCGCAGGTGCAGGCACCACCGGGCGGACTGATCCGATGCAGCGAATCGCGAAGGGCATTGCCAGCTTCGTCGAGTTCAATCGTGTACATCTGGTACTCATGCTCGCCTGCGGGAAATGCCTGAAAAATGACGCGCTTCAAGTCCGGCGAGAAATAGGCTTCACCCGATTTGGTCAGGCCCATGTCTGCAAGAGTGAGTTGCCTGACATTCGTGAGAAAGGTCTCTTCCGACTCAGACCACTTTTCTTTTGGAGTCGGGTTGGCCGTCATTTTGAAGCCGCCTCCCGCGCAACCGGAGGCAAGGCCGAACAGGCACGCGACCAGACCCACAGCAACACAACGATTGAATTTGCATGACATGAAATTGTTTCCTTTCGTCATTGCGCGAGAATATACAATCAAATCGCCGCATCGCCCATCGCCTTGGAATTTGAGCCGCACACTGTTATATTGAGTAAGTCGGTGGAATAGGCAATTCGGCGATTTCCAAGCTCAAAACGGAATCGTCAGGTGCCGGTGGATCAGAATCCTTCTGATGACCGGCTTTTCCGTCCGGATCGTCGACGATCCCGAGACGGCTGGAAAGCGAACGTTTTTTGAATCTGACAATCCTCTGCATCGGCGACGTGGTGGGGCGACCGGGCCGTTCGATGGTGGCGCGCGCCGTTCCGCTGCTTTCGAAACAGCATGGCATCGATTGCGTCATCGCCAACGTCGAAAACGCGGCCAATGGATCGGGCCTCACCGAACCGCTCTATGAAAAATTCCTGAAGTACGGCGTCCATCTTATGACGATGGGCGACCATATTTACCGCAAGGCCGAGATCATGCCGGTCTTGCAAAAATCGGATCGCATCGTTCGACCCGTGAATTATCCCGCCGATTCCGTCGGCAAGGAATTTGCGATTTACCATTTACCCAATGGGTTGCCCGTGGCAGTCATCTGCGTGATGGGCCGGCTGTTCATGAGGCCGCCGTGCGATTGTCCATTTAAGGCGGTCGATCGTGTGCTGGCGCGAATTCCGCCAGACGTAAAGACAATCGTTGTCGATGTTCATGCCGAAGCCACCAGCGAGCACATCGCCATGGGATGGCATCTTAACGGGCGGGTCAGTGTGGTCTTCGGCACGCATACCCATGTGCCGACGGCCGACGAGTGCATCCTCGACAAGGGGACGGCCTACATCACCGATCTCGGTATGACCGGGCCTTATGACAGTGTGCTTGGGCGTCGCAAGGATCGCGTCTTGCGATCACTTATCACCGGCCTGCCGACACCCTTCGATGTGGCCACCGACGACGCGCGACTCAGCGGCATATTGGTGAAGGTCGATTCGGACACGGGGCGGGCCAGCCACATCGAGCGCGTCCGAGTGGATGAAAAGTCGCTGCCGGGGGGTGTCGATCCCGCGAACGAACACAACGATTAGCGCGGCTGGCAAATGAGCATCCCATTTTGGCCCAAATCCAACTGAGTAGGTCGCATGGGGTAATTGCATGATTCTTCGCAACACCTCAACCGGCGATATTCGTTGCTGGTAAAGCACTGTGTGGTACGGCCGCCCCCGGCTGTGGAATCTCTGCAGACTTTACCAGTGCCCGATATTCGCAATCACCTGAGTTCCCTATAAACTCGCACGAATGTGGAGAATTTCGCCCTACGAGCCCTCACATCGCGATGGCGTGGTACACGTCGTCAAATCGGTATTCGATGAGTACGGATTCACGTGGGAGGCCGATGGGTATTGCAGTGATTTGTACAACGTCGAGCGGGTCTATCTTCAACCCGGCGGCATGTTCTGGTGTGCGGTCGACGCGGAAGAAAAGGGCCGCGAGACAGTGATCGGTTGCGCCGGGCTGACATTTCACGACGACCATAGCGAACTGCATCGCATGTATTTGCTCAGCGCGTGCCGTGGCCGCGGCATCGGTCGCGCCCTATTGCTCACCTGCATGGAGCATGCGCGCAGAAAGGCAGCCGCGCCATGCGGGCATGGAGCGATGTCATTCTGATAAACGCGCATCGGCTCTACCAAAGCGCCGGATTCGTCAAGAACGGCGATCGCATCTGCAATGATCCCGACAAGAGCAGGGAATTCGGCTTCTGGAAGGAGCCGCTGTGACCAAACGCAAGGACGATTCTCCGAGGCTGCCGTTTGATCCCAATCGCGTGCGGGGGGTAGAGGTTCCGCCCGCAACGGACAGCACGATTTCCGTTTCTCAATTGTCCAATCTCATCAAGGGCGCCATCGCCCGCGCTTTCCCGTCGGATGTCCGCGTAATGGGCGAACTGTCGAACATATCGCGGCCGGCCGGCGGACACATCTACTTCACGCTGAAGGATGCGGCGAGTGAAGTGCGTTGCGTCATGTGGCGGTCGTCCGTTCAATCTTTGAAATTTGATCTGGCGGAAGGTATGGAGGTGGTTGCCACCGGCTCGGTCGATGTGTATGAACCCCGAGGGCAATACCAGCTCTACGTCCGCCGAATGTCGCCCGTTGGCGTCGGCGCGTTGGACCTGGCATTTCAGCAATTGAAGGAAAAATTATCCAAGGAGGGACTCTTCGATTCCGATCGAAAGCGATCGCTGCCGGCTCATCCGCAGACGATCGCCGTCGTGACCAGTCCGACCGGCGCGGCGGTGAAGGATATTCTACAAACGATTGAGCGGCGCTATCCCAGGGTGCGCGTCCTGCTGTTCGGCGTGCGGGTTCAGGGCGACGGGGCGGCTGGTGAAATTGCAGATGCCATTCGCCGCATCAACCATTCTTGCGAGTCACTTGGCGGCGTGGATGTCATGATCGTCGGTCGAGGCGGCGGCTCACTTGAGGACCTATGGGCTTTCAACGAGGAAGTTGTCGCTCGCGCCATTCACGCCAGCAAAATTCCCATCGTCAGCGCCGTCGGCCACGAAGTTGATTTTACGATGGCGGATTTTGTGGCAGATGTCCGCGCCGCCACGCCCACCGCTGCCGCCGAACTCGTGGTTCCCATGTTGACGGATGTCCTAGGCGAAATCGGTTCCATTGAGCATCGGCTGCGGCAAGCCATCCGGCGTCGAATTGAGGCCGCGCGATTGCGACTCACTTCTGTCGAGCGATCTCCCTGGTTTCGCGATCCGCTGGGACAGGTGCGGCGCGTGTTCCAGCGAATCGACGAATTGCTTGGGCGACTGCGCCTTGCGGCCTCTCGTCGCATTCACCGGGCGCGTAGCAGAATTCATGATCTTGAAGTTCGCTTCTCGCATGCGCGGCCGATTGTCCAACTGTCGCGACGGCGCGAGAGAATTGCGAAGCTGGAGCGCAGACTCGAACGCGCTATGGAAAGTGATATGCGCCGACGGGCAGTTCGTGCTCGACGTGTCGAATTGGCGCTCTCCTCGGCGTCCCCAAAACGCCTCGTTGGGATATTGCGGGCAAGACTCGAATCCATCGAATGCAACATGCGCCGAGCAATGCATCGTCTTATCGCGGATGACCGAGCTCGAGCGCAATCGGTGGAGCGCGATTGCAGGCGGCGAGCCACGAGCAAGTCTTGAATCGTGGTTTTTCAATCACGAGGCGGTCGAGCGATGACAAAGTGGTGCGAATGGCAGATCAAGTGTGGAAGGGTGACAAAATCACGACACAGACGGCGGATGGCTTCATCGAAAGTCGTGTGATGGATGGAAAACAGGGCGAATTATTTGACTAGGCATTTGACGAGGAATTTATCAATGGCCAAAACGAAATTTGAATTCGAAACCGCGATTTCCCGTGCCGAGGAGATCGCCGGATCGATCGAGCAGGGACGAATCGGCTTGGAAGATTCGATCAAGCAATTTGAAGAGGGCATGGCGCTCATCCGCCAATGCCGACAGGTGCTGAATGAGGCCGAATTGCGGATTCAGACGCTCGAAGCCTCGGGTGCCGATGGGGCGGTGCCGGCAGCCACCATGAAAACCGTTGACGAGGCATAACTATCGGTCGTACAATAATTTCCAGTCTTTTTAGACCCGTTCGGCCTGTTGGAACGTATCGATTGTTTTGAAAGTTATGCACATTTTGCGGAATGGGGTTTTGACCGGATGCGAATTGCTAGAATGAATCGGCAACGAATTGCGGAGGCACTGAGTTAATGACGGCCTTGCAGGATTTGCCGGTTCGCGAATTGCTTCGAAAGGAAGCGGAGGATTTTGATCGGCTGCTGCTTTATCGCCTGGACGGTTTAGAGGGCGTTCCGGCCAAACTGGCCGAATCGATGCGATACAGCGTTGCGGCTGGTGGCAAGAGGCTTCGACCGGCGTTGGTCCTTTGGTCGTGCGAAGCCTGCGGCGGCAACAGAATGGATGCCATGCCCGCGGCGATGGCGATTGAGTGTGTCCATACGTTCAGTCTCATTCACGATGATTTGCCCGCCATCGACAACGACGACTTGCGCAGGGGGCAGCCGACGAATCACCGAGAATTTGGCGAAGCGACGGCCATTCTCGCGGGAGATGCCCTACTGGCGTTTGCCTTCGAAGTGATCGCGGCGGATGTGCGTCAGCCCGACATGGCACAACAGATGATCCTGGAATTGTCGCGTGCGACTGGCGCAGCCGGCATGATTGGCGGCGAATTGGACGATATTGAAGGTGAGCGGTCGGTGCCCGATACAGCGACGGTTGGCCGAATTCACGGTGCGAAAACGGCCCGGCTGATTCAGAGCGCGTGCCGACTGGGCTCGATTGCCGCAAGAGCAAGTAAAATCGAATATGAGGCTCTGTCGGAGTATGGCATGCAACTCGGTCTTGCGTTTCAGATCGCGGACGATTTGCTGGATGAAACCGGAACGGAGCACGAGATTGGCAAGCGGATATGCAAGGATTCTGCCGCCAACAAGCAGACTTTTCCGCGGGTGATCGGCGTCGATGCCTCGCGACGGCTTGCTTTGGAAACGGCCCAAAAGGCTGAGTTACAGGCTGAGCGTTTGGGGTCAAAAGCGTCGCGACTTGCGGCATTGACCCGATACGTCGTGGAACGGAATTCATGACGTTTGAAATACCAGGTACACGCGAGCGCCGATCATCGGCTCGAGCATGAAAGGACAGGTTGGTCCGCCAGATGGACAAAATCCTACCCAACATTCATTCGCCCGCCGATCTTCGTGGGCTGTCGATTGCCCAGCTAAATCAGCTCGCCGGAGAAATTCGCGAGCGCATCATCGGCGTTGTCAGCCGCCAGGGCGGGCACCTTGCAAGCAATCTGGGAATCGTCGAATTGACGATCGCACTGCACCGCGTTTTCGATTTCAAGCATGACCGGCTCCTTTGGGATGTCGGACATCAGGCCTACGTCCACAAGATTCTCACCGGTCGAAATGACCGCTTTGATTCAATTCGAAAGACAGGCGGCCTCAGCGGTTTTCCGAACATCGACGAAAGCGAATACGACTTGTTCAATGTCGGCCATGCCGGCACAGCGGTTCCGACGGCGGTTGGCATGGCCCGCGGCGCCAGCGCCCTGGGCGGAAATCAGCGGGTGGTGGCCGTGGTCGGCGATGCCAGCATCTTCAACGGCGTCTCGTTTGAAGGGCTGAATCAGGCGGGCACGCTCAAGCGGCAACTGCTGGTGATATTGAATGACAATTCGATGGGCATCGCGCCAACTCAGGGCGGCATGGCGGAATATCTCGCCAAATTCCGGGTCAGCCCGCTCTATGAAGAACTCAAGCGGCGCGTGAAGAAGTATCTGCCGCAGGTGCCGCTCGTTGGCAAGGCGACCCTTGGCGCGCTCGATCACATCAAAGAGGGGTTCAAAGCCACGCTATCGCCGCACCAGATTTTTGAGCAGCTCGGATTTGTCTATGTTGGTCCGACCGATGGACATGATGTCGAGCATCTCATCGAGTTGATCGACGGTGTTAAGGATGTCGGCCACCCTGTCCTTTTGCATGTCCATACCGAGAAAGGCCGCGGTGCGGATTTCGCAACTGCCGAGCCGACCAAATTCCACAGCCCGAAGCCCTTCAAAATGGAGGGTTGTCGCGTTGAGATTCAATCCGGCGGCCGCAGCTATACGGCCGCGTTTGCAGATGCGGCCATTCAACTTGCGAAAGAGGACCCGCGCGTGCATGCGCTCACCGCGGCCATGCCGGACGGCACGGGCCTGAGCAAATTCCAGCAGGTGTTTCCGGATCGTTACCTCGACGGCGGCATTGCCGAAAGCAGCACGGTTGACATCGCCGCCGGCATGTGCAAAGCGGGCGTTCGACCGGTGGTGGCGATTTACTCGACGTTCTTGCAGCGTGCATTTGATCAGGTCTTTCAGGAAGTCGTCCTGCAGAATCTGCCCGTCATGTTTGCCTTGGATCGCGCGGGGCTGGTCGGCGGCGACGGTCCGGTTCATCACGGTTTCCTCGACATTGCCTATCTCCGGGCGATGCCGAACATGGTTTTGATGGCCCCGGGGGATGGCGACGAGATACTGGAGTGCCTTCGCCTCGGCATTAAGCTGAATGTGCCCAGCGTCCAACGATATCCAAGAGACACCGTGCCCGAATCGATTCATGGCGGAAAACCGGTGCCGGAATTTGTCGTTGGCAAATCGGCGGTGCTGCGCGAGGGATTCGACCTGACGATTCTCGCCTATGGCTCGACGTGTCGACCGGCCTTGGATGCGGCCGACATGCTTGTGACGGAGGGGATCGAGGCTCGCGTCGTTAACGCGCGATTCGCCAAACCCATCGATCAGGAAATGGTTGCCATCGCCCTGGAACGCGGCGGTCCGGTGATTACCGTGGAGGAACACTCGATCATCGCGGGCTTCGGCTCTGCCGTATTGGAGACTGCCCGAGAACTGGGTCTGGACGCATCACGAATTTCCATACTGGGCATGCCGCCGGATGCGTTTGTTCCGCACGGCGCACGGTCCAAGCAGCTCGCGGACTGCAGACTCGATGCGGCCGGAATTGCGGCTGCGGCTAGAGAGGCGCTCGGTCGTCCGGCGTCTGTTGCCATGCCGACTCATTCATATTCCGACACGGAAAGTATGCAATCGACCGTTTGACCGATGCTGTCGGCTATGGTCGGTTTGACGTCGCTGGGGCGAAGTTTGTCAGTATCTATTCGCGCACGGGCCATGTGGCGCATTTTTCAGCCGCCCGCAGCGCAACACGATTCATTTCTGAGCATTAGAGCATTTTTCGCTCGAACGTGTTGCCGCGCTGTGGCACCGCCGTCTCGGCGGTAAGCACCGGCGGGACGCCGGTGCCACAATATCCGCCACAATATCCCCTACATAGGGCCGAAAATCGCATTAGCCCTTGGACATCAACTCACGCAGGGATTTGATTGACTTGTAATAAGACAGCACGTCCTGGTAGGACTGACCTTCGCTGCCTTTCACGAGAGCGGCGGCATCCATCTGGTGTTTGATCGCCTCGTCGATCATGCCGAATTCACATTCGACCTGTGCGAGAACAGCCAGCGTTTCCGCGTCCTGTCCTTTCTTCAAGTCATTGGCGCGTCTTGCACAACGAAGCATCATGCCGGGATTGCGGCGGGACAGCTCTGTTCCCAATTCCATCATGACGAAGTCGCGCATCGAGTTCTCTGAATCCCAGAATGTTGTCTCAATCGTGGAGTCAAACGAAGCGGCCTCCTCCGTTCGTTCGAATTCACGAAGGAGCTGACGCTTGATCAGGTAAGCCCGCATTTCACGCGGCTTGAAGGAGATCAGCTTTTCGAGCGTGGCAATGACCTTTTTCTGCACGTCGGTGCGTTTTTCTGCGTCTTCGATCGCTTGAAGCGATCCGTAGGTCTGCTGCAATTCCGTCATCATTTCGTCATACTTGGTTTGCGTTTCGGCGGCCTTCTTGGCAGCTTCGACATCAAACTTACCGGCCATGACTTCTTTTATGGTGGAATCGAAGGATTCCGTGTCCAGCGGGTTGCCACTCCATACGACGTGCGACGTTTTGTCGACGATGAATGCATGAGGAATTCCCTCGATATCGTCGGTCCATGCATCGCTCGTCGCCATGTCCGCGTCAACGGCCACATGGTAGGGCATGTCGGGCCCCTTTTTCATGAACGCCTCGACGACTTTTTCATCTTCATTGCTGACGCCGATGATAACCAGACCATCTTTGGCGTAGTTCTTGTGAAGCTCGGCCAGGTGGGGAATGCTTCGTTTCCAGGGTCCGCACCAGGTGGCCCAAAATTCGACCACAATGACATGCTTGTCGGCTTCCTTCTCACCTGGCAGGGCGGGCGCTTTGGTGGTCATCCATTTGGAAACTTTGACCGTCGGTGCTTTGTCACCGATTTTCGGCGAAGCCCAGATTGTGGAGTTAAGAATGAATGTCACCAGCGTGGCTGCGAGAATGGTCGAATTTCGCATCGATCCTTTCCTTTCTGTCGGCATGCGAGCCGCTCTTTTGCGGTACTCTGAGATCCTTCGAATCGCCAACAAGATAACGCCGTGCATCGGAATCGTCCATGAATGCACAGAAATCCCGCGACTTATTCCCGATACTGGTAAAGATTGGTGTGGCGCGGTCGCCCCCGGTTGTTTCCTCCCTCATAATGGCGGCGTGGAGCCTATGAATGTCGTCCGAGCATGAAGCAACCGGCGTTCGACTGCGACTGTATCAATCGGAGCCGCATCCATGTCCATATTTGGCGAACCGCACTGCCACCGATCAATATACGGTGACGGATCAAATCGATCCGTTTGATTTCCAGATACTGATGGACAATGGTTTTCGCCGGAGCGGCCGAATCGTCTATCGTCCGCGCTGTGTCGGGTGTTCGGAGTGCATTCCCATTCGGGTTCCGGTGGATCGGTTCCTTCCCAGCCGCTCGCAACGTCGTGCAATTCGCCGCAACGCCGATGTTGAAGTGGATGTCGGCCGTCCGGTATCAACCGATGAGAATGGCGCATCTACCAGGCCTACCTCGAGGATCAGCATGAAACCCGTCCCGGCGGCAGTCGGGATTCGTTCGAGCGATTTCTTTATGAATCACCGACCATGACGCTGGAAATGACTTATCGCGTCGGCGGCCGGATCGGCGGCATCGGAATTGTCGATGTGACACCCGCCTGTCTCTCGTCGGTGTATTTCTATTTCGATCCCGCATTTCGCAAGCGGCGCTTCGGCGTGCTGTCGGCGCTCTTTGAGATTCAGGAATGCCGAAGGCAGAATCTGCCGTACTGGTATGCAGGCTACTATGTACGGGATTGTGCGCAGATGAAATACAAGGCGGAGTATCGGCCTTTTGAACTGCTCGGTTCCGACGGCCAATGGCACCCGCAAGACTCCTGATTTTACTTTATTTCCGGATCATTTCGGAATTATGTGATGGGACGAGATCCAAGCACCGATATCTGGTTCGCCGCGGAGCGGCCCGCAAGAGCGAGAAATCGTACGGAGTACGACGCTGACCGGAGCACGAGTTTGCCGGGACGGCTCCTTCGGGATGCCGCCGCAAGTCGGGTGTCGGCGAAATTGCATGCAAGACGTGATGAGGCCGCTGGAGGGCGGCTTCATGCGTTTTTACGCCGCGATGAGTGTTACCGCTTTTGCAGCTGCGAAGACCAATTAGGACATGCAATGACCGAATAAACCGTCGTTAAGACGCCGGCACGTATCGCCGATAAGCCGATTGCCCCGCAGGCTTGTCCGGGGCGACTGGAGTTTTGGCACATGATGCATTCGGAAACACTCGAGACTATCAAGCGGTCCGCCTCGCTGCCTTCGATTCCCATCGTCGCAACGCGATGCTATGAGATGACGCAGGATGCGAACTGCGACTATGACAAACTCGTCGACCTCCTGACGACGGACCCCGGCATATCCGCCAGCGTGCTGAAACTTGCCAATTCACCGCATTTCGGCGTGACCCGACAGGTTTCCACGCTGAAGCAGGCCATTTCACTGCTCGGCGTGAAGCGCATTCGCGAACTGGTTCTGGTTCGATATCTCGTTCAGAAAACCGAGGAGATGCCGAACGACAAGATCGACATCAATTACTATTGGCGCCTGTCACTCACAACCGCAATTCTCACATCAAAGTTCGCGGATGCCGTGGCGCCGCATCATCGTGACGAGGCATTCATGGGCGGCCTCCTGGCCGATGTGGGTGTCATCGTATTGTCGCGGGCGCTGCCCAAACAATACGCCTCAATTGCGGCAAAATACCAGCCCCATGAATCGGAAGACTGGATTGGCGGCGAATATGGACTCATGGGCGTCACCCACGGCGAAGTCACCGCGATGGTGCTCGAGCAATGGAATTTGCCTCAGACGCTTGTGCAGGCGGTGCGATATCATCACGCGCTGCCGACCAGCATTCCTACGGATTGCAAGGGTGCGATCCTCGCCCGCATCATCAACGGCTCCGGCAGCTTTGCCAAGGTACTTTCGCAAACGAGCAACTCATCGTCAGCGGTTGATACGTGCCGGGCGGCGATGGATCGGGTCAATCTCGATGTGCATGTCCTTATTCGGGCGCTGGACGGCATCGACGAAGAGATTTCGCGCATGGCGGAATTGCTCGGCGTCGATGTGCTCAACAGCAAGGTCTTCAATTTGATCTGCAAGCAGCTCGTCGCCAATCTTGAAAATACGGTCGCGATTTCAAGCTGAGAATGACTGATTGCAGCGCCACAATCCGCATGGCGTCGGTTGTGTGCAGGTGCATGCGGGACCATCATTCCTCGCGAATCAACACTTCGACGATGGATCGCTCCGAGAGTTTCTCGACAGCTCTTACAAATCCAATGCGCTTTGATCCATCGGGGCCTGCCGGCGATTTCAGATTGATATTGTACTTCACCACCGCCGGAATGCCCGGATAGAGTGTCGTGCTGGCGACATCTCCCCGCTTGGCATCGATGGCGACCGGATGGGCGTACAGATAATCAATGTCAATTTCGAATGAAGCCGAATCTTCCTTGTTTGCATGGGTGAAGGCGGGGCGTATTTCCAGCTTGCATGCGACGCTGTCCGCCGAGGGCTTCGGGTTCGATGCGGTCAGTTCGGCCTCGGGCTCGGCCAGCCCGTCCTGGCCGATGGCATGGCCGTCGGGATCGTAAAGATTGATGGCGCAGTCCGTGAATTTCATGTAGTCTTCTTCCGACGTTCGAATCCTGATTCGAACGCTGCCGAAATCCTTCGAAAAATTGATTGGAATGGTCGCGGTGTCCTTGTCCGGCGTCAATGACTCAGTGACAGACTTTCGGCATCCTTCGAGCGTGCCCTTGAGATCGACAATGGCGGGGCGGTCGAATTGGTTGGTGAGCGTCAGTTTGCCGGGCGCCTTGCCGGAGTCGGCGGCGAACTTGGTTGGGCTTTCATGCGGAGCGGAAATGCCGTCAAAGCGGACTTCAAGGTTGTACGGCGAGATTTCCGCGGCCCGTTCGCTGGTCACGGGGATTTCCCAGACACCGGGCGTCAGTTCCTTGGAAACGGTGAAGGTCGATTCCAGCTTGTCGTTTTTCGTGTCGACTCTGACGGCGTATCGCGGCTGCATCGATCGGCCGTCCGGACGAAATAGATAGTAAGTCTGGGCCGCGCTGGCTTGGCCTTGTGGCGCTGTCAATTTCAGATGCATGGCGCTCGCGCCCGCGGGAACATCCACGAAATGGCGGTTGACCTTCCAACCCGTCACGCTTTCAAAACGATTGCCTGCCGGCGAACCGGGCACTGACACGGAATAACCCGATTCACTGGTCGCGCGCAATGGAACCACAACGCTGCTGACAATTCGCAATAAGGGGTAATCACCGTCGTATCCCGTAATCGTGGCGACGTGTAAACCCGGCGTTTGCGCCAATTCCTCGGAATAGCGAAAGCGAAGTTCCGCCGACTGTTCGCTGCGAAAGTAGATTTGATCCTGCTCAATCCTGCACCACGATGCGTCCGATTTGAGCGTCAGCGCTTTGAAAATGCCGTGATGGCCGTGGCATCCGCCGTCGGCACGAAGACCGGTTTGATCGTAAAGACCTGTTCTCTGCCGGCGGGATAAAAATCTCCGCGCCAATAAGCCGCCGGTGCAGTTCCGCTTGCTGCGAGTGGGCTTTCGGTGGCAATGTCGAATTGATAGAGCGGATCATTGGCGCGCGTCTCTGCGATTTGGACAACCGCCTGGAGGGCCTCAATGAGATTGGGAACGCCCGCGCCATAATCGAGTGTGGTATAGTGGTCCAACGGCTTGGCGGTTGCTTTGAGTGCCTGTTTCACCCAGTCCGCGCGCGGAATGACTTTCTCATTGCGAAGCTGCTGAGAAAGCAGCGCGCACAAGCCGGCGCAATAAGGCGAGGCCATGCTCGTACCCTGCCAGAAGTCGCCGCGCTTGTTCCAACGCGGCACCGTCGACGTCATCATGCCCGGACACGCCACATCCGGCTTGTCGAGTTCGCCGCCGCGCGAACTGAATTGCGTCAATTGCGGCGCATCGATTTTCTCGCCGCGCACATCAGAGGCCGTGTCCACCGCCAGCAAAGCCGCCACGCTGATCGCGGCCGTCGCGGCAGCCGGCGTCCCGACGGATGACAAGCCGGGACCGTTGTTGCCCGCGCTCGTGCAGACAATCAGGTTAGGGTTTTCAATCAGCAGGGTGTTGAGAAACTGATCGATGTCTGAGTGGCCTTCCTGTATCGAGCCGATGCCATAACTCAGGTTGCACACCACCGTGACGTTATTTTCACGGGCATATTTTGCCGCATATTCGAAACAGGCTCTCTTCGCGCCGGTCGTCGTCGCGCCGCCGGCAAGACTGTTGTGACCCAGCTTGAGGCTGATTACTTTTGCACCGGGCGCAACCCCATGGAAATCCTTTTGCCCCTGAATCTGATGACCCGCCGCGATGCCGGCCACGTGCGTTCCGTGTCCGCCATCGTCAAAGTGAATAGAAACCGTGCGCTTCTTGACGAAAATGTTGACCGCGCAAGTCATGGGCTCGAATTGTTTTTCCGGCTTGTTGCGTGGAAACGTGAAACGGTCATATCTGAGCTTGTAATTCTTGAGCGGCTTGTCGTCGGAAAAGTCACGATTCTGATTCGTGTCAATTATGCAAAGCGCTTCGTCGTCGGTGCCATCATTCTGACTGACGACACAGATGCCAAACAAATCGTCCTTCTTTCCATTGTCGTTCATGTCGGGAACACTTGAGTTCTGGAACAGCTTTTCTTCGAGAACGCCGAACCAGATGGTCGTGCCGGCCGGGCGACTTTCAGCGGCGGGCGGAACATACAATTCCGGCTTGCCGTCCGCGTCGTACCGAACGATGTGATCGCCTCCTTCGTTCCAGGTGGCACGGGCGATGGACACATCGCCCTCTGTCGAGAAATCCTGTACGTCGATGACCTTCATTTCGCCGGTTGTCGTGGTCTGCAAACCCGGGACATCCATGTCGACGCCGGTGTCCAATACTGCGATGACAATGCCCCGACCATCGAGATTCGGGTTTTGCTTGCGCGCCTCATCCACGTTTGACGTGGAGAGCGAAAGTTGAGTCCAGGGAATTGGAGATTGGGCAAAACCGACGGGACATGCGATGAAAGCACCAACCAGTGCGGCAACACGACAAATCTTCATAAGTGTGACTCCGATATTGACAGAGCAACGTCGCCGACAAAGCCCCTCCTGCCGGTCTCGACGGGCAAAACAGGTATAACGCAGTGCGCCGATTCCGTCCACGCCGCAAGTGGAATCGGGCATCGAAGCCGGCATGCAATCGAATCGGAATCATGCTGATTCCGTTGAATGTGTCGATTTGCAGGAAATAAACAACGCCCCGGCCGAGTGGGTCGGGGCGCTCCCGTGGAGTGTCGTGGAGTGTCTTGAACTGTCGCAAACTCGGTTGGTTCGCGCAGTTTGGATTTAGAGTGCTTCCTTCGGCTTTTTGTCCTTTGCATTCTTTGCCGTCTTGGCTTCGGAGGTGCCCTCGTCGGAATCTTCGGCCAGTTCATATCGCCGGCCGGCGGAGGGCGCAAATGTGCCGGTCGCGGCGTTGATGACCGGGCCGAACTGCTTGAGCGCGTCGTTGATTCTCGGCAGACCGGCAATCGCAAACTTTACGGAAAACTGGTTGGTCGATTGGCTGACGGCAAACCAGGTCATTGTGTCGCGACACAATTGCGACACCGGGTTTGCAACCATCGCGACTTCGACATCGTTTACGCCAGTCGCGACCTGTGCCATCCGTCCGACATGCGCGGCGAACATGATGCTCGTGTCCTTGGACATGCGCGACACAACCAATCCAAGGGCGTCGTCATCGAGAATCGACTTCTTTTTCTCATGGGCGCGAACCGTCGCCTTGAGCGCCGTCCGTGTCAGTCCGAAGGCGATGCAGCCGTCCAGTTCGCTGAGGTAGACCTTACCCAATTCTGGGATTTCATACGCAATCGCCTCGGTGCCGCCGATGCGGACCGATTGCGGTTCCACCGGCTTGTCGCCGCCAAGCAGCCCCGGCAACTTTAGAATCTCGTTCCACAGCGCCGCACGCGACTTTTCACATCGTTCACGGCCATCACCGCGCCGATATTCGGCACCGGATCGGCCCTTCGGCCCTTTCCGATTTGACCCATCGGCCCCGGCACAACGTAAACGCACAATTCTTGAATATTGCCGAAAAACTCGCGGCCGATGTCGAAACCGGAAATGGCGACGGTCGATTTGTCGTTGCGCGCCACCGACTTCGAAGAACCGGTCTCCACCGCCGGATTCAGTCCAATTCCGAAGACGGCGGCCGCATCTGCCGGAACTTTTCTCAGGCAATTCCGGCTCATCGGTGTCAGTCGTAGGAAGTTGTAAACGAGGCTGTGGTGATCGTCGGCCAGTCTAACGGCGACTTGCGCGCCCAGAATGCCATCATCGACGCCCAGCGAAAAGGTCACCCATCGCAAACTATCCAGATCGGCAAAGGCATTCACCTTGGCGAAGTCATCGCGGTCGCGGTCGTCGATCTGCTGTTTGACGGCGGTCATGCACTTTTGAAGGTCGACAAATCCGAAAAGTGTTCCATGAAGGCGGGCATCGGACGAGTCTTTCAGTTGCTCGCTGGTCGCCAGCGACTCTTTTGAGCGCCCCTGAATGCGGTCGACCACGCCTTCTACCAACCCACGACCGGTTCCAACAATGAAAAGCGATTCCGTGAGGACGCCCGTCACTTCTCCGATTTCAGGCAAGTGCGTGCCAAATGTCGGCATCGCGCGAATTTTTTCCGCGGTCGGAGCAAATTGAAACGCCGTTTCCAAAATTCCCTTCATCATCGTGACATCGCCAAAATGGATCACAGCCACGGCGGCGGGCGGCTTGTCTCCTTCGAAGTCTAAATCGGTAACGGCCACCGCCATCCCACCGAAGGACGCCAAGGCATCGAATACAGCCGGACTGATAACGATTTCGCTGGGCACGTGGAATGGAATGTTCGACTGGATGCTGGGGCGCGAACCCAATGCTTCCTTCACGGATTTCTCACTCAAGCCCAACATGCCGGCCAGTTGGCGAAGAATCTCGCCGGGTCGCTTAACTTCGACATAGGCAATCGCGTCGCTCGGCATGACGCTGGCGAAGTTTTGCGCGATGAGTTGATCCCGACAGCGATCTGACCCCGCCTGCGCGACGCGCACCGCTTCAGGCGAAAGCCCCGATTGGAGGATTTTGTCATAGAGTGTTCGAGCCTGCGCGTAATCCTTGCTCTGGTGTTCGAGGAAGTAAGCGCGGTAGAGTTCGGGCGACTCGGCGGGCTCATTGACCAGGGCCGCGTGAAGCGGCAAAGTGCTGCCGGCCAGTGATAAAACGACAATCAGCATTCTGCAAAATACCTGCGGACGAGACATGATCGATACCTCCTTCAAACAGGCTGAGCCAGGTTGGAACAAAAAAGGGGCCTCCACGCCTCGTGCCGAACAGGTCGCGGTGGGGGCTATCCGGATATTGTCATTGAGCGACGAATTATTCCGAAAAAATGCCGGAAAACTGATTGGCACGAAAAGTTACGATTTGGAGGCCGGTGTCGATGAGCCATGAGCCGGCAAATTCCCAGTTACAGGTTCCAAAGTGGGAAAAATCGCTGGGCAGCGCCGGGCTGATTTGTCTGTTTATCGCTTTCATCCATGTCATTCTGACCCGCCTGTGTTGGGCGAATATCCCGCTGCAGACCGACACAGGAATGTGGGCCTACATCGGTGGGCGCATTCTGAATGGCGCGCTGCCTTATCGAGACTTATGGGAGAGCAAGCCACCCGGCGTCTACTATGTGTTTGCGGCGGTTGAGGGACTGTTTGGGCGATTTGCAGTTGATGCGCTGGTTTGGTTGGATGGGGCCGTTTCGCTGGCCGTACTCGTCGTGTCTTACAAAGTGGCCCGCTTATTCGGTTCCGCCCTGTGTTCCGCGTTGGCGACGATGCTCTTAAGTCTCGTCTTTTGCCATCGCATCATCGCCGATTGGGGTAACAACGTTGAGAAGTTCGTCGCGTTGTTTGAGATGACGGCCTGTTGGATACTGCTGTCGAGCCGTCAAAAGTCGGCAAATTCCCGCTGGGTCTGGCTGGCGGCGGGGGGGGCGATGGGCCTGGCCGGCCTATTCAAACAAACTGGCATCGCCATGCTCGCTGCTTCGACCGTGCATACGTTTTGGTCGTGTCGGGTAATGGGCAGGAAATTTTCCGAAGCCAGAAGATTCGTCGGTCTGATCTGGGCCGGATTCGCGGTCATCTGGCTGCCCGTGGCCATCTGGCTCTGGGTCACGGGAAGTTGGAGCGGATTTGTCGATCAAGTCTTGCTCTACGACGTCTTTCGAGCGGCGTCTCCGACCGTCGAGGGATCTAGGCTGCTGACGGCCGAACACTGGCGATCTGTCGGCCAGTCATTTCGACTTGGACTGATTCTATTCGGCCCGGCCCTGATCATGCTGTTTGCGGTCTTGCGAAGCGGTCTCCTGATGCGAAAGAGCAACTCGAATCCAATGTCGCCCAAGGCGGAATTTCAGCGGATCGGCCTGACCCTGGTCGGCTTGTACGCCGCGGCGGCATTGGTTCCTTCCATTCTCGCGCCACACGGATATGGACATTATCTGTTGCAGGCGGCGCCGCCATGTGCCGTACTGATGGCATCACTCTTGGTGCTGATTGGAAATGGCAGGGCTTCCGCCGCCACGCGGCTTGTCTGCCTGCTTTCAGTCATCATGGGTTACTTTCCAATAAAGGATCATCTCCGTTTCACATTCAAGGGTGACACGGACAATGGCGCTTATGCCTCTCAACGGCGTCGTATTTCGCAACTTGTTAAGGCCATCGATCAAAACACGATAGCCGACGATCATGTCATGATCTGGCCGCCGGATTATGCCGTTTCGTATTACGCCAATCGCGTGACACCGTTGGAATTTTCAAATGCGGATGTCCTCTTCAAGGGCAAGTCCTATCGCCTCAGTCCGCCGATGGATCAACTGTTGGCCCGACTCAAGGCCGATCCTCCCGAATTTATTTTCGATCATACCGGCATCGTCCTGGAGAGTTCTTCTGAGGGGCCGTTTGTGAAAGTCCAGCCGGCCTTCTCGTTTTTGGAAGAACCGGTGAGCGAGCACCCCATGCTCGAAGGTCGGCTGCTCGCGCCGCTCAAGCGATGGGTCCGGAAGAATTATGGAGGCCAGTCGCGCGCGGGTCCAGCGACGATCTACCGCCGTGGGCAGCCTTGGCGGGAATGGTCGGATTATCTCATTGAGAATGGCGAATTCTCTACTCCGCGGTCAGCGGAATAACTTTGAATTGTTCGACATCGACGAGTCCCAGATTCGTCAACTTGAGCTTCCCGATCACCGAAAGGCTCAAGAACGCCAGGCACATAAACGGCTGGGCAAATTCGCATCCAAGCCCGCGCGCTGCTTCAGTCAATACTCGCAATTGCTCGGCAGCCGTTTCCGCGGGCGCATCAGTCACCAGACCGGCAATCGGCAGCGGCACTTCCGCCAAAACGCGGCCGCCATTCACCACAACCCAGCCACCCTGCAATTCTTGCAACCTTTTTAGGGCCACTAGGATGTCGTCATCATTCATTCCAACTGCAATAAGGTTGTGTGCATCGTGGGCCACACTGCTGCCGATGGCGCCGCAGCGGAGCTTGAAGCCTCGCGCAAACCCGCGACCGATTTCACCGCTGGCCCGATGCCGTTCGACGACCATCATCTTGGCCAGATCGCGGTTCAAGTCGGCAACCAATTCGCCGTTTACAACGGCCCCTCAACGATGCTGCGTTCCGTATCAATGCGATTGTCGAGCACTTCGATGACGTGAATTTTCCTGGAATGACTTTGGTCGGCAACGATGCGAGTATCGGATTTGGATAGCTTACTAATATGTACTGTGTCGCGTCCGTCCTTACCGGTGAGTCTGACCGTCGGCGAAATGCATCGGCCGCCTTCAACCGTCTTCACGCCATCGACATAAACATCCGCCACTTTGCATGTTTTCAAGTCGTCAAGCACGACCAAGTCCGCCCGATAGCCAGGCAGAATCGCACCCGCGCCATGCATGCGGAAGTATCGCGCCGTGTTCCATGTCGCCAGTCGAATCGCCAATATGGGATCGAGCCCGCCGGCGATCGCCGTACGAATCATGTAGTCGATGTGACCTTCATCGATCAGATCGCGAACGTCCTTGTCATCGGTGCAAAACATGAATCGATCGGCCGTCGCCGGCGTTACCAACGGCAGAAGCGCCGCGAGATTCCGGGTTTGTGAACCTTCGCGAATCATGATCGAAAGTCCGAGCCGCAGTTTTTCGGCGGCCTCTTCCGCTCGAATGCACTCATGATCGCTCATGATTCCCGATGCGGCGTATGCGTTTAAAAGGTTGCCCGACAAAGAGGGCGCGTGGCCGTCGATGATCCGCCCCTCGCACATCGACAGCTTTGCCAAAACTCCGGCATCTCCATTGATGACGCCGGGATAATTCATCATTTCAGCCAGGCCCACGACACGCGGGTGGCTCAGAAACTGACGTAAATCATCGGCCTCCAGCGTCGCCCCGGCCGACTCCAATGGGCTGGCCGGAACACAGGAACTGAGCGTTACATAGACGCGTATCGGCGCGCCCTCAGAGGTTTTCAGCACATACGAAATGCCTTCGATTCCCATGACATTGGCGAATTCATGGGGATCGGCCACGACAGCCGTCGTGCCGCACGCCGCAACGACACGGGCATATTCCTGAACTGCCAGCATCGAGGATTCGATATGTACATGCGCGTCAATGAATCCGGGGCAAATGTGCTTTCCCCCAAGATCAACCGTCCGATCGGCCCGATAAGTGCCAATGCCGGCGATTCGCCCCCCGACGATGGCGATGTCGCCCTTGTGAATTTCGTTTGAAACGACGTTCACAATCCGACCGTTTTTCAGCACGAAATCCGCCGGTTTTCGACCGGCCGCCACGTCGATCAGATTACGGGTGGAGTTATGAGACAAGATAGGGCTCCCATGTGTCGATTTTTCAGGAAGTTTCTGATTTGATTCTACTTACGATCAATTTCCGGGTATACTTCAACCACGCAAACTCGGTTTCGAAATCCCTAAAATAGGTCGTCCAAACGGGGTTGAAGAAGTCAGCGATTCTGATATAAATGGGGGTTTCCCTCCAGCTTTGCTGCGCGGTTGACCCGCGCCGTGCGGGTGGGATACCGGGTCGCAAAGTGCGGCCGACAAAGAAGTAAGAGGCTACGGAATGGCAGTAAAGTTGAGATTGACGCGGTTGGGTCGCTCGCATCGGGCATTCTTTCGTCTGCGCGCTGCGGATGAACGCTGCCCGTCGGATGGACGGTTTATCGAGGAGTTGGGTTTCGTCGATCCCCTGATGAAGGATCCAACCAAACAGGTTTCCTTGAAACGCGAGCGGATTGAGCACTGGCTCTCGGTTGGCGCAAAGGTTAGCCCGACCGTCGACGCGCTCCTGAAAACCCACGGAATCAAGCGCGCCCAAGAAGCCCGTCGCCAAGGTGTGACGCACGGCTCATGCGAATTGACGTATTGACCCTGTTCCCGGAGGTGTGTGAGCCGTTTTTTGACGGAAGCATTCTCGGCAGGGCCAGGCGAGCCGGAAGCGTGACAATCGCGTGTCACAATTTTCGCGATTTCACCACCGACACGCATCGCAAAGTGGATGACCGACCGTTTGGCGGCGGTCCCGGAATGGTGCTGATGTGCCAGCCGGTGTTCGATGCGGTTGAGGCGGTTGAAAAACTCGACCTGCTTCCCGCAACGCGAATTTTGCTGACCCCGCAGGGTGAGCGACTGTCGCAGAACATGGTTCGAAGGCTTGTCGAGCTGCCCCGGCTGTTGTTGATCGCGGGGCATTACGAAGGATTCGACGAACGAATCCGAATCGGACTTTCGCCCCTGGAGATTTCCATCGGCGACTACGTCCTCTCCGGCGGCGAGGCGGCGGCAATGGTCCTGACGGACGCGGTCGTGCGACTGCTGCCGGGGGCCTTGGGTGACGAGACGTCGGCACACGAAGAGTCGTTTTCCTCGTGGCCGCTCGACCCGGCGAATCAAAATGAATCGGACGACATGGCGTCGTCCGCGGCCCTGCTGGAGTATCCGCAGTACACAAGGCCGCGAGATTACAAGGGAATGTCGGTTCCCGATGTGCTGATGAGCGGTGACCACGCCAGAATTAAGGCATGGCGGCGCGAAGAAGCGCTCAGGCGAACGCGGACGCGACGACCGGACCTGATTCCGTCGCCGCGAAAAGACGATTTCGATGACGATCGCCGATGAGGCCGATTGGAGCAGTGAACCATGAAAAATAAATACATCGCCGCCGTCGAAGCGGCTCAGGTCAAAACGGAAATCCCCAGCTTTGAAATCGGCGACGAAGTCGAAGTCGGCGTTCGAATTATCGAAGGCACCAAGGAGCGCACCCAGCCCTTCATCGGCACCGTAATCGCCCGTCGCGGCGGTATCGGGGTCGGTGCGATGTTCACCGTTCGACGCATCGTGAACAACGAGGGCGTCGAGCGCGTATTCCCCCTCCATTCACCGCGTGTCGCCCATGTGAAGGTGCAGCGGAAGGGCAAGACCCGTCGCGCCAAGCTCTACTATCTCCGCGATCGCGTGGGCAAGTCTCGCCGCCTTCGCGAACGAAAGAATATCGCGCGCGGCACAGAGGCCGAAAGCGTCTCGGGCGATGCCCCTGCCGTTCGGCCCAGTCGGACGATGGAAGCCGAACCGGCCGGCGTTTAATTCGCAGGCATTTGAATAATCGCGTAAATTACAGGGGCGCGGCGCTTGAATGTGCCGCGCCCCTTTTTGCATTTGCGGACGGCCTTATTCAAACAGCCTTCTGCTCCAGTCGCGGGATTCCAAGGTCATGAATTTCTTTCGCCGAGATGTAGGTAGGGCGGGCGAGCAGGCGGCCGCGAGATTCCTGAAGAGCGCCCGGCTACAAAATCATCGAGCGAAATTACAAATGCCCGCTGGGCGAAATTGACATCATTGCCCGCGACCGTGAAGTGGTCGTCTTTGTTGAAGTCAAAACGTTGTCGACCGATTCCGAGGCCGATCCCGAAGTGCACGTAAATACGCCGAAGATGCGGCAGATCGAAAAAACGGCTCGCGCCTGGTTGTCCTCAAAAAGGGAACCCGATATCGCCTGTCGATTCGACGTGGTGAGCGTGGTCATGCCGCAATCCGGCGAGCCGAAGATACGCCATTTTATTGAAGCGTTTTTGCCGACTCGATGGTGCAAATAAGAAATGTCGCAAAGCATGACGTCATTGATCGATTCACATTGCCATCTCACTTCCCGAATCGCTATTCGAGTCCGTCGACGAAGTCATTGCACGGGGCCACGCCGCCGGGATCGCGGAATTTGTAACGATCGCCACCGATCTGGTGGACGCGGGGCGTGCGATGAGACTTGAGCCAGCGTCATCCCTCGGTGCATGTCGCTGCGGGCATCCATCCCCATGAAGCCGGCAAGGTGACCGCGAACTGGGATTCCGAACTGGCTTCAATCGTCAATCGGCCGGATGTGTTGGCCGTGGGTGAAATGGGGCTGGACTATCACTACGACTTTTCGGATCGCCCATCGCAATTGCGTGTATTCAGGCGGCAGCTCGAATTGGCGGTACAGGCTCGGAAGCCGATCGTCATTCATTGCCGCGAAGCACATGCGGACGTGATGAGTGAGCTTCGCGCCATAACCGGCCTCAAAGGGGTCGTATTTCATTGTTTCACAGGCACAAGCCGGGAAGCTGCCGAAATACTTGAGGCGGGCTACTGGCTTTCGCTGACCGGTGTGGTTACGTTCAAGAAGTCGAATGAACTGCGCGAGGTGGCTCGTATGTTGCCGGCTGATCGAATCATGCTGGAAACGGATTCGCCCTATTTATCTCCCGAGCCGGTCAGAAGCGTTCGGCCGAATGAGCCGGCGCATCTGGTTCACACGGCCCGGCGAATTGCGAACGAACGCGGCATGAATTTCGAAGAGTTGGCGACGCTCTCGTCGGAGAATACGAGACGGTACTTCATGCTTCCGACTTCTTAGTTGTGCGGGGGCACCGTTGATCGAGTTGTGGGTCTTACGGCGAAATGCCGGCCCATGGAATGGGGAAGTTGATGTCCTTGGCCATCGGAATAGACCTGGGCGGCACGGCGATCAAAGGCGGCATCGTTTCGTCAAAGGGTGAGATTCTGCATCGCACATCGATCGACACCCATGCTTCCGAGGGCGTGGATGCCGTGATTGATCGAATGGCCGGTCTGGCGCGCACCCTTGCGGACCATGCCGCTCATCGACATGAGCCGCCGCTTGGAATCGGCGTCGGATCGCCTGGAATGATTCGCCAGCGCGATGGCGTGATTCTCTCGTCTCCCAATCTTGACGGCTGGCGAGATGTTCCTCTCGTGGCCAAGCTGGGCGCCAAACTGAACTGGCCCATCACCCTCAACAACGATGCCAACAATGCGGCACTTGGCGAATTCAGGTGCGGTGCCGGCATTGGACGCCGTAATTTTATCATGCTGACGCTGGGTACGGGGGTTGGCGGTGGCATTATCGCGAACGGAAAGCTCTATGTGGGCTCCAGGGGCAATGCGGGCGAGTTGGGGCATACGATCGTTCATCCCGACGGCAGGCGCTGCGGTTGCGGGCAGTCTGGCTGCCTTGAAGCCTATGCCTCCGCGCCGGCAACCGCACAGCGCGCCGTCGATGCTCTGGAGTCGGGACAGGAATCCGTACTTCGGGCAAAGCAAAATGGACATGGCCAATTGACATCGGCCGACATTGTTGCGGCTGCGCAGCCAGGTGATTCCGTGGCTCAGCATGTCTGGATGGAAAGTTGCAAATATCTCGCGATTGCATGCGTCAATTTTCAACATGTATTTGATCCGGATTGCATTGCATTTGCCGGCGGAATGAGCGAGGCGGGTCAGTATCTGATTGACGGTGTCAATCTACAGGTCGCCAAGTTCTTTTCCACGAATTTCGGTACGCCCCCGGCCATCATGCTGGCGAAACTGGGTAGCGATGCCGGGCTGGTCGGCGCAGCCATGAGCGCATTTGAAGAATAGGTCGGATTCAACTCTCTATTTTTTTGTGGCCGAATTCAGCGCCAGCCAATCCCTTAACTGCGAAAGCCCCTGCTCGATTGAAACGCCGGGTTCATAGCCCAGGTCGCGTCGGGCCGCACCAATATCAAACCAATGCGATGTCGATAGTTCCTTCACCAGAAAACAGGTCAGTGGTGGCTCGCGGCGAATTGCAAATGTCTGATACACCGTTTCGCACACTGAGGCGATAAGCCGGGCCATGCCGCTGGATACATTCTTGGTCACGGGCGGCAGATTCGCAGCCGCCAGAATGCCGCCGACCAGATCCCAGATCGGACGCGGTTCTCCATTGGTAATGAAGTAGGCCCGGCCGGCCACAGTTGACCCGATATCGATGCGTTCGGCCGCACACACGTGTGCGTCGGCGGCGTTATCAATGTACACACTGTCAACCAGTTTATTTGTTCTGCCGATGCGGCGCAGTCGTTTCGCGCGGGCGATGATGCGCGGAACAAGATGATGATCGCCCGGCCCCCAGATCAGGTGTGGCCTGAGCGCGACGGTTGCGAGTCGGTTGTCATTTGCATCCAAGACTAGCTTCTCCGCGATCATCTTGGTCTTGGGATAGGGGGCATCAAAATGCGATGCATAAGGCAGGCTCTCGTCGGCGCCTTCAATGTCCTTACCATGAAACACCACGCTGGGTGAACTGGTATGGACAAGCTTGCGAATGCCAAATTTCCGGCACGATTCCACGACATGGCCGGTCCCTACGACATTCGCCCGGTGATAGTCGTCATACTTTCCCCAGATGCCGGCTTTCGCGGCGACATGAAATACCAATTCACAGCCTTGCACGGCGACAAGCACTTTGGCGCGCGTTCGATGCCCATTG
>JADJRI010000023.1 GCA_016712275.1 Planctomycetota bacterium
GTGTAATACCGAGCGAACGTCCGCGACGAATTGCTCGGACCGAGAACGGCGAGACTGAGCCTGCCCTACCAGACGAATAACGCCCGCAAGCACAGTGTCGCCGGTCGCTTTCGTGACCTTGACGGTGACCGCGCCGTCCTGGTTTACGGTACCGGCGAAGACCTCGTCACCAGGTGCCTTTGTCAACCGGAGCTGATTCCCCGGTGATTGGGGCTTGATTGACGGTCGTTTCACCTTCCACGACTTCGCCATCAAGCGGAAGCTTCTTACCAGGACGAATGATGATTCGGTCCAACTTCTACGTCCCCAACCGCGAGTTCGCGGTCCGATCCCATCCTCTTTGCAAGTCTCCGGCCTGTTCCGGACCGAGTTCCATGAGGGATTGAATTGCATCAAGTGCCCGGTTGACGCTCCACGTTTCCAGCAGGTGGGAAATAGCAAAGAGAACAGCGACGGCTGCACCTTCGAGCCATTCGCCGAGTCCGACCGCGCCGATGACCGCCACCGTCATCAGCACATTCATGTCGAGGCGTAGCCGACGCAGCGAAGACCATGCCTTGGGAAGGACGAATCGCCAGGCAGCGGCGATGGCGAGTGTGTATGCTATCGCCGCCGGCCACGGGACATGAAGAATCATTCTTGCGGGAACCAACGAAAACGCAGCGCCGATGGCCGCTGCGGTGGCGGAAGTCACAGCCATCCAGAACGGGCCCTTGGGAGACGGAGCTCGCGCGTCATTCGGCCCCGTGGATGAGTCCTCCAAGGCCGATGCCTTCATGCCCGTAGTCCGAACCCGTCGGATGATCTCGTCCACGTCGATTCGGGCGGGATCATGTTCAACCGTCATGGACGACTGCATCAGATTGAACGACAGGTCATCGACACCATCCACAGCCAGGCACTGCTGCAGCTCCGCGATTTCGTCGGGGCAGTCCATGCCTGTAACGCGAAATTGCGTGGATGCAATGGACAATTTCAAACTCCATTCCGTTCATCTAGCGCTATCGATTTCTCGGGAGTCGGTATCATCGCAACGACCGACATGATGCCGAATTCGTACGACAATACCGTCGGATAGCGGCACGGGTAGTAAAACCTCAAAACGCGCGTGGCGAGCTCGTGAGCTCCGCAAAATGCCACGAACCTCCGCCCTAGCTCTCTCAATCGTCTTGCCGGCCAAGTCTTGGACCTCCACATGCATGTGTGCCGGCTGGATCGATCGGCGAACGTGTCCGACGACTTGCATCCCATCACCATTCGAATAGGCGTGAATATCACGATAGTAGCCGCGCTTATCGGGAACCTTTTCCAGTCGAACCAGGCCGGAATCGAATAGGTCAACTCGTCCGGGTGCGCACCCGGTAATGAATGCTGCGCCAGCAACTGACACTAAGAACCCCATGACCCAAGATTTCATCGCATCGCTCCGCCGTCACTTTCGCGCCTTTTCGCCTCATCTGGCACCACACGATCGGAACTGAGATCGCTGATATCGTGACAAATGCCGCCATGATGATTCCCTGAAGTGGGAAATACCAATGGCCGTACCACGCGGTGGCTGGCCATGTCGTGGTACAGAAGCCGGTCGACGAGCCGCCGCGCTTGCCACGAACGGAATTGTCCAGGCAATTAGACCGCGTACGCTTGTTGGTTTCAGCGTAGGGCGCGCGCCCTGTTTCGCGCCTCGCCGGCGCCTATGGTTTCGCCTTTTCCTTGTCATGGTCGTGGCCAGCGTGATCGTCATCATGTCCCTTGTGGTCGCCGTGAGTCTTGCATTCGCCGTGTCCGACACAGCGAAGCTTGGTTCCTTCGCGAACCCACAGGTGAGCATCATCCCCTTCGCCGGTTACGAAGTATTGTGTCTCACTCTTGACCGGTTGGGCGGTTCCGGGCTGCAAAGATATTCGCGGGCGCAGGCGGTCAAACCGACACCCAGAATCAGACCCACAATGACGCCTTTCAGACTGACGTTTCGCATGACTTTTCCTTAGCAAAGTGCCAAATGACCACGAATGCCTGGCGAGCACACCGTCGCACCCGCCTCAGCCCTTTCCCTTTGAATCGCGTAAATCATCCTCGACCTTGGCTCGCTCGGACGGATGTCCGGCAGCCGAAGTCTCTGAGTCACGTTCTGTGTCCAACGACCCTGCGTCGGGCTCCTCCCATTTCTGAGGAACCGGACTTGGTGCACCGCTGGGATCCCATCCAGTAAAGATTCGATAGAGCGCCGGAAGAACGAGCAGCGTAAGAAACGTGCTTGTCACCAAGCCACCAATAACGACCGTCGCCAACGGTCGCTGAACCTCGGCACCGGTGCCGGTTGCCAGCCGCCATCGGCACAAATCCCAATGATGCGACGAGTGCCGTCATGAGGACCGGTCGGAGCCGCGTCAACGAACCGTGGATAATGGCCTGATCCCGCGCCATGCCCTCTTGGCGAAGCTGGTTGATGAACGTGACCATTACTAGGCCGTTCAAGACAGCGACGCCGGACAGCGCAATGAAGCCGACGGCAGCCGAGATTGAAAACGGCATATCGCGCAACCAAAGCGTGACGATGCCGCCAGTAAGGCCGAGCGGAACCGCACTGAACACGAGCAACGAGTACTTTGCGCTCCTGAACGTGCTGAATAAGAGAATAAAAATAAGCAAGAAGCAAATCGGAACGACCACAGCAAGCCGGCGTGTGGCCGCAACGAGGTTTTCGAACTGTCCGCCCCAGTCAATCCATTGGCCCGATGGCTGTGAGATCGCTCTGACCTTTGCCTGTGCCTCTGCCACGAACGAGCCAAGGTCGCGGCCCCGCACATTGCACTGAACAAACACGCGTCGCTTTCCGTTTTCTCGGCTGATTTGATTGGTTCCCTCAGTGACGTCGATTCTCGCAACGTCGCCGAGAGGGATAAACCCCATGCGCGTCGGCGGCGGCATGATGCCGGTCAACTGCGGAGGCCGACGCAAGGCGAACATCCTCGATGTCATCGTCGCGGGGCGGAAGTGGTATCCATAAGTTTTCAAGCGTCTGCGGTTGGGCGCGAAGTGTTTCCGGGGAGCCGGACAATCACGTCGAATCGGCGGTCACCCTCAAATACCAGGCCCGCTTCTCGACACCGATTGCCACAGCCAAAACGTCTTGTACATCAGCAACGGTCAACCCGTAACGCGCATCGCCGCTCGGTCGATTTCGACCGTTAGAACCGGCATGCCGCTTGTCTGTTCGACTCTTGCGTCCGCCACGCCGGGAATGGTTTGGGCAGCCAGTATCTGGTCGGCCGTCTTTCGCATTGAATCGAAATTGTCGCCGTAAACCTTAACCGCCACGTCGCCTCGCACGCCGGCAATCAGTTCGTTGAAACGCATTTCGATGGGTTGCGTGAACTCGTAATTGTTTCCCGGCAAGGCCTTGACGCTCAGTTCGATGAGCTTGAGCAGCTTGCCCTTGTGACCTATGGCTACGACTTCGCCATGTCCGCCCTCCTCGCCTCCGTGTGCGTCTTCTTCCTCGCCGTGGCCCACAATTCGCTCCATTTCCTCCGATTTCGCCGCGATCAGTTTGTCCAATTCGGCCTCGCTGCGCCATTCTTCTTCGGGCTTGAGAATGACGAATGTGTCCGCGACGTTTTGCGGCATCGGGTCCGTCGCCATTTCGGCGGTACCGATCTTTGAATAAAGAAAGGCGACTTCAGGAAACGCACTTACCACACGCTCTACATCACATTGCATTTCCTGCGACTGTGCGAGGGACGTGCTCGGGATGCGTAATGCGTGCATCGCCAAGTCCTTCTCATCCAGCCTTGGAACGAATTCCTGCCCTAGTGTGTTGAAAAGAACCAGCGACGCCGCGAAGATCACAAAAGCAACGCCTGCCACTGCCCATCGTGCCCTCAACGCCCAACGAACTGCGGGCTCATACGCTGCCTTTGCCCACCGAATGACGAATACTTCCTTTTCCTTCACCCGCCCCCGCACCAGTATCGCTACCATCGCCGGCACAAAGGTCAGCGACAGTACGAACGCTCCAGCCAACGCGAAAATGACGGTGAGTGCCATCGGGTGAAACATTTTTCCCTCAACGCCGGTCAGCGTGAGGATTGGCACGTACACAACTGTGATGATCGCCTCTCCAAACGCCGTCGCGCTACGCACCTGTTTGCTGCCTTCGAAGACAATATGGAGACGCTCTTGGAGCGTCAGCAGGCGGCCTTTGGCGTGCTGCTCCTCCGCCAACCGACGGATACAGTTTTCGACGATGATGACGGCGCCGTCGACAATCAGACCAAAGTCGATGGCACCAAGCGACATCAGGTTTCCGCTCACCTTGTTCTGCACCATACCGATGGCAGCAAAGAGCATCGACAGGGGAATCGCCAGGGCACAGATCAGCGCTGCCCGGAAGTTGCCGAGAAGCAGCAGCAGCACCACGATGACCAGGATCGCACCTTCGACCAAGTTTTTCTCGACCGTGCGAATCGTGGCATCAACCAGCTTGGTACGATTCAAAACCGTCTTGGCGCGGATGCCGGGCGGCAAACTTCGTTGAATGTCGGCCAACTTTGCGTCCGCGGCGGCAGCCACCGTTCGGCTGTTCTCCCCCAGAAGCATGATGGCGGTGCCGACGACAATCTCCTCGCCATTCTCGCTCGCTGATCCGGTTCGCAATTCGCGCCCGATGCGAACGCCGCCGGCAGCAACGATGTCTCGAATGTAGATGGGTACGCCGTTTCGCGAACCGACCGTAATAGACTCAATTTCCTCAAGCGTGTTGATTCGGCCTGCTGCGCGGACGATGTACATTTCTCCCTTGTGCTCGATGTAGCCCGCGCCTGTGCTGATGTTGTTGCGCTCCAATGCCTCGATCACGTCGCTAAAGGTCAGGCCATAGCTCACCAACTTCATTGGATCGGGCTGGACGTGGTATTGCTTGACATAGCCGCCGATGGAGTCAACGCCGGCAATACCGGGAACCGTGCGAAGCTGCATGCTGATCAGCCAGTCCTGGACCTCCCGGAGATATGCCACCAATTCGACATCACCACGCAGCCGCCGACCTTCCGGCGTCAGGTAGGAGCCATCATTCTGCCATCCAGGCCTTCCGTCAGTCTTCAGAGCACCTTCTCCGTCGGGATGCTCATACTCCACGGTGTACATGTATACTTCGCCGAGGCCAGTCGCGATCGGCCCCATGACTGGCTCTGCTCCCGGAGGAAGGCTATCACCCGCCTGACTGAGCCGTTCGAATACCTGCTGGCGGGCGAAGTAGATATCCACGTCGTCGTCGAAGATCGCGGTAACCTGCGAGAATCCGTTGCGTGACAATGAACGTGTGGATTGCAGGCCGGGGATACCCGCGAAGGACACCTCAATGGGAAAGGTGATCTGCTTCTCGACTTCAACAGGCGAGAGTGCGGGATACTCCGTGTTGATTTGCACCTGGTTGTTGGTGATGTCCGGCACCGCATCGATCGGCAACTTGATCAGCGAATTGACGCCGATAGCAGCGACGATGATCGTGAACAACACGATCAACCAACGATTTCGTATCGAAAAATGGAGGATGGTTTCTAGCACGTTTGAGTCTCCGGCCGTTCGCCAGTGTTCAATGCTGGTGCTCGGCGGTCGCCTTGCCGAGGTCCGCCTTCAGGAGGAAGCTTCCGGATGCGACGTACGCTTCACCTTCGGCCAGGCCGCGGTAAACCGGCACCAAGCCGGCCACGGCCTTTCCGACTGAGACCGCGCCTTGCAAAGGTGTTCTCTTCGCCCGGCACAGGAACGAACACCGATGTCTCGCCCTCGACGGTTTGAACCGCGATGTCCGGCACCGCCACAACGGGGGCAGGATCTGGATTGTTACGGTCGGTCGAGGCAATCTCGACCTGCACAAACATGCCCGGCTTCAGTGAGCGATCCTCACACTCCACCGCCACGCGAACCGAGACCGTCCGGGTGTGCGGGTCGATCATGGGCGACATAGGAGATTTGACCTTCGTGCTTATGTGGATCGAGGCTCCCAGCGTTTATCCACGCCTTGGCTCCCTGAGCAAGTTCGGGCAAATGGGCCTCAGGGCGTCGGCCAGCACCCACAAGATATCGATGTTGGCCAGCACGAGGAGTTTTTCTCGTTCGGGACTGACAAGCTCCCCAAGCGTCACTTCGCGCTCCACCACCTCACCAGAAATCGGAGCCACGATCAAGGCGGGTTGACCTCGCCGGATGCCTTAATCGCTGTTACCGTCTCCTGTGTCATTCCGAGCACATGAAGCTTGTTTTCTGCCGCGACCGCGGTCGACTCTGCGGTGCGAAGCGATGCTGCAGGCCACCTTGAATTCGACCTCTCTTTTGCACTTCGTCCAGCGCGATGCCACGGTTTTCATCGTAGAGCCGCTGTGCGCGGTCTAACGCATTCTTTGCCAAGTCCACGGTCGCGGTCGTCGACTGGGCTGCGATCAGTTTTGAAGATAATCACTTTGAGCCTCGCCCAACTGCGGACTTTCCACGACCAGCAGCAAGTCACCCTTCGTCACCACGTCGCCCAGACGGACCGCCAATTCCACTACGCGGCCGGGCAGCGTTGAACCGACATGCGCAATCGCCTCCGCATTGAACGCGACTCTGGCTGGAGCCACGAAACTCGGTCCAAGCCGATACAATGAGGCCGTCTCTACCTTGATTCCGTAGCGGTCGATTGCGTCACGGGTCAGCGTGACTTCGTCAACGTGCGCCTCCTCGCCGTGATAGTGCCCGTCGTGCCCGCCGCTTTCGGCCGCGGCGACCGACTCCGCCGCCGAGCCCGAATTCGACCCAGAATCGCGGCATGCGGTCAGGCACGCGCAAAGTACAGTTCCAATGAGGACGCACCAGGCAATTGCATTGCGCCCACGTCCCAGAAATTGAGATAACAGTCCGATTGTTGTCATTCGAAGCATATCGCCTCTCCACGGCAATCCAGCCGTCGTAGGTTTTGAACCCTCAAAGCAGCCAGGCGGCCAGTAAGTTTCTTGCAAACGACGCCGCAAACTCACCAAGCGACGCGACAACGGTTGCAATGGCACTAGCGTCGCCACTGCCGGAGTCATCCATTTGACAACCGCTCGCCAAGCATATTCCGATTGCAGAGATGGCAATCGGCAAGGAAGCGCCAGACCGTTTTGTTTCTTGAAATAGCATTTGTTATCCCTCGCCCGAAGGTTGCGTTTCAGTCGGCTGCGTCGTTGGCCCGGCCGGTTCAAGTAATTCATCCACAGGACGTGCGGTAGCCCGTTCCAATTCAGCAATGGCGCTCGCCGCAGCCTGCAATGCTGCGACGTTCGCCCGACGCGTTTCCAGCAACGAGCGCTGCGCATCGATGACGTTCAAAATCGTGGTCTGACCCGCCTGATATGTTGCCTGGGATAGATCGAGCGTCTCCTGCGCTTGTGGCAGGACTTCATTCTGGTAAAGGGTCGCTACGTTCCAGGCAGTCGCAAGGCGATCGGCAGCTTCGCGCGTATCCTGCACAATGCCCCGTTCGAGGCCCTCCAGCATCGCCTTACTTTCCAGGTAGCTCATTCGGGCTTTGGCGATCTGCGCTTGGTTCTGATCGAAAATGGGCAGTGACAAGCTCAGCGATGGGCCAAGAATGGCGTCGATTCGCTGGCTATCTTCCAGATTTCGCTGGCCGCGCGATTGAATCTCGGGCGCGGTGAGTTGACCGTTTGCGATGGACGATCTCGCCGTATCGGCGAGAATCTTTCGCCCGCCCTGCGCCCGGTGTGCCTGGTGTTCCGCTTCGAATCCGAGCTCGACGTTCTTGAAGACACTCGCCAGTTCAAGCTCGACTCGGGCGGCAGCCGCCTCAACCGCGTCGCGAGCAGCGCGGGCATCAAGGCGCGAGTCTAGCGCTGTCGCCACGTAGCGGTCTACTGGCAGTTCGCTCTCAACAGGCATCGGTAGCGTCTCGTTGAGCAAGATCTCTTTTGCCGACGTGGTCAGTCCCAGAAGCGCCGCCAGCGTGCGGCGTGAACTTGCTGATTCCAATCGCGCCGATCGAGCATCGACCTCGGCTCGAAGCGCCTGCCCCTTTGCGAGATTCACATCGAGTGACCCGACCGTGCCCGCTTCCAGACGAGCGTTCGTAATGCGAAGCAGCTCCTCCGTCAGCGACACGTTGTCCTGCGCAATCGAAAGTGCGCTATCAGCCGCCAGGGCGTTGAAGTATGCAACTTTCGTGTCCACCGCCAAGGAGACCAGCTCCTGAGCGGCGCTGAGTGTCATCCGTTCCAAGTCTTGATTTGCCGCACGGCTGCGCGATGGGATCATCCACAGGTCCGCAATGTTTTGGGCCAGGTTCATGCCGAACTGATTAGATCCGCCCCCGGTCGGCAGATTGAACGAAAATCCGATAGTCGGATTCGACCAGAGGCCGGCTTGAACCACGTCCGCACGCGCCATGCCGACCTGCAGCAAGACCGCCCGCGCTCTGGGATTGTTGAGCAGCGCGAGCTTCACGGCTTCGTCGGCAGTAAGCCCGTCAGTCATCAACTCCGCGATTGCGGCGTCGGCGATGGCCTGATCTTCCGGGTTTTCAAGCGGAGCCTGGCCGATGGCGCGCGCGACCTCAGAGCCTGCACGTTGGTAATCGCGTCGGGCGTTTACGGTCGCGCAGCCCATGATCACAACGACAGGGAACAGAAGAAGAATTCGGCAGCAATAGACTCTTGCATGGCACAAGATAATCAATCTCCAATTGACGAAGCCGCGCGAAAAAGCACGCGCATACGAAAACGCATTCGGCGATGCCGAACGATTGACGGCTGGTCAATTGGGGAATCAGATTAAAAGGGAAGGTCACTTTGATGGGCGGCAATTGGGGTCGATTGGGAGGGCCATCCGAGTTGCGCCAAGGAACGAGCGGCGCGAGCGAGACTCCGTCGTATTGAATCCTGGCAATGCCGGAAGCAATGGCAGCACAGAGTGCGTCTGGTCGCCGCCATCCTTAACGATCGGACCCTCATGGCATGGATCGGAATTACAGTTGTCCTCGTGGGAGCAGGACCCAGGAGCGGAATCAGGCTGATCGTGATCCTGATCACCATGGCAAGTGGTTGCGATTGCCCCGCTCGTGGTTGGAGTGCAGGGGTGAGTCAGGACACCCGCCAAGCACAACGAGGGCGAGATATGAAGCGCCCAGCAAGCGACCGCAAGATTGAGCACGCGCAGAACCATATAATAGTCCTATCGGCTTCCCCATGCGATGTCAATAGGATCAAGATGTTGTGTTCCCCTACAATCTTGAATTTCACGTTTTCTCAACGGCGACTAGGCAAGACATCATTTCGGACCATTCATCCGCGTTTCCATGGTTGAGCAGGTGTTGGGGACGCTCCGACCGCCGCTGTTGCAGAAGGCGAATTGATCCGTCCAAGTTTACATGAACTTTGGACGGTAGGTCGGAATGAGTGCTCAACTTGAAGTCATTCGGATGGAAATCGGCAGCGGCATCGTCGGACGGTACTGGTTCGGTAGAAAGATCAGCCGAGCGTCGGCGGATACGGGCCGTGACGGGTTCTTCGGCGTCGATGTCGCCGGGCAATACGTCTTTGGGTTGCACGCGGCGCAACGCCTCGGCGTTTCCTGCGAATGTCGGTCCGGCCCTCTCGGCCACCGCCAGTTTGTGGCGGACGTTGCCTCACAAATACTCGTCGGCGGTCTCCCAACACTCCGATTCCGGGTCTTGGTAGATCAGGTCGCCCAAGTCGGTGACGAACTGCTTCTCGGTCTTGCTGTAAAGCTCGGCGATGAACGACCGGTCCACCCTGCCCCGCTGGTTCAGCGACACCAGCAAGCCTTCCTCAGCGCTGGCGACGTTCGTCACGGGCGGCGTCCGGCCGACCACGTCCTTGGTCATGATCGCGGCCTTGGCGGCCTTGCAGGTGACTTCGTCGTACTCCTCCAGCGACATGACCAGCATGGCGTCGGGGTCTTCGATGAACTTGACGGGATTGGGCCGACGGCGGATGACGCTGCCGTCGCGGGTTTCGCTGAACGTCGTTTTGTTGATCGGGCCGCAGGTACGGACGAAACGGTCGTACACGCGATTGAGTTCGCGCCGCGTTTCCTCTCGGTGCTCTACCGGCCAGTCTTCGTTTTGTGATTGAAGCACGCGCCTCGCGCAGTCGCGCAGGCCGATCAGGGCCGCCAGCCTCGTGCCGGTTAGCGCGCCGTTGGCCTTTATTATTTTTCCGCCATTCATGACCGTCAAGGCCTGGCTGTTGACAAGCTTATTGATCGAACTGTTCGTTCCGACGAAGAAACTGCCTTCGTTGATATGCTTCTCGGGCGGCGGCGTAAACTCCTGGGCGGGTTGCTCGGTCGCATGATCCGTATGGGTCGGCGCGAATTCCGGCAATTGGCGGATTGCATCTCTGAGTTTCGCGGCGAGTTCGCCGTTGCCACGGACGCTGTACCCTTCCCCACCGTAGAGCGTGTCCTTCCGGCTCCACTCGCCGATCACCATCTCCGGGTGATTAATGAAATAGCGGTTGCTCGGGATTTCGACGCCGTCGATTTCCAGCGGGGCAACGCCGAGCCAGTCTGGATCAGCGTGATGTTCTGGGTCGCCGCGGGCGCGCTTGCGCAGGAACAGGATGTCGGAGACGACGGCCGTGCCTTCGCGCTCGAAGGCGTCGGATCGCGCCGACGAAGTCAGCCTTGGATGCGAGGTATTCGCGGATGGCGGCGTTCTGCTTGTCGAGTGTGAAATGCAACGTGACCATGGCCATGACACCGCCGGGCTTCAGAGCATCGACCGACTTGGCGAGATAGTAATCGTGCAGTGACAGCCGCTTGCCGTCGTAGTCGAGTTTGATGTCGGCGAAGGTCACGCCCGCCGCGTGCAGGAGGGCTGGTTCGTCGGCGCCGCGCCCTACGGCTACCGGAACATCCGCAAGGACGGCCGCGGCATCATCGAAGTCGATTCGGTGCGGGCCAATGCTGTCAAACGAATCTTCCACCTCTTCGCTTACGAGCCGCTGACCGTCGATCAGCTCATCGGCCGCCTCGCCGATGAAGGGCTGAAGTGCCGTCCCTCGTCTCCCCGCTTCCCACGAAGCTCGGTGTACGCGATTCTCCGCGACCGCAGCTACCTGGACGATGTCGAATACGGCGGACAGTGGTATCCGGGCAAGCACGAGCCGCTCGTCGATCGGACGACATGGGACCGAGTGCAAATCCTGCTCGGCGGCAAGACCGACCGTTCGCATAAACTGACCTACGCCGGCGGTCTCATCCGCTGCGGCCATTGCGGCAACCTCATCACCGGCGAACAAGTCACCAAGAAATCAAGCGGCAAGCAATACGTCTATTACCGCTGCACCATGTAATAGCTTGCGCCGGGACTTCCGCAGGCGCGACTCAACGAGGCAAAGCTGGACGAACAGGTCCTGGCCGTCTTCCGGAACATAAGGCAGCCTGAGACGGTTCAGGCGTGGTTCTCGAACGCACTGCGCGAATGGTCGAAACGAGAGCGGGCCGAAGCATCCACGCAATCCGACGTATCGCAACGCGAGACAACGCAGTTTCAGATGCAACAGGACCGGCTGCTCAACCTGCGCTTGCTCGATGAAATCTACGGCGACACGTTTGCCAGCAAGTCAACGGAGTTGCGTGACAGGATTGCAGCGGCAAGCCTGCGCGTCGAGGCCGCAAAACGCCAACTGCTCGAAATCGTGTTTTCGAACTTCGTCCTCGACGGCGCAACTCTTTGCTATGAAGTGAATAAGCCCTTCGATGTACTCATCGAAGGGCTTGAAATGAGTCAGACTCGGGGCGACTGGACACCAGTTGAACTTTTTCTGGCTGGAATTCGCGTTTTTGACCCCGCCAGGTGCGTTTGGCTCTAGTAGGCTACATCGCGTGCACGAATGGATCGGTACATATCCAAGACGCTGCAGATGGACGTAGAAATTCAATCTTAGCATGAGGGCGAAGTCGTGGCAAGACTCCCATCGTTCAATAACCGGCCCCGTCCAAAAAGGATGTCCTTATTGGGCCCCAAGTCTGATAATCCTCTGGCCCCATACGATCGGGATCGTTAGATTGAAAGTATAGTTCGCGGAGCGTGACCATCTGGTCCATGTTCTCGCAGAGGCCGTAAGCGTTTAGCAAATATTGAGGACCTCGCCAGTCTCCGATATTGGCCAGTGCCGACCAGGTGGAATTACGCTCATTCAGATCAAAACCAATCCATTTAAACTGTGCTTGGGACATGATCGGAAACGAGTCGCAATATGCTTGGCCTCTTTGAATCGATAAGTACTTTAGAATCACATAGCCGCGTGGTCGACCGCGATTACGAGCCCAAGCGGCCATTTCATTTTCTCGAGGCTTGTGCCACTGATTGCGCGTAAAGTAACGGACATTTGATATGTTTCATTCGATGCGGGAGGGATCGCGATCGGGCTATCGGCCATCCGCATCTCGAAAATGAGATTTCCATACTGCAGCATACAGTTCATCGGAAATGGTCACTATCTCGCCATACTGCTCGCGGCAAATGATTAGAAAATTCAGAAGAGTTCTTCGAGCGAGACCGCAATATGACTCCAGCGCCGGCGTGTGCGTCGGCATATCTATGGCCAGGCAATGTAGCGCAGTATTGACTCTGTTGTTCATAGCATCAATCTAACTATGGCGCGGTAATAACATCAAGGATATCGTCAAAGGACGTGCCAGGCGGAAAATCGAGGTTGTCTCCGTGGCCACTAGTAGTACCGTTCTTGTATATGTGAGCACGCACCACCCCACCCGGTCCTGACTGGCCGGGCGTGAATCGAATGCTAACTGTTCCATTTGTGAGAATCGTTGAACCGGTCGCATTTACATAATAACTCCCCTTCTGGAACAATCCATCCAGCAATTCGACATTTCGAGGGTTTGTCAGATCAACGGCGCCGCCTAAATTGTTCGAGATCAAAATGTCGGCATCTTGCTTAAACTTTGCCGCGCAACTGGTGTTATGAACCCACAGGCCGTTTTGCAAAATATGTGTCCCTGTTACACGGCTGTCGGGTTGAAAGTCTTCGTCGGCGTTTCATCATTGGCTGCGACATCGACGAC
>JADJRI010000024.1 GCA_016712275.1 Planctomycetota bacterium
CAAGCTCAGTGCGTTGAAAGGCCCGCGCACGCTGGCAAGTGGGTGCGACGCGCGAATGAACGTGGGCTGGACGCTCAAATCGATACCGTCGCGGTGGCGTCGTCCGGCGGCAAGAAGTTTGCAGACGAAACCGAGTTCTTCTCCCGCGGTGAGGTCGGTCACTTCGATGTCCGTAATTCCGCGATGCAAGATTCGCCCAAAATCACATCCGCGACGCATCGCAAGAGACGCGACAATGGCAAGCTTGTGCGCCGAATCAATTCCCTCCACATCCAGTGTTGGATCGGCCTCCGCATAACCCAGGCGCTGCGCCTCCGTGAGGGCCTCGGCATAGGCCACCTTGCTGTCGGACATCCGAGTCAGGATGTAATTGCAGGTCCCATTGAGAATCCCGTGCACTGCCTCAATTTCGTTGGCGACCAAACCACGCCGGATCGATTCAACAAGGGGAATGCCACCGCCCACCGCCGCCTCGAACGCGATGCATCGGCCCGCGCTTCGCGCTGCTGCGAAGACCTCAGGTCCATGCAAGGCCAGTAGCGCCTTGTTCGCGGTGACGACATCTTTGCCGGATCGAATGGCCAGGTCGATCGCGTCGAGGGCCGCGGTGGTGCCGCCCATCAACTCGATCACGATATGGGTCGAGGTGTCTTCAATGGCCCGACGCATGTCCGTGGTAAGCAATGAAGGGTCGATGCCAGCAGGACGGGGTTTCCCGCCATCACGCACAACGATCGATCGCAATTGAAGGTCGACGCCGCAACGCTTGGCGTAGTCGGCGCGCCGCTTGAGGAGCAGCTCGGCGGTGGCGGAACCGACCGCTCCACAGCCGAGAATCGATATGCCTATGGTCTTGACCATGGGTTGTGAATTCCAAGAAGACCGGTCTGTCGGTCGTGAACAATGCTCTTGATCACTGCGTAACACCAGTCAGGTTCGGTCCTGACATTACGGTGCTTGAGACCTGATACCAACAAAAATCGATGGCGGAATTTACTCGGCGCGCGGGTAAGCGACGCCCTATAATAATGTTAATGTCGTGGGTTCTGATAAAGTGGCTCGTCCATAATGGCCGATAATTCTGTAACAGTCGGCGCGCCGTCGTTACGTCGACGATTCGTACGTAGGAGGCTGCCATGGATGAAGGCCCCACGCGCGAGCGTGTGAATTCATCAGATTCACAGGAAAATCTGCCAACGGACGTTCTGGACATCGGCCCGGCTGATGCCTCCCCGGTGAAGGGCGTTTGCAGGGCGGAGATCAGTCCGCCGGCGGAGCCGTTGGGTGAATCTGCCGGCCCGGAATGGGACGAAATCGAAATTGGCAAGGACGCAATGACAACCGACACAAAAACCACCGTCGCTCCCGCCTTGAAACTTCGAAGCGGCGATTCCGATGACCTTTTCAGCAAGCGATCCAATTTTTCGGACATCGTGGTGTGCGAGCCTCCTGCGGCGCACATGGCCATGCTGGAGCTCAAGCTCCCTTCGCGAATGGGGCGTCGTTCGTCTCGTTCCGTGATGCGGGCCGCGGTTGGTTGTGCGGCGGAACAGGCCCTGGCCGGCGCCGCGCTTGCGGAAGAACGGCCGATGCCGAATTTGCCGCCCCGCGGCGAGATTGCCCGGCTGGCATCGAAGCGAAGCGGCGGCGTGCCAAAGCGGATCGGCAGCGGCGCGCTGGTTCCGGCGAAATTGACTTGGATGCCCAAGGATCCATTCGGCAACGGCGTGCAGGAAAAGGCGGCGCCTCGTTTTCGATGGGAACTGATGCTCACGTCCGCCTGTGTTACGGCGGCGACACTGTTTCTGGCGCTGTGGCTGTTTTCAGTCGCGGCCTGACGCGTCGATCGATGGGCCGCGAAGTCGTGGAGAACGGCATGACCCTGATACTCGATGGCATCCCCCTCAACGATGCGCACCTGCCCGAAGGCGCGACGGTCGGCCACGCGGTCGATCTGGCCAAGGGGCGGTTGGCCGGCACCGGCAAGCTGATACTCGCGATACTCTGCGATGGCGCCGAAGTGGATGCGGCGCGGCTGCGCGGCGTGATGGCGTCGGACTATTCGTTTTTTAAGCGCGTCGAAATGGTCTCGGGCTCGCCCTATGCCGCCGTGACCGAGGCGCTGCAACAAGCCCGCGCGGCCTTCGGCGATTCATTTGCGACGATCAAGCAGGTGACGGCATGGCTTTCCGCAGGTGACATTCAAGCTGCGATGCGCGGCCTGTCGGAATGCGTCGAGGCCTGGTCGGACATGCACGAGGCGGTGGTGCAGGGCGGGGCGCTGGCGGGCGTGGACTTCGATCGGCTGGTGATCGGCGGGCGGCACGTGCTTGATTGGCTGGGTGAACTGAGCAAGCGGCTCCGGGATATTCGCGATGCGATTCAATCGCGCGACCATGTGTCGCTGGGCGACGTGCTGAAATATGAGATGGATGAGACGCTGCAGGGGTGGGAAGTGATGCTGGATGGGTTTATCCGGCATGTGGAGAAAATGGGGGCGGGGACGGCGGAGCGGGCGTTTGCGGGGACGTGATTTTCGATCAACGTGACGCAGGGGTGTGGCACCGGCTATTAGCCGGTGCCACACCCCTGCGTCGTTTTTACGACCATTGTGTCAAACCATTGGCATCACGTTGTTCCTTCAAAATCCTTCAATTCAATCCTGCGGAATAGAACTTCTGGCGCGGGGCCGAGCGTGTGGCCAACCGGTAGGGGTTCGGCGGCGCGGGGCCATTTCCAGGCTTCGGGCGGAAGGTTGAGCGATACGCGGATTTTCTCGGCGGCGAAGGGGAGAAACGGTTCGAGGAGGACGCCGAGTGTGCGGACTGCTTGGATGCACGTGTTGATCGTCGCGGCGCAGAGCGGCATGTCGCTCTTGCGCGTGATCCAGGGTTGGCGCGCGTCGAAATAGCGGTTGCATTCGTCGAACAGCTCGCGGATTTTTGTTAATGCGGCTTTGAAGTGCATCGCTTCGATTTCTTCGCCGACGGCCGCGGGGGCGGCGCGGAGTTTGGCGAGCAGGTCTTTTTCGAGTGCGTCGGCGCGCTCGTCGGACGGGACCTGCCGGTTGAAATCCTCGGTGACGAATTTCTGCCAGCGGTTTATGAAGTTGCCGATGGTGCCGATCAGTTCCTTGTTGTTCTTGGTGACGAACTCGTCGAAGCTCCAGACGGTGCGCTGGTTTTCCGGGGCGTTGATCGTGAGGTAATAGCGAAGCGGGTCCGGGTCGAGGTGCTTGAGATATTCATCGATCCAGACGGCCGTGCCGCGACTTTTTGCTGATTTTTTCCTCTTCCTTGCCGGGAAATTTGATATTGAGGAATGAGTTGGCGACGACATTGTAGGGCAACTGGTAACAGTCCTTCGCCTTCGGAGCCGAGTAGGCGCTGCCCTTTTGTGCCATCTCGGCGGCGGTGTATTGCGTGCCGAGAAGCATGGCCGGCCAGATGAGGGCGTGGAAGACGGTGTTATCTTCGCCGATGAAATGGACGATTTTGCAATCGGGGTTTTGCCACCAGTCTTTGTAATCATCGGCGGTGCCGCCGGTATTTTGAAAAAGTGTGGAGGTAAAGCTGACGTAGCCGATGGGGGCGTCGAACCAGACGTAGAGCACTTTGCCCTGCGCTTCTGGATCATCGAGCGGAACGGGCACGCCCCATGAAAGGTCGCGCGTCATGGCACGCTCGGGCAATCCCTTCTTGATCGCGCCGAGGCTGAAGTTGGTAACGGTTGGTCGCCAGTCGAGAGACGACAGGCTGAACCAGTCGGCCAGCATTCCTTGGAATTTCGCAAGTTGCAGATACCAGTGCGTCGTTGATTTTTTTTCCGGCGTTGCGCCGGTAATGACGCTCTTCGGATTGACGAGGAGAAGCGGGTCGATCGCGTTGCCGCAATTTTCGCACTGGTCGCCGTTGGCCTCGGTTGAGCCACAGAGCGTGCCGTCTTCCTTTTTGTGATAGCAAGTGCCTTTGACGTAACGGTCGGGGAGAAAGCGATTCGCTTTTGGGTCGAAGAGTTGCTCGGTCGTGCGCTTTACGAAGTGGCCGTTGTCGTGGATGCGCTTGAAAAAATCCTGACTGAGTTTGTTGTGTGTTTTGACGAATGCCGGCTGATGGGTGCCGCCGTAGATGTCGAAGTGAATGCCAAGCCCTTCAAAGGCGCCCTTTGCAAATTGTGGTATCGCGTCGACAGTTCACCCGGCGTGGTGCTTTCCTTCATGGCGGAGATTTCAATCGCGACGCCGTTGTCGTCGCTGCCGCAGCTGTAGCGCACGTCGTCGCCGTTGGAGCGGAGGTAACGCACGAAGATGTCGGACGGGAGGTATGCGCCGGCGATGTGGCCGACGTGGAGCCGGTTGTTGGAGTAGGGTAGTGCGCCGGTGACGAGGAATTTACGGTTCATGGGTGCTCCGGGGAAACGCCAAAAAAAAGAAAAAGTCAATACAAAGTTATGCGGTGTTGCTTCGCAACTTGGACCGCGCGTGGCTGCATTATGTGGGTGCAACGCGGAATCGCAAACCGGTCGAATTGCAAAGGGAGTTGCAAGGCCTGAAATGAGCCGGAAGCGTCAGCGCCCGGTTGAGCGCGAGCGGGTGTTCGACCGGGCGCTGACGCTTCCGGCTCGTTTTCGTCGCCGCTTCCTGCCGGTTTTGGTACCAATTACATATTCGCGCGTGTGATCGTGCGTCGCCCGGAAAAAGTTCAGGCAATCTCAGGCGCGCTCGGAAATCCAGGTGACGAGATCGTTGAGGAAGGGCTCCGGGTCGCGGTCGAATTCGAGGGTGTGGCCGCCGTCGGGGTATTCGGTAATGCGGCGGTCGGGAGATGGAAGCCCGCGTAGCCAGTCGCGGGTTTTTTCGTTGTCGATGATTCTGTCGCGGCCGGCGAGGAAGAGATGCACCGGGTTTCGATAGGGGGAATCGGGGAAAACGCGAATGAGTTTGTCGAGCTGTCGCGAGGTTAGAAGGAATCGCGCTGAAACCTGCTGGAGTTTATGCATGTCGCGCTCGACAAAGGCCATGCGCTCGGGGTTGTCGGTAAAAAAGGCCGCGTCGTTGAGCGGAATGTCGAAGAGCTTTTCGCGGTCGTTGATCATGGAAACGCCGACGCGGAATTTCTCGGTCAGGGTGAGATCGATGCGCGGAAAAAGGCCCGGGGCGATGAGTGACAGCGTTTTGACATGGCGGGGATGGGCCTGGGCCAGGTGGACGGCCTGTTTGCCGCCCCAACTCACGCCGATGACGTGGGCCGAGGGTCGACCGGCGGCATCTCCGCCCGGCATTTTGAGCAGGAAATCGAGCATGCACTTCGTGTCGGCCAGACATTGATCGAGCGAGTCAGGTGGCTGCGGGGTGGGGGTTCCGGGCCGGAGCCGCGGCGGTCGGGCATGAGGACGGTGAAGCCGGCATCGGCGAGCGCCGCCGGAGAGTTCGTACCAGCCGCCGTGGGATTGGATGCCGTGGAGGTAGAGGATGCGGCTGCGGGGGTTTGGGGGTTGCCAGAGTCGTGCGTGGACGGAGTAGCCGTCAAGAAAGGTGATCTGTTTGGAATGGACCTCCGAAGTCATGTAGTTGGGGATTAAACGGTGGCGGGTTGCGAGTGACAAGCACTCCGCGATACGATCTAGTTATGCAAGCCAAATATCCCATCTCGTTCGAGCGCGATCGGATCGTTTCATTCTGTCGCAAGTGGAAGATCAGTGAATTTGCATTCTTTGGTTCGATTTTGCGGGACGATTTCCGGCCGGACAGCGACGTTGACGTAATGGTCTCATTCGAGCAGGGGGCCCGGTGGAGCTTGTTCGATCTTGCGGCGATGGAGGCGGAATTAAAGGAAGTATTCGGTCGGGCCGTCGACCTTGTCGAGCGAGCCTCCGTTGAGAAGAGCGAGAATTTCATTAGACGTGAAGCAGTCTTGAGCAACATCGAGGCGGTATATGTCGAAAGATGAAGGCTGGATTCTGGACATGATACTCGCCGCGCGAAAGGTGCGCGAATTCGCGAAAGGCGTATCGTGGGAATCATTTCGCACCGATGAGATTATCCAAAATGCGATCATGCATCAGATTCAGATCATCGGCGAAGCAGCCAGAAGTGTGTCTGAGGAATATCGATTGACTCGGCCCTTGGTTCCCTGGACACAAATCGTCGGCATGCGACACAAGCTGGTCCACCACTATTTCCAAATTCTTCCGGAGCGTGTTTGGGAGGTGGTGGAAAAAGACATCGACCCGTTGATCGATGCACTGGAAGCCGCTGCGCCCAAGTGATAACTCTGCCATGTTTCTCAAACGCAAGGAAGACGAATCCACCCGCCAGATCAAGATGATTTTTCTGGTCGGCCTGTTGTTCCTGATGTCCGCATGGATGTCGTGTACGGAAGTGAAATACGGCATTGGGGGAAAGCAGGCCGAGGCGAAGGTAGTCAGTGTCAAGAAGGTCATGAATCCGTCGCGGCATGGGAGCATGAAAGTCATGGCGGTGAAGTACGCGTGGTCGGAGAAAGGAGGAACGGCACGAACCGACGTGGTGAATGTCGAAATTGATCAGGCGCCGGCGCTGGGAGATATCTTGGCGATTGACTTCCTTCCGGGCGTGCATGGCAGCCGTATGCAGGTACGGTGGAATTACATCGCGGTGACGTTTTTTTTGGTCATGCTGGGGATTGGGTTGTTTGTGGTGGGAAGGGTGGTTTAGGAGGGGAGAAGTAGCGACGCACGATGCAACTTCGAGAAGAAATCTCGTTGGCGATTCAGATTGGGGCGATGCTTTTCGCATTGATCTATGGCATTGCGCGAGGTAATCGATACTTGGCTCCGGTTTGCTTGTTCGCTGGATTGGTCGCAAATCTGGTGGCTCAACAAATCATTATGGGCGGAGGGCCGGGAGCAGCCGTTGGATTCGTCTTGCTGCCAATTTACGCGTGGATATCAGGAGGAGTGGGTTGCCTGATTGGTCGATTGTTTCGTAAGCTGACTCCCGCCAATCAATCTAACGCCCCGTAGTACGTCTCAATAGGAATTGGAACGGCGGTCTTCACCATTTGGGCAGCATGATCCAGCTCTGCATGTGTCAAACTCGTAGCATAGGCTTCCGTCGTCTGGCGAACGATGGTGTAAACCTGAATTAGTTTTAGCTTCGCACCTGCCGCGAGAAGTTCGTTCAATCGCTGATTGAATTCGCGGATTTCGGCATCGGGCGGCGGCTGGTCGTGGACGCGCATCCAGAGCGATTGGATGACGATGGGCCGCGCTTTTGCCGTTTCGAGGATGTTGGCGAGCACGTGCGAGAGCGGGTAGTTGGGGCGGTTGATGAGTTCGTAGTGTGCCTGCGTGCCGGCATCGAGCTTTGCCCAGATTTCGCCGTTGTTCTCATCCATGATGCGAAGGCCGGCGGCGACAACGGGTTTCGTGAGGTAGCAGGCGTCGGTGATGAGCACGATCTTGGTGTCATGCAAGTGACGCTCGCGTTTGAGGTCGGCCACGATGCGGACGGCCTCATCAAATTGCGGAAAGGTCGTCGGCTCGCCGTCGCCGGAAAAAGCGATATCGCGGACGACGTGCTGCTCGGGCGGCAGGGCGTTGAAGGGCGATTCGAGCCAGATGGAGCCATTCGTAGTGGCATCCAGCAGCGTGGCGAGTTCATCGCGAAGGACAGCAAGATCGACCTTGCGAACAATGGACGGCGTGGTGCGATCGACCTGGCAGTAGATACAGTCGAAATTGCAGGCCTTGTCCGGGTTCAGGTTGATGCCGATCGACAGGCCCTTGCTGCGGCGGGAAATCACCGGGTAGCAATAGAGAAAGTCCTGCCAGCGGCGACTGTGGTCGGCGTAGGCCTGTTGGAGGACGATGTCGCGGGGGTCTGGCATGAGTCGGATTGTAGCCGGTGAGTGACCAATTTGGCGATTGAGTTTCGAGTTACGTGTTTCGAGTAACAAGACCAGAAGATGGGTGGCTTCCAAATCTCGACGGTTATCGTAATGGAATACCGTATTCCTCGGGATGGTTTGTGCGCAAGAAAACGGGGCCCTGAGAGGCCCCGTTCTTTGTGTAGTAACTTTCATTTTCTCGCGGGAGTCGTTCGGCACCGGCCATTGGCCTGTGCCACACTCCTTCGACACCGGTTGGAAACCGGTGGCACAGTCACGGGTTGGAAACTCGTGCCACAGACACCGGAACAAAATCCGGTGTCACTTGTACACCCTACTGCTTGTCCGGCGCCTCGGAGGCTTTCGGCATTTTCGCCACGCTAACGGCCGTGCGTTGCAGGCGGGGCGCCAATGCCCACGGCTGGTCGCTCACCAGTTTCATGCGCATGACGCTCATGGCTGTGGCGAGCTGCGGGTCGACCGTCGGGTTCGGGTCTTCCGGAAACTCTTCGGCCGGCTTGCTGGTCGGGCGGCGCTCGAGAATTTCCTTGGGAATGTCGCCCTTCTGCCCTTTGCCTTTGAGCACGTCGCGCTCTCGGCGTAGGCGGAGGATTTTGGTCAGTTCCTGCGGAATTGTGTTCACCACGATGTGCGGCTCAACGCCCCAGGTTTTCGAATCGGCCTTCTTGTGGAGGCAATACCACGGATCGTCGCCGGGCAAATCGGCATCGGGAACATAATAGTAGGCGGTGGTGAGCTTGAGGTAGGCCTGGGCATCGAGAATCGGTATGAGGTTCTGAACGCTGCCCTTGCCGAAGGAGCGCGTGCCGATGACGCAGGCTTCCTTCAGTCCCGCCAGTGCCGGCGACGATTTCGCTGGCACGGGCGCTGTATTCGTTGACCAGGATAATCATCGGAACGCGATGATGTCGCTTGTTGCGGCCAGCAGAACGCAAGACCATGTTTTGTCCGCGATCGCGGCCCTTGGTTCGGACGATGGCCGAATCTTCGGGGAGAAACAAGTCGCACATATCTCGAGCGGCATTGAGCAGGCCGCCGGGGTTGAATCGAAGATCAAGAATGAGGCCGCGGCATTGTTCCTTGTCAAGCTGGGACAGCGCCTTTTCCAGATCGGGAACGGTCTTGTCCATGAAGCCGCTGACGCGGATATAGCCAATCTTGAGATCATCATCGATCATGTAGTCCCAGCCGGTGGGCTTGGAGTCATCTCGCGTATCGCCGCGAACCGTGCGAATGTTGATGCGTTCGCGAACAAGTTCGAGATCGCGCACCTCCTCGGTGACGCCGTCTTTCATGGTGAGCACGACGCTCGATCCGGGTTCGCCGGTGATGTGCTTGACGGCTTCCGTAATGGTCATTTCGTCAGTCGGCTTGCCTTCGACTTTGAGAATGAAATCGCCGGGCTTTACGCCGGCGCGATAGGCGGGCGAATCTTCCAGGGGCGATTCAACGCGGACGGGCTTGCCGAGTTCCTGAGTGATCTGAATTCCGACGCCGACAAACTCGCCACGGGTCTGCTTGTTGAACTCGGACACTTCCGTGGGCCAAATGACGGCCGTGAATCTGTCGAGGGGCTCAAACATTCCTGAAACAAACTCTCGTCGACGATGACTTCCTCCGGAAGACGCAGCGTGTCCGCATTGGCATCGAGGATGTTATCGAACACGCCGCGAAGGCTGCGGGCACCGAAGCGGCGAGAACCCTCGACTTCGCGATGCAACTGGCCTTCGAGGCGCTTGACGAATCTGGCGACCAAGTACTTCTCCGCAAGCGTCGGAAAAGTCTTCGAAAGCGTGTCGCTCTTGGCGAGGATGAGGAGGTGCTCAATTCCGTCGCGGCAGAGCTTTTGAAAGTCGGGGTTTTCAACATAGTCGTCGTCGATGCGCACTAGGATTTCCCGCATGGCGTCCGCGGAAACGCCATCGAGATCATCGCGCCAGGTAAGTTTGCGGTCGCTGGCGGCGCTTTCTTTTTCTGAGTCGGCGTTCTTGTTCTTTTCTTTGGCCTTGGTCGTCGCGCCATAGACGAATTCCAGATGGGCGCGCTTGCTGCAAAAGTCGAATCCATCCTTGTATTTTTTGTTATCGGGAAAGATGCGTACAAGAACATCGTACAAGGTCAGGGCGTCGCGCCATTCGCCGTCGGCCTGGTGACGGTCGATTTCCTTCATAACGTTGTCGACGATTTCCGGCAGCCATTCCTCGGAACGGAAGGCCGATTCGTCCTTGGCGTTGAGCATGGCGCTTTGTGCGTAAAATAGCGCTCTGCTCCACTTGAAGCGAAGATCGTCGTCGTCGTAGGAATCGACGCCGGCATCGGGGTCGGGCTCGTCGTCGTCGTCAGCGCCGACCGTGCTTTTGTTCTCTTCACTATTTGATTCAGGGCTCTTTTCTGTCTTGGTGTCTTCCGGCTTGGCAGACTTGCCTTCGCGCGCTTCCTTGGCGGCTTCCGGGCTTTGCGACGTAGAAGTCGTACATGGCCTGCCGGAAGGAATCGCGGCTTTGCTCCAATTCGTCGAGCTCTTTCATCCAGCTCAAAGCGGACCGGACGCCTTTATTGCCGGGCTCGGCCTTGTCGACTTGTTGAATTGTCTTGATGCCGGTCTTGAAGTCGCCGGCAAGAATTTGATCGGAACCCTTTATCCAGAGTTCACGAGCCTCCGCACTGGCGATCCGCGGCCCATCATCGGCGCGGGAAGATGCGATTGGGGTGAAAACCAGGAATGTGCCTGCCAGAAGCAGTCCGCAATGACGACGAAGAAATGACTTAGCCATGAAACCTCCTGTTTCCTAATATTATCGTGCCGCGCTCGGCGGTCTAACTCTCGTTAGGGATAATTCGTGGGGTGTCCAATTTGTGCCGCCTTGTGGTGAGTATGACGGCATTGGCGTAGCGCTGCCCCTTTTTACGCGCTTCGGTCAAACGGCCCAAAATGGGGCATCGCCGAAAACGGGGATTTCCCTTCGACACGCAGACGCATGCGAGTCGGTGCGAATGCCGGATTCCACTTGCAAACCGCATTCGCACATAGATTATATGATCCTGTTCGCAAAAGGGTTCAATTTTTTCGGTCTGGCGGCGGCCCCACCTTTCTAGTCATCGGATAGGCGTTGTCGGCCACTTGATGTAGCGGTTTGAAGACGGTCAGGGGCCGTCGAATTATGGGGGCGGAATATGCGGAATATCAGCGTAAAAAGGACCTCGGGAGCATTAAGCGGCTCTTGAGTGCAGTGGCCGATTTCGGTGGCATTGCGAGCCCGGCTCTTGTGCGGCGCAGAGTTCTTTAGGCCTGGAATGGGTGCTGTTTTCGCCGGGTTTTGAGCAAGTTACAAAAATGAGACGTAGCCACGGCGATTGCAATGATGAATATCGGGTCAATTGTCCAGCGTATTCTGGAGAGTGGAATGAACGCCAACGCGACGATCATTTGCGTGACAACCAGGGCAATCAACAAGCCGCGAACGGGAAGGCGAATGCGAAACAAAATGAGCGCCGGTCCGCCCAGGAGGAGGACATGGGTCGGTGAAATCAGAGGGAGTTTGCGGTAGGAGCTCGAAGTGAGGTGAGCGATGTAGGCGAATAGAAATACCGCGAAAGCGATGGTGACGAGCCATCGCCAAGGAAGCGCCTCCTGATTGATGCCATTCGCGTCGTCCCGGCTGATCGTAGGTCCGACACCTGCGTTTATTGGGGTGAATGTAGGTGATTTCTGCTCCGCACCTGCCTGTGATGTTTGTGAACTCGAAGTTGGTCTGCGTCGCCAACCGGCGACGAGGCAAATGCCTGAGAGAATGAGGGGCAACAAGGGACCGAACGATGGGATCGTCGGCGTGAACCAGACTTTGATTTTGGTCAAAGTGTTGAGAAGCATTTGACGGGGATTCGCCGCAATAAACTGAAATGCTTCGCGTTTGAGCAGGTCGTCTGTCTGCAACTCTGTCAGGTGCTGTTCACGCCTCACGCGGTCGAAACGGTCGTAATCGGCGTGGTCGAGTCCGGGATTGGATGCGAAATCGGAGTTGTGGCCCAGGTAAAGGTTGAGGCCGCCGATCGTCGAGAGGGTCGGCCGTCCAAGGAGTTGCTGGTTTCGCAGGGTCCATGCTCCCAGCAGAAGTGCGGCCGGCAGTGTCAAAGCAATGGCATCAATCAAGAGGTGTCTGGGTTTTTTTCGCATGTGCCACAATTGGTGCGCTGCAAAGGGAAATAGGAATAGCACCGCATTGGGACGGGCGAGTGTGGCGAGGCCGATGAGGGCCGAGACCATTGCGAGCGGCAGTTTCGAACGCGACGCTTTTGCGTGCCGCGGACTGTTGACCGACGTCGGTTGGTTCGAAGCCCTTGCTGCATTTTCTGAGATTATTGTTGCAATGAAAGTGAGCGTGGCGGCAAGGAGTAAGAAAATCACAACTGTTTCGGTGAGAAAGAGCGTTTGCAAGTAAAGCAGGGGCGCATAGAGCGCGGCGATGAAGCCGGCGATGAGGCCGGCGCGGGCGTCGGCGATTTTGGCGGCGATAAGGGCGATCAGCAGTGTGTTGCACCACGCGAGCAGCGACTGCATGAGAATGGCGGCACTATGCCAGGTCTCAGGCGGCTGGCTTCGCTGGATGAGCGAAAGCAACGCGGGGTAAAGTGGTGGGCGTTTGGCGACTTCACCGGTGGGGAGTCGCAATTCACCCGTTTCGGATAACGAGACCGCGAGGGTCAAATACTCCCGTTCATCCGGTGAACGCGCAGCCAGCGGGTCGGCCGATCGAGCGGCGTTCGGGGGCGAACTCTGCCCACCCGTTCCATTCGGCCGTGAAATCAAATTGGAATCGGAAAATCGTTCCATGTCTCCCGGGTCGGGAGCAAAAAACGCATACCCGCCGTGGGTCAATGCAGCAAAGAGCGCGACGGCCATTAACCATTGATGTTGACGAGGATTGATTGGATCGTCTGAATTCACGATATTCCGGCTTTGGTCAAGGCGCATCCTGACGCGCTCTCGCATGCCTGGCTTTGCATCGCCATTTATGCCCGTTCCTTTTGGCATCGGGCCGGATGGATCGGGCGCAAATGTTTGCGTTCACTTCGATCATCATACATTGGAAGCGGCAAACCGCTCCATGGAAAAAGCTGTCGCACCTCTGGCGGCGCGAGATTCGCGGCGTGTAGAATCGCCGCCTCTTGACGAAAGCACCTAAAGCAGCACGTTCGGAGTCGGATCGATATGACCAGCGAAGCGCAATCTTCAGTCGCGGCAGCCACGACGAACATCGAGCACAAACCCTTCGTGCCGGAATCCACGGTGATGCCGGAGCTGACGCTGGCGCCGGTGATCGTCGGAGCGATCCTCGGCATCGTGTTCGGTGCATCATCGCTTTATCTCGTATTGCAGGTCGGCATGACCGTGTCGGCTTCGATTCCGATCGCGGTGTTGTCGATCACGCTGTTTCGCGTGTTCGGTGGTGGGGCCAACATCCTTCAGAATAATATCGTTCAGACGACCGGATCGGCGGGGAGTCGATCGCATTCGGCGTGGGCGTCACCATGCCGGCATTGCTGATCTTGGGATATGACCTTGAGTTGATTCGCGTCATGCTGGTGGCCGTTTTGGGCGGGCTGCTCGGCGTGCTGATGATGATTCCGCTGCGACGGGTGTTTATTGTGAAGCAGCACGGGAAGCTGATTTATCCCGAAGGTGTTGCATGCGCGGATGTGCTGATTGTCGGCGAGAAGGGCGGCTCATCGGCGGCCAAGGTGTTTGGCGGGTTTGGGCTGGCGTTTGTCTATCAGTTTCTGATGGATGGCTTCAAGTTCTGGCTCAAGGAGCCGATGCGATTGCTGAAATTCGGTGGATGGGAATTCAAGGGCGCATCCGTCGCGTTGGAAGCTTCGCCGGCTCTACTGGGCGTCGGATATGTCATCGGACCGCGAATCGCATGCATCATGGTGGGTGGTGGTATTCTGGCTTCATGGGTGCTCATTCCCGCGATCAAGCTTTTCGGTGATGGACTGGATTTGCCGCTCTATCCCGGGAAGACACTCATTCGCGATATGCCGCTTGAGGACATCTGGCACTATTACGTTTTATACATAGGAGCCGGGGCCGTTGCGACCGGCGGCATCATCAGCATGTTTCAATCGATGCCGACCATTCTTCACACGTTAAAGGCCGGATTTGGAGACCTCTTTAAAAGTCGCCCCGTCCGAGTTTCCGACGGGTCGAAGGCCGACGGCACCGGACTCGGTCGACTCGACCGCGACATGTCGATGCGGATCGTTATCGTTGGTACTTTGGCACTCATATTCGCCATTCGCTTTGCACCGGTTTTGCAAATCGACTGGCCCAGTGCCTTGCTCATCGTTTTATTCGGATTTTTGTTTGTGACGGTGTCGGCGCGATTGACCGGTGAAATTGGATCATCATCCAACCCCATTTCGGGAATGACGGTCGCCACGCTGTTGTTGACATGCCTTGTCTTTGTCTTCAAGGGTTGGACCGGCGAGTGGTATCGCGTCGCCGCGATTTCTATTGCAGCAATCGTTTGCATCGCATGCTCCAATGGCGGCACGGTTGCACAATGTCTCAAGACGGGATACCTCGTCGGAGCCACGCCCCGGCATCAGCAGGTGGCGATTCTTGTGGGTGCGTTGACATCTGCCTTGGTGATCGGTGTCACGCTCCTGCTACCGAATGACTCCAAGACGGTCTATTCTGCGAAGAACCTTCCGACTGTGAAGATCGATCAATCACGCCTTGTGGGTCGCGAAAAACCTCATGGTGAATACTCTGAAACAGACACCAATGAGTACGGCGTGCTCCAGGCGCGCGAAGGTCAGATCGACGGTGTACCGGGTGGAAAGTATCTTGTGGATGATACCGGTGCAATTCGTTACTTGGTTGATCCGGGCATCAATGGGCGGCTGACAGTCACCGACGGCGGCGACAAAGTTGACAAGTTTCGCGCCCCAAAGGCGACGTTGATGTCTTTCATCGTCGATGGAATTCTAACGCAAAAACTCCCGTGGTCTCTTGTGTTACTCGGCGTTGCCATTGCCATCGTACTTGAATTGGCCGGAGTTCCTTCATTGCCATTTGCGGTCGGAGTCTATTTGCCGCCTTCCGCTTCAACGCCAATCTTCTTCGGCGGCATCACCGTTGGATCACCGACAAGATGGCCAGGCGATCGGCAGCCGAATCGGATCTCAGTCCGGGTGTCCTGCTTTCATCCGGATACATCGCCGGCGGTACGATCGCTGCCATACTCTGCGCATTTATGACGCTGGATACGATGTTCGGAAAAAAGAATGTCATGAAACCCTTGCTGGATGTCGGCGGGCAATCCATGCTGGCGGAAAAAATCGGGGCCCTTGGTATTCCCTATCTCGACGCGGAATTTGTCAACGGACCCGGAATGACCCTCATTCCGTTTTGCTTCCTTGTCCTCGTACTGTTGATCATCGGTGGGCAAAAAGACAAGCGGTCGGCCGCATAAGGCGTCGGCCAATGGATTTGCAAAATAAGCCGATGCCATTTGACCCGAAACCATTGCGCTGGAGGGGCGTTTCGCTCGAATCGAGCCATTGTCTCCTAAGCATGTCGATGACGTGTTTGTCGCCGGTCGCGATCTCGACATCTGGAAATACATGCCCATCCCGGGTTTCGCCGACATCGACGACGTGAAACGATGGATTGAAGAATCTCAAACCCGCGCAGCCGGCGGTAACGAAATTGCCTTTGCAATTATCGACAAGGCGAGAAATCAAGCCGTCGGTTCAACGCGTTTTCTCGATGTCCGCCGCGAACATCGCGGGTTGGAGATCGGATACACCTGGCTTTCGACAGCCGCGCAGCGCACGGCCATCAATACGGAATGCAAGCTGCTCCTGATGAAACACGCGATTGAGGACCTGGGGCGATGCGCGCACAACTGAAGACCGACTTCCGCAACACGAGGTCGCAAAAGCCATCGAGCGAATCGGCGGCGTTTGCGAGGGCGTCCTGCGAAATCACATGCTCTGCTGGGACGGCCGGTCGCGACACGGTCATGTACAGTGTGACGAACAGGGAGGCTGGCGATAAAAAGCGATTGAATGCGATGATTCTGTGAAAAAATATCGGCCGGGCGATGTCACCCGGGCTTCTCTTGCTTTTCAATTTTGAGCTGCTGCCTCAGCCAAACCGAAATGGCCTTTAACGCCTTCGGCGAGAATGTCTCCTCGATCGTCGCATATTCGCTTCGGCGCACCAATTCCGGCTTTTTGAAATAGGTGGTTGAGCCCTCATTTTCTTTGATCGTAACTTTGTCGTTTCCGCCTCCGCGAGTGCCTCTCAATGGCAGGAAGATTGTCGTCGATCAACACCTGCGAATCGAGCGTGCCGTTCAGCCGCGAGCACCGGGCATTTAACTTTGCGAAGCGATGTGGCCGGATCATACTCAATGAAGTACCGCATCCACGGCGACTCACCCGCCATGGCCGCATCGACCGATGATTTGATTTTCGCTTCGTCCAATTGCGCACCGGCGGCCTCGAATTGAACGATGACCAGTTCGCGGAGAGCTTTGCGTATGTCCTCTGAGCCTGCTTGTTTGACGACGAGGTCCATGTATTCGCCCTGTGCCTTGAGCTGCCGGGCGACATTGTCGCGCGGCGTGCCGGCAAGCAGGGCGATTTTTTCGAGTTGCCCCGCGAGAACTTTTCGCCCCGACACGCCGGGTCCCGCCAGAAGCACGATACATGCCACATCCTTGTCATCTGCGGCGAGCATGGGAGCGATGGCCCCGCCTTCACTGTGCCCGATGAGACCGATGCGATTCGGGTCGATGTCGTCCCGCGCTCGCAGAAATGCGACGGCCGCGCGAACATCGTCGGCAAGGTTGGCAGTAGTGGTTGCCTTGATAGAGTCTGCTGATGCCTTTGATTGACCGACGCCGCGATCGTCGTAGCGCAAAACGGCGATTCCGCGCCGCGTGAGATGGTCGGCGATCACGAGAAACGGTTTGTGGCCAAGAATGGTCTCATCGCGATCCTGTGGGCCGGAGCCGGTGATGAGCACAACAGCCGCATGAGGGCCTTTTCGCTTTGGGAGCGTCAACGTGCCCGCCAGGGTGACAACGTCTTTTGCGTTTCGAAATGTCACATCCTCGCATTTGTAGGGGAATGGCGGCTTGGGTGTTTGCGGCCGAGGGGGGCCTGTGCTTGCCGCCTCAGCGCCGGTCGCCAGCCTTGCGGTCACGGGGAAGGTCTGGCCGTGCTGGATCATCGTGCCCTTGGCGGTTTCTCCGTCGTCGGCAATATCGAGGTCAAAGACAGCCGGCGCTCCGACCGGCAAAGTGAACCGGAGTTTCTTTTTCGAGAGTTCGACATCGGACAGTGGCAGGCCAATTGCATTTTGGGCGACGATGTCAATTGTGCCCGTGGCGCTCGCATTTTCAGTCGTGAATCGGACAACGAAACCGAGTGCTGTCCCCGGAATTTCGATGGTGCCCTTCCAGACGTGCAGCATGCCGGGGGCCGAGGCGCCATCTTGCTTTTCTTGTGCTGCCGAAAGTGAGGCCGCAGATAGAAATATAAGAAAATTGAGGGAACCGGCATGATACAGATGTGATCTCTTCATGGTTTCCAATCCTCGTCGATGACCCTACCGCATTCTTGGTCAGGATTAAATGATTACACACCAACGCCGTTTTCATTACCTTACAATCGCAGGAACGAAAACTGCAGAATGAGTTTTCGTCCAGCCATTTGGCTCTGGCCATGCCGCCATATCCGCCAAGTCGTTAACTTCCCTTCAGGCATGATGTTATGTCCACGCCAAATGGTTGACATCGGCCCGCTTGTCGCTTAGATTGCTCAGTTCGGCCAAGAGTCTCAGGACTCTTTTGCGGAATCGAACCGCGTTTGTTCGTCGGTTTCGAGAAGAATCCCTTTTCGTTCCGTTCAAAGTCTCAAGGTTTGTCGGTAAAGGTGTTTTCATGGTTCCAGCACGTAAGGCATCCAAATCCGCGAAGCGCAATCGCCGCTCGCATCACGCGCTCAAGCCGCTGAATCTTTCGGCGTGTCCGAAATGCGGCACGGCCAAGATGCCGCACCGGGCTTGCGCAAACTGCGGTTATGTAAACGCAAAGATTTCTCTCAAGGTTCAAACCGAAGAAGGCTAATCAAACATGCGGATCGCTGTTGATGCCATGGGGGGCGACCACGCGCCGGAGGAAATTGTCCGCGGCGCGCTGGATGGCCTTGCCTTTTTGGGTGAAAACGACGAGCTCGTACTGGTTGGGCGCGAAGACGACATACGCCGGTTTCTTCCGGAGTCCGGACTTCCGCCGCGCGTCAGGATCATTCATGCGCCCGAAGTGATCGAAATGGATGACTCGCCTGTCGAAGCATTGAAGGCGAAGCGCAATTCATCGCTGGGCGTGATGGCGAAACTGGCTTCCGAAAAGCAGCTTGATGCCGTCATCAGCGCCGGCAACACCGGCGCTTTTGTCGCCGCATGTCAGTTGAAAATGCGCACGGTCGGCAGCGTGCAGCGACCGGGAATTGCAGTTGTGCTGCCATCTTTTTCGGGTCCGCTCACCGTGTGCGATGTGGGCGCCAACGTCGCGCCGAAACCGACGCATCTGCTTCAATATGCCCAAATGGCCTCGGCCTATGCCGAGTGTGTCCTGAAAATCAAGAACCCGCGCGTCGGGCTGATCTCGATCGGCGGCGAGGACATCAAGGGTAATCCCCTCGTCAAACGCACCAACGAACTAATGCGCAAAGACACGAGCATTCGATTCATCGGCAATGTCGAGGGCCGCGAGGTTTTCTCAGGCGCGTGCGAAGTGGCCGTGTCGGACGGATTTGTCGGCAACGTCGTTTTGAAGCTGACGGAAGGTCTGGCAACGGGCCTTCTGAGAATCATCTCGCGCGAGGTGCATCAGCTGAGCCCCGAGATGGCTCAGCGTCTCGAGCCCGTTTTCCAGGAGATTTGGCGAAAGCACGATTACAGCGAATATGGCGGCGCGCCGCTCTTGGGCGTGGACGGCACCTGCATCATCTGCCATGGAAGCAGCGACCATCGGGCCATCAAGAATGCGGTTCGCATTTCCGTTGAGTTTATTCGCACTGAACTGAACAAGGTCATCGCTTCGCGCCTGACGGAGATTCCAGACGATGAATAAGCCGTTGGGCGTTCGCATCGCGGGCACGGGGCATGCGCTGCCGAAGCGTGTGGTGACCAATGCGGAGATCGCGGCGCGCGTCGAAACATCAGACGAGTGGATTCGCGAGCGCACAGGCATTCGCGAACGCCGATTCGCTTCGCGGCAGGCGGGCGAAACGACGGCCAGTCTTGCATGCGATGCCGCACGAATGGCACTGACCGAGGCGAATCTTACCGCCAACGACATGGACGCGATCATCGTCGCGACCATCACCCCCGAAGCGATTCTCCCGTCGACGGCCTGTTTTGTTCAGCAGGCGCTATGCACAAAGCCGGTGGCGGCGTTCGACCTGGTCGCGGCGTGCAGCGGCTTTGTCTATTCGCTGGTCAACGGCTCGATGATGCTTCAGAACGGCCATTTCAAAAATGTGCTGATAATAGGTGCCGAAGTGATGTCACTCATTTCGGACCAGGAAGACCGTTCGACATGCATACTCTTTGGCGATGGGGCGGGGCGGCGGTCCTGTCGGCCACGCCCGATACTAACGGCCCGGCCATTCTGCACTATTCAATCAGCGCGGAAGGCAGCGGCGATTCGCTGCTGTTTGTTCCGGCGGGCGGCTCCCGCGTCGGCACGTCGAACATGACCGTCAATGAGAAACTGCATTATGTAAAAATGAATGGCCGTGAAGTGTACAAGCGTGCTGTCAAGCGCAATCTCGATCTGGTGGATTCGACCCTGGCGGAATCGGGCGTAAAGGCAGACGACATCGCCCTGGTTATTCCGCACCAATCCAACCTGCGAATTATCGAGTCGGCGCGGGAACGACTTGGTTTGCCGCCCGATCGCGTCTATTCAAATATCGATCGCATTGGCAATACGTCGGGTGCGTCGATTCCAATTTGTCTGGATGAGTGCCGCAAAGCCGGCAGAGTCAAATCGGGCGACCTGGTGCTGCTGATCGCTTTTGGCGCTGGTTTTACTTGGGGATCGGCACTACTGCGACTTTGATGGCGAGGGACGGCGTTGGGCAAAACTGCAATTGTTTTTCCGGGACAGGGCGCGCAGGTCGTCGGCATGGGCAAGGATGTTGCCGAAATGTCGGATGCAGCGCGCCGCGTCTTTACAAGAGCCGATGAAATTCTCGGGCGCAAACTCAGCGAAATATGTTTCGAGGGACCGGCGGATGTATTAAATGCGACAGACACGTCGCAGCCGGCCATATTTGTCACCTCATGTGCCATCTGGGCGGCGATGGAAGAGCGCGGGCTCGCACAGGGTTTCGAGCCGTCTGCGATGGCCGGACTTAGCCTCGGCGAATACACCGCCTTGCACATGGCCGGTTGGATTGGATTTGAGGAGGGGCTCCGCCTTGTCGCCGAGCGCGGTCGATTGATGCAATCTGCCGCCGAATCATCGTCGGGCAGCATGGTCTCAATCATCGGCGTCGGCGAGGATGTCGTTCAAAAGATATGCGACGAGGCCGCCGGATCAGAGGTCTTGTCCGCCGCGAACTATAATTGCCCGGGTCAGATCGTAATATCCGGTGGCAAAACGGCTTGTGAGCGATCAGTCTCCGTGGCCGACAAGCATGGCGCCAAGGCTATTCCGCTGGTTGTGGCCGGTGCATTTCATTCGGCGCTGATGGAACCGGCTGTAGAGGGTCTGAAAACGGCGTTGGAGGCGGTTTCGATCAATCCGACCCGAATTGGTGTGGTATCAAACGTGTCGGCTGACTATCATGCCGGTCCTGAACAGGTTCGCCTGCTCTTGCGGGAGCAGGTGGCGAAGCCGATCCGGTGGCAAGCGTCAATTGAGAGGCTTGTGGCGGATGGTTTTGATCGATTTGTTGAAGTCGGTCCGGGGGCGCGTTTTGACCGGACTGCTGCGGAAGATTCATCGCGGCGCGACGGGAGTGAATTACTCGACCGCCGCGTCGTTTGATAAAACGGGATAAATCCCGTAGAAACCTGATCTGCTGCTTTGGATATTACCACGGCTGCATTGGCGTTTTGGCGAAGCCAATTGCACCGGAAATGAAAGTAAGAGAGTTTGAATGGCAGGACTTGTCGATCGGACAGCGATCGTAACCGGTGGTTCCCGCGGCATAGGCCGCGCGATCTGCCTTGCGCTCGCCCGCGAAGGGGCGACGGTCGTTGCCTGCGCGCGCGATGCGAGCAAGTTGTCTTCGCTGCCGTCGCTTGCGGCCGATCAAAAACTTCCAGGCCGAATTGTTCCCCGAGCGCTCGATATTACGAAATGCGACGACATCGAAAAATGGGTCGATCAGGTCGCCACGGATTTTAGCAGTATCGATGTGCTGGTGAACAATGCTGGGATCACCGACGACGGCTTGATCATGAACATGACGGTCGAGCAGTTTGACCGTGTCGTCGATACAAACCTTCGAGCCGTCTTTGTGATGACCCGCGAAGTCAGCAAATTCATGGTTCGCGCACGCTGGGGCCGTATTGTGAATATCACCAGCGTCTCGGGCATCATGGGCAATGCGGGCCAGACCAATTACGCGGCAAGCAAGGCCGGCGTCATCGGCCTGACCAAGTCCGTTGCCAAGGAATTGGCGCGGCGCGGCGTGACATGCAATGGCGTCGCGCCCGGCTTTATCAAAACGGACATGACCAACATCCTCTCCGAAAAGGTGAAGGAGGCCGTGAAGCCCCTGATTCCTCTGCAACGATTTGGAGAACCGGAAGAAGTCGCCGCGGCGGTCGCGTTCCTGGCATCACCTCAGGCGAGTTACATCAACGGCCAAATTCTCGTTGTTGACGGCGGCCTGCACATGTGATGACATCGTCATCGTGGGCGGCGCATGGGCGTCGGTCGGGATTTTCAGCAGGGAGAGTCTTAAACGTTCGGCGCATTGTCGCCGGTGGACGAAAATCGGGCGGGACGGCAAGAGGTCGATCCGGAAGATCGACAAAGGCATCCCCTTCGAAAGTGAGATGACTTGTGGAGAAAGTAGTGGCACTGATGACTGAAGAGGAAATAAGAGACAAAGTCGTCAAGATCGTCAGCGAGCAAATGGGAGTCGATCAGAAAGAAATCACGATGGAGACATCCTTCGTGAACGATCTGAACGTGGATTCGCTCGACACGGTCGAACTTGTGATGGAGTTCGAAGACCAATTCGAACTGAGTATCCCCGATGAAGAAGCCGAGAAGATCGGCACCGTCGCGCCGCCGTGGAAGTACATTCACAAGGCCCAGTCGGAAAAGGGCAAGGAAGAGTAACCCGGATTGGGTTGTTCGGACTTCAATCCCCGCTTTGAGGCTTGATGAATGTCTGATCGCCGTCGCGTTGTCATCACTGGAATGGGCTTGGTAAGTCCTCTCGGAACCACGATCGACGTGTTTTGGGAGAGATTGGTCGCCGGGCAGAGCGGTATTGCGCCGATCGCGAACTTCGATTGTTCACAGTTCGGCACGCGCTTTGGCGGCGAGGCCAAAGAGTACGATCCGAGTCGCCTCTTCGACAAGCGAGAAGAGAAGCGGCTCGATCGCTTTGCCCAGCTCGCCGTCAGCGCGGCGAAAGACGCGTTCGATTCGGCCGGTCTCAAGGTCGGCGACGGACGATTCGATCCGACGCGCTTCGGCGTCATCTGCGGCAACGGCATCGGCGGTTTGAAAGAGCTTGAAGAGCAGCACCTTCGGCTCATCAACAAGGGACCGTCAAAGGTATCCGCTTTTACCATTCCCAAGCTGATGTCCAATGCGGCCAGTGGCAACATCTCCATCATGCTTGGCGCGCGCGGCCCCAGTACGGCCGTTGCGACGGCCTGCGCCTCGGCGACGAATGCGATGGGCGATGCGATGTATGCCCTCCGCCGTGGCGATGTGGATCTGATGATCAGCGGCGGCGCGGAAGCAGCAGTCACGCCGCTTGGCATGGCGGCTTTCTCCGCCACGAAGGCGCTGTCGGAACGCAACGACGATCCTGCAAGTGCATCACGACCATTCGACCGCGATCGCGACGGATTCGTCATGGGCGAAGGCGCGGGCATGTTTGTCTTCGAGGAACTTGAGCACGCGAAAAAGCGCGGCGCAACAATCCATGCCGAGTTGCTGGGGTTCGGGACCAGCGCCGATGCGTATCACATCACACAACCGGAAGAGCAGGGCCTCGGCGCGGCCCAAGCCATGCGGTTCGCGCTGCGCGATGCGAATGTTCGTCCGGATCAAATTGATTACATCAACGCACACGGAACCAGCACGCCGCTCGGTGACGTGGCCGAGACACTGGCGATCAAGGCCGTCTTCGGCGCGCATGCATACAAACTCCGGATTTCCAGCACCAAGAGCGCGATCGGTCATTTGCTCGGCGCGAGCGGCGGTGTCGAGGCCATCGCCTCAGTTTGCTCCATTAAGAACAGCGTGATCCATCCGACCCTGAATCTCGCGAATCCTGGCGAGGGATGCGACTTGAATTACACGCCGATCACGGCACAGGATGCGCGGGTCGACATCGCCTTAAGCAACTCATTCGGTTTCGGCGGCCACAACGCCTGCGTGGTACTGGCCAAATTCAAGGGCTGATGCCGACTTCCAATCTTGCAGCATATACACTTGATCCGGCGCAATTCTTCGATTCATGCCCGACCTGATTGCATTCCGATATTGTCGTCAGGTGTGTCCGCGCGCCGTCTTGGTGCGATCGGTGCGGAATCGGACACTTTCCGAAGGAATACATGTTCTCGCAGAATGAAATTGATGCGGTCCTGCAGGATGCCCAATCGGCCGTCGATGATCTCACGCGCGATGTCGGCGGAATGTCGGGCGCATCCGGGGGTTCCGCCGCCACTTCGGTGGCGGCCGCCAGCGGCCGATCCACGAAGAGCAATGTTCAATCAGCTTCAGGAAATTCCGCCACTTCACCCAGTGTCCGGCGCATTCTGAAATTAAAAGTGCCGGTCCGTGTCCGGCTGGCGAAGAAACAAATGGCGGTCGGGGATATCCTAAAGATTGCGCCGGGCAGCATTGTCGAATTCGATCAGAGCGTTGAGGAGGACCTTCCGCTCATGGTCAACAACCGGCAAATCGGCTGCGGGGTTGCGGTAAAATCAACGAGCACTTCGGGCTTCGCATCACGTCCATTGGCGATGTACTGTCGCGAATCAATTCACTGGGTCAATAGCGCTATTCCGAATCGCGTTGCTTGGCCATCGCAACTCGCGCCTGGACTGCATAAGCGGAGTCTGGTGCGAGGTTGCAGACCAGTTGCCACGAGGCGTTGGCCCGGTCGAGCAATCCCATGTTTTGAAGAGCCAGCGCCAGGTTTGCCTGAAACTCCACGTTGTTCGGATTGCCGCCCACCGCAGACTCGTAGTGTTCGATCGCCATTTGAAACTGCTGCCGCTGCGCGAAGATCAGGCCCAACTGATAATGCAGGTCGACGTATCCGGGTTGCGTATCGATGGCGCTCTTGAGGACATCGACCGCTTCATCCATTCGGCCCCGGTCGCTTCAGTGCAAGGCCCAATTTGATCAGAGCCTTCATGTAGCACGGATTAATTTCGACCGCAGTGCGGAATGACGCAATCGCCTCCTCCACCTGACCGCGATTCTTGAGCAGCAAGCCAAGTCGATAGTGCAGATCGGCGTGGTTTGGATTTTGACGAATCGTTTCGCGAAGCCGGTCAATTTGACGTGCAATCAGATCGAGTGCAAGCGGGGACGAGTCCACCTGTTTTTCGTCGGCGTCGGTGCGGAGAACCGACAGATGGCGATCGGCCTGCGTGGCCGCATCGGCTTTGAGCTGCATGCGGGCGACTTCGCTGAAAAGCAGTGTGCTGTTGGGTTCGATGTTGCGGGCCATATCGAAGGAAGCCGCGGCCTCGTCCGATTTGCCCGCGACAAAATGGGCCACGCCGATTCCGACATAAGCGCCGAGCAGGCGGTCGTTGATTTCGAGCGCGCTGGAAAAGCTCTTGGCCGCATCCGGAAATCGGCCGGACCGAAGGTGTTGCGTGGCGAGCTTGACATGCCCTTCGAGATAATCGGGCGACATTTCAAGTGCGTTGCGGTATTGTGCCACGGCACTGACATCATCGCCGATTCGGGCGTACAAATCGCCCAGCCGCAATCGCGTATCCGCGAAATCCGCCTCATTTTCGATCATTTTGTGCAGATGTTCGATGGCCTCGCGAATGAGGCCGGCTTCTTCGTAAGCACTGACCGTGTCGTGGTGGGCCGACCAGTTGTCCGGCTCGAGCGTCAGCGCGTGTTCGTAACGCTGTATCGCGCCCTCATGGTCCCCCGAGCGGAGCAATAAATTTGCCAGCGTCAGATGCAAATCGGCATGTTGCGGGTCGAGATCGCAGAGCTTTGCATAGTAGTGTATCGCATGATCGAGTTCATTGCGTTTCAGATGAATGGCCGCTAGCCGCTCGTGTGCATTTCGCAGCGTGGGGCAAATGTTGATCGCATCGCGGTAGTAATCGACGGCCTGTTCCGTGTTGCCGAGTCGTTCGTGGCAATAGCCAAGGCAAAAGAGAATGCCGGGGCCGGCCGGTTCGACCTTCTGGGCGATTCGAAGCTGCTCAAGAGTGACATCGATTTGGCCCAATTCATCGAAGGCGCAGGCAAGTCCCAGCCGCGCGGTGATGGAATTTCGATCCTTTGCGATGATCCGGAGAAAAGTGTCGCGAGCCCGGATCGGTTCGTCGGTTTTGAGGTAGTGGCCGCCGAGAAGAATCTGGGCGCGGAGGTCGTCCGGGTCTTCGTCGATGGCGCGTTGCAGCTCGTCGACGTCGAGATTCTCGCGAAGGCCGAGCGATTCGGCAAAGGCGCCGGACAAGAGAGAAATCAGTCCGCGACCGAGTAGTTCAAGCAAGTAGGACATTGCGGTGTTTTCCCCCCTCAGGCTGTCAATGCGGTGGCAAGCGCTCGCGCCGCCTCGTATTTGGAGTTCAATTCCAATGCCCGCTTGTACTCACGCCGGGCGTTGGGCTCCTCGCCGCGCTTTCGATACATTTCCCCCAGCAGGTAATGGACATCCGGATAGTCGCCACCGTATTTCACGGCATCGCTCAGCAGACAGATGGCCTTGTCGGACTCTTCCGTTTTTGCCCGCATGCGGGCCAGTTGAATCAGGGCCTGAACATAGCGCGGGTTGATTTCAACGGCCTGGTCGGCGCGGGTCAGCGCCTCGCGCGTCATGCCAAGCCGGTCGTAAACGCGCGAACAGTGATAATAAAGATCGGCATAGCCGGGCTGCCTTTCGAGGGCGCGCTCGATGATGGCGGCAAGCATGGCGAAGAGTTCCTTATCCGCTTCGGTCATGGGCAGCGCGAGAAATGACTCGATGAATTCAGGGTCGTTTGCGATCAAGTCGCCCAGCGTTTCGAGCGAGCGATCGTCCACAACGCCCAGCGTGCCCTGTGCGGGATCGATGGCCAGCTTGATGCAGGTCGTTTGTGCAGCATCAATCGCCATGGTGAGCAACATTGCGATGGTTGCGTCGTTGGGCCGAAGCTTTTGGGCGATGGCCAGGTGCTCGACGGATTCAGAGTGGTCGCCGGCCGCGGCCAGCGCGAGTCCAAGTCGAAGCTGAATTTCGGCGTCGAACGGTGCGATTTCGGCCGCTTCCGTGAAAATGCATACGGCGTCCTCGAAATGTTCCGCTGCGCCGTAGAGCAGGCCGAGCTGAACGCGCACATCCACGCGATACGGCTCCAAGTCGATCACTTTCACGAGCGTCTCGATGGCGCGATCGAGTTGGCCGTCGCGGGCGAATGCATGAGCCAGACGAATGGGCCTTGCGGCATCGGGCTTCCCGGTGGTTTCATCGCGCTCCATCTCGGCGGCGGCGAGATCAAATCGGCGTTGACCCGCGTAACAGGCTGCCAGGTATTTGGAGAGTGCCGCGGAATCGGGGTTGGCATTTCGCGCCACGGTAAGGTGATTCAAAGCGTCGGCATGCCGACCGGCGCGTAGATGCTCAATCCCAAGACGCATGCTGGCCTGACCCAGATAAAAGCGGGCAAGCATCGCGCAGAGATTGTTGGAATCGGCGGCGATGGTCAGGTGTTCAATCGCGTCCGCATACCGGCCGGTTTCGAAGGCGGCCAATCCCTTTTGATAGGCTTGGGCCTCGATGTTGTTGGTGGTCGTCTGTTTGTGCTGCTTCGGCATTTCGCGCTCCGTGCGTCCGAAAAGAGATGCGGTCCATCTGCCGCCCGGTGAAACTATCGACCGCATCGCAGTCTCAAATCACCTGCCGCGACCGGCAAATTTGGCGGAATCTGAAGTGTGATTGGGCCCCATTTCGAGGCATTGGCGTTGGAACCCTTGAAATCCGCGGCAGATTTGGAATGGATGGCAATGATTGCCCGAATGCCTGGTAAAGTCTGGCCCCTTGTCGCGTCGTTATCGGGAGATAGGATGCTCTGTTTGCGGCGTCCTTTGATGGAAAATGGACGTTTTGAAGTGAGGAGCCACGGATGGTGACTACCGCGCAGAACCGCGGACGCGACAAGACCGCGGAGCCGGATCAGATGCAGTTTTCCTTTGATGCCGCAACAACGGTCATCCCGCCCCGTCAAATACTCCCGGAACCAAACATGCCCACGAAGAAAGCAACGAAAGCACTGGCCGGCCGTGCCGACATCTCGAAGACAGCCCCAAAGCCTGCCAAGGCAAAAACTGCTGCGCTGTTGGAACAAGCCGACGAGCCCGGCAAGCCGGCAAAACCCGAAGGCGGGGGCGCTTCAAAACCACCCAAGCCGCGAAAATTCGCGACAGCCGAAAGCATGTCGAAATCGCAGCGCGAGATCTCGGTTTCGGAGTTCTTCGCAAAGAACCGTCACCTGCTCGGCTTCGACAACAAGCGCAAGGCGCTGCTCACCACCGTCAAGGAAGCTGTCGACAACAGTCTCGATGCCTGCGAAGAGGCAGGAATACTGCCGGATGTGCGGGTGAAGATTGATCAAACGGAGCCCGAACGGTTCAGCGTCACCGTCCGCGACAACGGCCCCGGCATCATGAAAAACCAGATTCCAAACGTATTCGGGAAACTGCTGTATGGCTCAAAATTTCACCGTCTCAAGATGAGCCGCGGCCAGCAGGGCATCGGCATTTCGGCCGCGGGCATGTACGGCCTCCTGACGACGGGAAAAAGTGTCAAGATCACGTCACGCACCGGCGCGAAGAAGGACGCCCACTATTACGAGCTGCAAATCGATACAAAGAAGAATGAAGCGAAAATCGTCGTCGAAAAATCGGTGAACGTGGACTGGGAACACGGCACCGAAGTGTCGATCGAGCTCGTTGCCGAATATAAGAAAGGGCGCGGCTCGGTCGATGAATACCTCGAACTCACGGCCATCGCCAATCCCCACGCCAGTTTCACATTCATCGATCCGGCCGCCGCGACGACGGAATTCCCGCGTGGCACGCAAACCGCGCCCGGAGCCAACGACCGAAATCAAGCCGCATCCCTACGGCATCGAACTCGGCGTGCTCATCAAGATGCTCCACGACACCAAGACAGGCTCACTCACGCAGTTCCTTCAGCAGGAATTCAGCCGGGTCAGTTCCGGGGTCGCAACGTCCATTTGCACCAAAGCCAAGCTCAGTTCGCGGGCGCGGCCGGTCACTATTGGCACGCACGAAGCGGAGACGCTCTTCAAGGCGATGCAGGAAACACAGATTCGACCGCCACAGACGGATTGTCTTTCGCCGATTGGCGGGGTGAAGGCGGAATTCTTCACCGCCAACACCCGCGCGCCGGCCGTTTACCGCGGCAATCCATTTCAGATCGAAGTCGGCCTTGCGTTTGGCGGCGAACTGGGCCCGGACCCGACTGAACAGCCGGAAGAAGTGCAAACCGAAGCCAAGGTGCGCCGCGGCAAGGTTGTGAATGACAACCGCGCGCCGACGCAAGCCAAGCTGATGCGTTTCGCGAATCGCGTGCCGCTGCTCTATCAGGGGTCGGGCTGCTGCATTACCAAGAGCGTCATAGAATTAGACTGGCGTCGATATGGCTTGTCGCAGTCGAACGGATCGCTTCCTCAGGGACCCTTGGCGATTTTTGTTCACATGGCCAGCGTCTGGGTGCCGTTCACCAGCGAAGGCAAAGAGGCCATCGCCGATTACGATGAGATTCGCAAGGAAATCAAACTTGCGGTTCAGGAATGTTCGAGGCGATTGCAGTCCTATCTCAATCGTCGGCAAAAAAAGAAATACGAGGCCGATCGACGGAGCATTTTCGAGCGATACATCGGCGAATTGGTGGCTTCCTGTTCGGCCATCGCACGCATCGACCGCGAGAAATTCGGCCAGGATCTGGAGACAATCGCCAAGCGCGTCACAGCCAAGGCCGACGTCGAGTTCGATCTGGATGGCTCCATTAGAAAGGGTGACAACGGCGCACCAGGCAGCGAATATGGCGAGCATACGATTGTGCTCGACGCGGCGACGACGCCGGCAGGGCCGTTATTCAACTGATCGCGCTATCAACGAGTGCCCGGCGCCTGAATGAGCGCGAGCATTCAGTGCAAATCCAAAGTCAACTCGGCCGCGCGTTGACGAATCGACGCGGCGAGCCGCATCCGATGCAGCAGGGGGCACCGTCGAAGCCCTTTCGCGCAATAACTCGCCATCGACATCTTATGTCATTAAGATACGGGGGGTTCGTCCGCGTGGGCGCGCCGCATAGGGAACCCCGACGTATCCAACGCGAGCTTCAACCAAGTGCTGCTCATCATTCCCATTAAGACTGATTCCCCTGTCCGGCGGGCGCCGTATGTGAATTTCACGCTGATCGCGATCAACGTACTTGTGTTTTTTGTGACCGATGTTTTGGGTCGATTCGCCGGGGACGGTTTTGGCGAGGCCATAAAGTTTCGATATCACTTGAACCCCGCCAACCTGAGCCTGTCGCAGTTTTTCACCTATCAATTCCTGCATGGCGATATTATGCATCTGCTTGGGAACATGCTCTTTCTCTGGATATTCGGAAACAGCGTGAATTCAAAGATGGGCCATATCCCGTACCTGCTGTTCTATCTATCGGCCGGGGTTTTCGCGGGAGTGGGTTTCGCCCTGACCTCGTTGAATCCGTGCATTGGCGCCAGCGGTGCGATAGCCGGCGTCACCACAGCATTTCTTGTGCTCTACCCGCACAGTGAAATAACGCTTTTCTACTGGGTGTGGTTCTATATCGGGAAGTGGCATATTCGCGCGATGATTCTGATTGTCGTCAAGATCATACTGTGGGACAACATACTGTCACCGGGTCTGAGCGGCGGTTTTGAGCACGCCATGGTGGCCTACGAAGCGCACATAGCAGGATACCTTTATGGCTTTGTGGTGTGTTTTGGGCTGTTGATGATTCGGGCGCTGCCGCGCGATCAATATGACATCGTGGCGCTGGCCAAGCGATATCGTCAACGTACTCAGTTGCGCGCCGCACTGTCTGATCCGGAAGCGCGGGCCCGTGCGGTGTACGGCCGTGTAGCGGCCATGCCGGCTGAGAACGCAAACGAGGTTCCGATTTCGCCGGAAGAAGTGGAACTGCAGAAGATGCGCGCCGCCGTCGCGGAGCTGATCGCGAAGGGGGATTTTGCGGGAGCGGTCAATGCGTATGACGCACTCATGGCACGCGATCCCGCGCAGGTCCTTTCACGACAGAATATTCTGGCGATTGCCAATCAATTGATGACGGCGGGCCAGTATCCCCAGGCGGCCGTTGCCTATGAGAAATACCTGAAGACCTATCCAAAGGATGGCGAGTCGCCGCGCATCAAGCTGATGCTGGGCATCATTTATGCAAAATACCTACAGCAAAACGAAACGGCCGAGCCCTTCCTTCGGGAGTCGGCGGAGAGCCTCACCGATCCCGATCAGCGTGCGCAAGCGTCGATGTGGCTCGAATCCGTTTTGACGGCCATGGGTCGGGGCGGGCCTTCGGTTGCATGATCGAATTTGAAAGGGCCGAACGATGAATCGTCATGCCAGCCAGAACGCGGGAATGGCAGCTTTTGCCGGATTGATTTTGCTGGTATTCGGCATCTGGTACCTTCGGCACCCTATGAGCCCCGCATTCAAAAGGGGAGAGTTCTACGAATTTCTCTTCGTCTTGTTTCGGTGGACGCTTTGCATTGGCGGCGTCTCCCTGCTTGGCGTCGCAGTCATTTGCATGATAGGGAAAAGCATCGGCCTGCTGTTGGACGCGATTGTGTCCGGCCTGGTCGGCATTTTGCTTCTGGTTTGTGCGGTTGGATGGATTTGCTACGAAAGCAGCGTCGACCTCACCAACATCGTCGTGCTGCTGGTTTCGCTCATGCTTCTAAAAGAGGGATATGCGAACTTCAACCTGTGGCGAGTGACTGCGGAAGCCGGTCTTGTTCCGCGTGCCGTTGTTCCGCGGCCGGAAGCGCCGCCCGTCAAAATCGCGTCGGGCATTTTACCCAAGGAAGGTGAACCACCGCCTCCCGAAGGTTATCTCGCCGCACTGGCCAAGGAAAAAGACGAATAGTAATTGTCCGATCAGACACGACTCACGATCACCGATTGCCTGAAAATGTATGTCCCGATATTCCCGACAGATCATACACGAACAGATCGGCCCGGCTGGCCAGGAGAAGCTGGGTGCCGCGTGTGTGACGCTCATCGGCTGTGGGGCCTTGGGCACGGTCATTGCCAATACCCTGGCCCGCGCGGGCGTCGGCTTCCTCAGAATTGTGGATCGCGACTTTGTCGAGCTGAACAACCTTCAGCGCCAGGTTCTGTTTGACGAAACCGATGTCACCAACGGCACGCCCAAAGCCGTCGCCGCCGCCAACAAACTGACCACTGTCAACTCCGAAATTATCATTGAACCCGTGGTCGCCGACGCGAATGCCGGCAATATCGAACAGCTTTGCGAAGGCGCGAATCTCATTCTCGACGGCACCGACAATTTCGAGACGCGCTTATCTCATCAACGATGCCGCCGTGAAACACCGAATTCCCTGGGTTTACGGCGCCTGCGTCAGTACCGAAGGCATGGTGATGCCCATCCTTCCCGGCGTGACACCTGTTTGCGCTGCATTTTTGACGAGCCGCCGCCGCCGAGGCACGCCCGACGTGCGATACCGCCGGCGTTCTCTCGCCGATTGTCAATATCGTGGCCAGCCTTCAATCGATGGAAGCCATGAAGATTCTCATCGGTCGCAACGATTCGCTAAACCGCAAGCTCGTGCAGATCAATGTCTGGACGGGTGAATTCACCGCTTTCGACATGCAAGGCGCGCTCGAATCAGGAGATTGCGTTTGCTGCAAGCAGCATCGTTTTGATTATCTCAGCGGCAGCCTGGCGGGTCGAACCGTGTCCCTCTGCGGCCGCGGTGCCGTGCAGGTCCGGCCTTCGTCCGATATACGCCTTGTTCTGGAGGATGTGGCGAAGCGGGTCATGCCGGCGGCAAAAACCCCCCCGCGGGTCAACCGATACCTACTACGCTTCGAAGTGGACAAGTATGACATTACACTGTTTCGCGACGGTCGTGCGATTATCAAGGGGGCTGTCGAGCCGGAAGAAGGGCGCTCCGTCTATGCGCGGTACATCGGGAGCTAACATGAATCGAAATGCGAATTCTAATATGCGTGAATCACTTGCACGTGCCGAAGATCTGACACCGGATACAAATCAGGTTTCGGTGCGCCACCTGTCACGCCCTGTCATACTTGCGGCATTGTTCGGCCTCGTACTATGCACAGGCTGTACCGAATTCAACCACTTCGGTCAGATCAGCGATCGACAGGGAACCTTCCCGGTCAACGACGTCACCATTTCCCAGCAGCAGAATGACGGCACGTGGAAGCGCATCGGCAATACCGACGGCCACGGAAAATGGAACATTCTCAAATCGAAAATCGCCGGCGGCGGCCGCGTCAAGCTGAGCAAGCCGGGCTACCACACCTTGAATATGTCAGAGAGCGAATTCCTTCAACAGAGCAACGTGCTCTTGGAATCGAGCCACGAAGCCTACGAAGGCGACAGCACGGATAGCGCCTGGGACACGCGGCAGTAGCCGAATGCCTGAAACGATGTCCGAAAGAAACAGGCCAAGCACCTCAGTATTCCGGCTCGGGGGCATCCATGTGGGAATCTGACAACATTATGACGCTGTCCATGCTGGCGGTTTTCGCGTTCGTCAGTCTTCGATTGTTTGCCGCCCATCGTGAAACGTCCATCAAATTGGCCGGGAGAATAAATGCCAGGCCGGCTGAGAGTGAATCACGGCGTAAGGAAAACGCCGACACGTCGGAACTGGCCGGCCCGAACAAGGCTGCCGGAGATGTGACCATGGTCTAGTCGATTATTAGTTGGCTCGGTCATTTTCTCATTCCTAACCACTTGCCTTTGCGAATCTTGCATCATTTCGGTTTGACTTGCGCTCGGAGTTGAGATACATTCACATGGGTGGTACCGTGTAGAAGGTCTGCATGGGTCCATCATCATCTCGCGATCGGGATTGTTCATGTCCGAAGTCCCGCAACGATTCGATCACATCCGCCGCTCCGCCCGAATTGCACGATTTCTGGTGTATGTCGGGGTCGGCCTGCTCGTTGTGGTCGCAGGGTACATGTTCACGGACGAAGTCGGTCCCTGGCCGTGGTTCGGAAAACACCTCGTGCCGATTTCGATTCTGGCAGGCCTTTGCATAGCATCGGCCGGGTTCATTTATCTGTGGGATGTCGTCAATTTGATGCTCAAAATCGAGGGCAACTCCTTTCGCAGCTATGGCGTGCTTCGCGACTTACAGGCATCGCTGGAACGACAGCAGGAACATCTCGGCGTGGTCGCCGAGAATGTGCAGATGTCGGACGCCGTCCGGGCCATCACCCACCGCTCGCGCGAGCGCACGGCGCTTCGCATGGCCATCAACGAGGAGATCATTCGCGGCGACTGGGAGGCGGCCTATGCCCTTGTCGATCAGCTTCAACAGCGGCATGGTTATGCCAATGAATCGGCACGCCTTCGCTCGGAGGTCGATCGGTCTCGACAGCTCGACAGTGCCGAAAAGCTGCATGAAACCATCGAAAAAGTGAAGCAGTTCATGGCCAATCTCGATTGGGAGCGAGCCCGGCGCAGCATGGACCGGCTGATGGCGGAATATCCGTCGAACAACGAAGTGCAGGAGCTGCCGAAGTACTTCACCCGAATGCGCAACGACCACAAGCGCAGGCTGCTCAAGGAATGGGATGAAACGGTTCAACGAAACGAAGTCGACCGCGGCATCGATTTGCTGCGGGAACTGGATCAATATCTCACGCCGAACGAGGCCGCCGCGCTGCAGGAATCGGCACGGGGCGTCTTTCGCGCGAAGTTGCACAATCTGGGTGTCCGGTTTTCCATTGCGGTCACCAGCCACAATTGGAAGGATGCCTTGAACGCAGGCGAGCAAATCGTCAGCGAGTTTCCCAATTCGCGAATGGCCGGCGAGGTTAAGGATCGAATGCACCTCCTGGCCAAGCGAGCCGATCTGCCGGATCGCGGCGATATCGTGCTGGAATCCGCCGCTGAATAACGTGCGGAATCGATCAGGCGCTGTGAATTCCATGTTACGCAGATGGATTTGCTCTACAACGTGCCGGATATGAAGTAGAATGTATGTAGATGCGATGGCTGACGGACAATTGCCCATCGCTTTCAAGGATCAAAGTGCCTGCGGGATTCGCAGGCGACATCAGGGAGGTTACGGACGATGATGCAGGGACGCATTAGTACCAAGTTCAATCAGACATTCTCGAAATTCAATAAACTCATTCATCCAAAGACATGGGCGGCATTCGCGCTGACGGCGATTGTTGCTTCCGGCTGTATGCAGTCGGATGCGAATCAAAAGCCCGTGACCGCATCGAACGACAGCATCTACCGCTACTCTGCCTATCGCTACCAGTATCCCCCAACGCCACCGGTCATGGATGCGCGCAGCCTGCGCCAATTCGTCGCACAATATCGCAACAACACCGTCATCCTCGAATTTTGGGCTTCATGGTCGCCGACCAGCCGTGCGGAATTGTCGCCGCTGGCGCGCGTGCAGGAAGATGCCTATGGCGAAGGGGTGCGGGTGATTGCATGCACCTTCGATCCTGCGAACGACTGGGCGTCGCGGGTTGTGCCGATTCTCCAAAGCGAGCGCGCCAATTATCCGTGCATTGTCGTGCCGCGTGACGCGCGAACGGAACTCGGCAATTGGCTGTCGGAAGACTGGCAATATGACCTGCCGGCACGGTTCGTAATCGATTCGGAAGGTCGAGTTGCGTATAAGGCGTTTGGCGGCGGCACGCTGGAAAAGACAATTGACGAGGCGCGCAGGCTCTCAAATCGCGGCGGCGGGACGGTCGCGAGCGCCGTTGTCGGTGAAAACAAGGCGTCCGGGGCGGCGACGATTTCGACAGACAATGATCAGGCAGCCATCGGCGCGGTCACGCTACGCGCACGCCTGGTCAACGTTTCGACGGGCGAGGCGGAATCGCTGCCGGCGATTTATTCTTCGAGCGGCAACGCCGACATGATCGCCATGGAGCTGGTCATGTATCTGGCCGATCGGCTCGATCGCACCAACAACCAGCGCATCGCAATTTTGCCGTTTGCCCCAACGCGCCAGCGCACGCGTCCAACCACATACGGTCGCGAGATCGCATCGCGCGTTGAAGCAGGCTTGTTGCGAAAAGGATTTTACGATTTGATGGGACCCTCGGCCGGGGAACACATGGTCGAAGATGCCGGACTCTCGGCACTGTCGATCGATTACGATCCGACACTGACGCGCCGGCGACTGGGCGTCGACTTCGTCGTGCTCGGCTGGCTCAAGGGCGGGCCAATCGGGGAACTGCGCACGAATCTTGCAGTGGACTCCACGGGCGAGAATCCGGGTGCCGATTGATGAGATTTTTTATCGCTGAGTATTCACGATTTGAAGCGTGAATTGGCGACATTTCCATGAATCATCGAAGCCGGGCAGCGATGGCCCGGCTCCGGTGTTTTTACATGATCGTTCATGGCTATTGGCGAATGCCATGCTTATTTCAGCGACGACATGTCGATGACAAAGCGATATTTCACATCGCTCCGCAACATGCGTTCATAAGCTTCGTTGATCTTTTGCACCGGGATGATCTCGATGTCCGAAACAATATTGCGCTCGGCACAGAAGTCGAGCATCTCCTGCGTTTCCTTGATGCCGCCGATCAGCGAGCCGACCAGCCGGCGGCGTTTCATGATGAGATTGCCGACATCGGGCGAAGGGTGCGGATGCTCCGGCACGCCGACCAGGCAGAGCGTACCGTCGCGCTTGAGCAGATTGAGGAATGGATTGAGATCGTGCGACGCCGCCACGGTGTTAAGGATGAAATCAAAGCTCCCGGTGTGCAGGGCCATGTCTTCTTCCACCTTGGAGATGATCACTTCGTGCGCCCCGAGTCGACGGGCGTCTTCGGCCTTGTTGGGCGATGTGGTAAAAAGTGCGACCTCTGCCCCCATGGCATTTGCGATTTTCACGCCCATGTGACCGAGACCGCCGAGACCGACGATGCCCACCTTCTGACCCTTGCCGACTTTCCAGGTGTTGAGCGGTGAATAGGTGGTGATGCCCGCGCAGAGCAGCGGCGCGACGGCCGCGAGATTTTGCTTTTCAGAGACGCGCAGCACAAATTTCTCATCGACAACGACCCGGCTCGAATAGCCGCCATAGGTCATCTTGCCGGTGTGCTTGTCCGCGCTGTTGTAGGTGAAGGTCATTCCGGTTTCGCAGAATTGCTCGAGCCCGGATTTGCAGCTCGCGCACGACCGGCAGGAATCGACCAGACAGCCGACGCCCACAGTGTCACCGGCCTTGAAGTTCCGAACTGCCGGTCCGACCTTCGAGACGCGGCCGACAATTTCGTGGCCGGGAATGCACGGATAGGTGGTGTTCCGCCATTCGTTGCGGGCGGTGTGCAGGTCGGAATGGCAGATACCGCAAAATAGAATGTCAATCTGTACGTCATTTGCGCCGGGCTCGCGGCGATCGATGGTGAAGGGGGCAAGCGGCGTGGCGGGGCCTTGCGCGGCGTAGGCAAGAGTTTTCATACTAGGCTCCTTTTTTTCGGATTCTGGATCTTTCAGGCCGAATTGTAGCGCAAGATTCCGAATCCAACAGTAGGTTGCTGCGGAATCGCGCGATCGACCGGACGTTGTGATTTGCAAGGCCGCCGCCTGTATTGCATTTTCATAGATGAGCATTGGGTAAATTCCCCGCCACACAATCTCACAGGTGGGAAGAATTGCGCAGTTGGCGTCGCGGCCAAGTCTGAAGTTATGGGCCGGACATGCCCCGTGATGGCTCATTTGACTGAATTATGGGGTGTCATCAAGGATTCCGCATCCTCAAACGGCACTATCCATAGGAAATAGCGGGGCAGATTCGGGCGGATGGCGGGTACCTCCATCGACGACGCGGACTGGCCGCGATATTGCAAGGGAGAACACCGAAGGAGTCTGAGCGCGTGAGACAGAGATCGCAAAACATGTTGGCCGGTCGAATGCATGACGCGACGAAGGCCCACGTCGCGGTCGGGTTGACGTCTCTGCATCGGCTGGGCTTGTTTTGCATTCTGTTGGGCACGGGGACTGGCTTTGGTTGCTCGGGCCCCCAAACACAGGTGCGGCAGCGTATTCGCGTTCAGCCGGTGTCGACCAATGTCAAACCCGTGACGCGATCGAGCGCGGGAACCATCGTAATGATCCCCGGCATCGTCGGCCAGGTTTCGGATTTGTCCGGCATGCGCGATGGTTTGCAGGACGCCATGCAATCGAGCGGCGGCGCGACCTACGAGATCGAGATGATTCCGTGGGAGACGTCGGCGTTTCAGCCCATCAAGAACCTGACAGACTATGACGCCAATGTCGTGCGGGCTCAGCGCATCTCGGAGCGGCTCGTGCAGATTCGGCGCGATCGGCCGGACGAATCGCTCGTGCTGCTCGGCAATTCCGGCGGCGGCGGGCTGGCGGTCATGGCGGTGGAGATGCTCCCCGAGGGTGTGATGATCGATCGTCTGGTGCTGACGGCCGCCGCCGTCTCGAACGATTACGATCTTTCGATGGTGCAATCCCGCTGTCATGCCGTCGTGAACTTCTACAGCCGTGCGGACGGCATCGTGGGCTGGGGCACATCGGTCTTCGGGACGATTGACAGAAAGAACACGCTTTCAGCTGGGCACTGCGGTTTTATGAATGCCGATGGAACGCTGCGCAATAATGCCAACCTGACGCAAATTGAATGGAGGCCGGAATGGATCTGGCAGGGACATGATGGCAGCCACCTCGGTTACCGGGCTCGAAAATGGGCTGAGGTCGTTCTGGCGCCGAAAATGGGCATCGGCGAACCGGACGTGTTGACCGCCTCGGCTTATTGAGGCGAACTCAATTCCGCTACGAATTCAAAATCAGTGTCACCATGGGGGCAATATCGAGGGCGTTGATCGCGCCATCCGAATTGACATCGGCGCGCCAAATATCGCAAGCCGGATTGTCCCCGATAAACTCCAGCGGTGCTGTCAACGCCTGCGAAAATGGAAGTAGATCGTCCAAGGTGACGCTGCCGTTGCAGTCGAGATCGCCCGGCGTTCGAACCGGCCCGATCCTTCGCACAGCGCCGCTCAACGAGACTTGGTAGAGCGAACCGTCCGGTCCGATTTCGAGATCGGTGGAAACCCCGAAGCTCGAGCCGATGCGCAGTGAGTTCCGCTCCGCGACGGTGTCGGCCACCAAATCGGCGACATCCCCCGTCAGCACAATCGTATCGCGTGCGGCGTTTAGCGTGAAACGATAGAAATTGCCTGTGTTGGCATCTCCCATCACAAGCGTATTTTGCCAGGAAGGGGGCATGATGTCGCCATCAATAAATGCCAACGCAGTGACAGCAACCGGTGCGAGAAAACTCAATTTCGGATCGACGTAGTTCGAACCGGGAATCTGAATGAGATCCTCGATATTCTCCGGATCGCGGCTGTCGGGGCCCATGATTCTCGACCAGCCGCTGTTAAAGCCGGGTGGCACCAGGTTCACTTCGTCGTAGCTGCTGGGACCATTCTCAGTATCCCAAAAGTTGCCCGTCTGCGGATCGAAGGTCAGCCCGAAGCTGTTGCGAATTCCGTAGGCGTATAACTGCCGGATGGACGCATTGGCATGGGCGAAAAAGGGATTATCCGCAGGTGTCGAGCCGTCGTCGTTTAGGCGAAAAACGCCGCCGACCCCGGCAATCGCAGAAGCGGATTGATTCTGCTCCAGCCGATTGCGGTTGAGGTCGCCGGTGATTCCATAGAGTTTTCCATCCGGGCCAAAGAGGATAATGCCGCCATCATGGTTGGGTCCGTTGACTTGCGTCGCGTCAAATGGAAAAGAGATGATCAATGTCTCATCGATCAGATCGACGCCCGTCCATGTGAAGCGGGATACCCGGTTTTCGATCCAACTTGCGCCATCGCTCTCGGCCCTTGAGTAATATAGATAGACAGAGCTATTAAGTTCGAAATCCGGATGAAGCGTAATGCCCAACAGGCCCCGTTCGCTGTCGGGGTTCACGGGCAGATCAAGAACCGTCGCAACGAGCTGACCATCAACAATATGCTTGACTCGACCGGTGGATTTCTCGATGAGCAGAAACTCATTAAAGCCGAGGAAGGCGATTCCGGTGGGAAGACTGATATCGGTGTTGATGATGGTTTGGATTTCAACCGTTGGATCGGTGAGTGTTTGTGAATGTGCGGCCATTGGGCAAATGGCAAACACGACCAATGCCGGAAGCAATCGAACGCCGCGGTTTACCGAATGACTTGCCATGATCGGTACCTCTCAGAAATTCTCACGAATCTGCAGTTGAATAACCACGGCACGCGAGGGCAAGAAAAGCTGCTGTTTCAGCTCTGTTTTTGATTGTGCCGATCTTGGCTCAATTGTAGCACGGCCATGCCCCCCAAGCCGAGAGTTTCCGGAGCGATGCGAAAAGTTGCCGTAGCCTGTTGATTGACCGCTGGTTACGAATGCGACTCTCCTGAGAAGGTCCGACGCACCTGCACATTTCACGTCCCGGATTTGAAACGCATCTCAATAGGCGGGCGGCGCATGCTCACTCATCACCGGAGGCGTCATTTTTTCCTGAGACGTGTTGCTCGAGATTCTGTTTGCCAAGGATGACATCCGCGCCGAAACAGGGCGGCTGATTGGGCGAGAGGCTCGTTTTGCCGTCGATGGTGTAGTAATACCACTGCTGCGTTTCGTTATCGTAGTAGTAGGGATTGCCGTTGCAGCCGATCGGCCGGGACATGTGCTTCGCATTCTCAACGGCCTTGGCCGGCGCCGCAAAGGTGCGGGCGGGTTGAATTTTGCTTTTGGAACGGTCGTCGGAGCATGCCGGCGTGCCCAACATGGCGAATGTCAATAGTGTGGCACCAACAGGGAACTTCCGGCAAATGGCTTCGAATTGTCCCGCGATTATCACGGCTTATTCCTGCCGCTTTGTTCCAATTCCATCCTGCGAACGCGATAGGAAACATCCTCGAGAATTCCCCGGCTGCTATTGATCAGGTCGGCGACGATGCCGGTGAGGATCATCTGGAATCCCGCGAGCATGAGGATGGCCGCGAGGATGAGTGATTGGACGTGTTCCTTGCCGCCATCGATCGTGAAGAAGAATTTGTATAGAAAGCGCATGCCGATGAGAAATCCGGCGCCGAAAATGACCATGCCGAGCGAGCTGAAAATCTTCATCGCCCGGAATGACGAATAGACGCGCAGCATGATGGATAGCGAGTGCGTAATAAAAACGCCGATGTTGGAAAACAGGCGCGACTCGCGGAGCTTTTCATTGGTCTTGATGGGAATGCTGACCGTGATGATGCGCTTTTGGCCGGCCTGAATCACATGATCGACCGTGTGGTCGAAATCGGTCGACAGCGCGAATCGCATCGCCGCTTCTCGCGAATATGCCTTGAAACCACTGGCGACATCGGGCACTTTCAGATTCGCGAGTCGGCTGACAACATAACTCCCGAGCGTTTGCATTTTCTTTTTGATAAACGAGAAGTGCGGCACCTTTTCAGGCTCTCGGTCGCCGATGACAAGGTCGGCGCGGTGTTCGAGGATGGGCTGAACGAGGCGCGGAATATCGCCGCCAAAGTACTGGTTGTCGCCATCGGTATTGACAATGATGTCGGCCCCATGTCGCAGGCAATAATCGAATCCGCAGGCAAAGGCATTACCGAGGCCGCGGTTCCCAGTAAAGCTGAGGATGTGATTCACCCCGTGCCGCCGGGCGACCTCGACCGTCCGGTCGGTGCAGCCGTCGTCGATGACGAGAACTTGAATTTCAGCAATTCCGGCAATCTGTTTGGGCAGGTCGTCCAGGACGGCCGGCAGGGTGGCTTCCTCGTTAAGGCACGGAATTTGGATGAAAAGTTTCATGTCTGTTTTCGAATTCCTGGTTGCGTGTTTCAAGCCAGATCCGTTTCGCGGTGGCGCGAATTGACGAACGGGCGATCAAAACTGCCTTTTCACCGGTCCAAGACTGGACTAATTTCCAAATCAGCCTGCTTTTGCCGGTCGGGTCGGGAGTTTACAATGTTCCCTTTCACAGTACATCGGCAAGAAATGCGGTTTTTCGGAGTTACAACATGCGAATGGAACGACAAATTCGACGGTTCACGATGGGTGCAGGTGCGGCAGCATGGGCACTGGCGATTTTTGCGGTCGCACCGGCCAACGGCCAGGACGTCAAATATGAAAAGTATCGCCTCGACAACGGCATGACGGTGATCCTGCATGAGGATCATTCTCTGCCGGTTGCGACGATCAATCTGTGGTATTACGTCGGTGGCAAGGACGAGTCGCCTGGCCGTTCCGGCTTTGCGCATCTTTTTGAACATCTCATGTTCATGGGAACGCGCCGCGTACCGGGCAACAAGTTTGACGCAATGATGGAAGCGGGCGGGGGCTGGAACAACGCCAGCACATCATGGGACCGGACCAACTATTACTCCTTCGGGCCGGCGAGCCTTCTGCCCACGCTGCTTTGGCTCGATGCGGATCGGCTGGAGGATCTCGGCCGCGAAATGACCCAGGAGAAGCTCGACAAGCAGCGTGAAGTTGTGCGCAACGAGCGGCGGCAGACCAGCGAGATGCAGCCATATGGGCGGGCCGAATTGAAAGTATGCGAGCTGATGTACCCGATTGGCCATCCCTATCACATTGAGGTAATCGGCACCCACGAGGATTTGCAGGCGGCCAGCGTCCAGGATGTGAAGGATTTCTTCAGGACGTTTTATGTGCCCAACAACATGTCGCTCGTGGTTGCGGGGGATTTTGATCCCGCTGAGACGAAGCCGCTGATCGAAAAGTTGTTCGGCACGCTGCCACGCGACGCGGATCCGAAACATGCACAGGCCGATCCGGTGAAGTTGAGTGATGTCAAGCGCGCGACATACACCGATCGCGTTCAATTCAGCCGGCTCTCTTTCGTCTATCACAGTCCGGCCGAATTTCAGCCGGGTGACGCGGAAATGGACCTGACCGGTCGAATTCTGGGCGAGGGCAAGAGCAGCCGGCTCTACAAACGGCTCGTCTATGACGACAAAATCGCCACGGATGTGTCGGCCTATCAGTCGTCGGGATTGCTGGGCTCGCTGTTTAATGTGCATGTCACGGCCAAGCAGGGTGTCTCGCTCGATCAGATTGAAGAAGTGACCGACGAGGTGTTGAAGGAGTATCTGGAAAAGGGACCGACGGATGAAGAACTGGAGCGCCAAAAAGCCTCGATTGAATACGAGAAGCTGTCCGGCTTACAGAGCCTATTGACCAAGGCGGATGCCCTCAACAAATACAACTTCTATTTCGGCGAGCCGAATGGATTCAAGCGCGATTTGGATCGATATCGACGTGAAACGACAACCAGTGTCGCGAAGGCCGCCCGCGAAATTCTCACGCCGGGAGCTCGACTGATCATGCGCGTGCTCTCTGAGTCCGATGCCGGTAAGCCAAGCGAAAGTTCAGGCGTGGTTTTGGCCGGTCGGGATGAGGAGCCCGGCGCATCACCGGAGAAAGCGTTTGAGCCCCAGGCGCCGACGGTGTTCAAGCTCTCAAACGGTATCGAGGTTCGGCACTGGGAGCGAAGCGAGTTGCCCCTCGTGCAAGTGTCGCTGATGCAAAAGCGGGATCGCTCTATACCGACAACGACAAGGCGGGGCTGGGTTACATGACGGCCTCCATGCTCGACGAAGGCCGGCGACCTTGACGCTCCTGGCATTCAGTGATGCATTGGAGTTGTTGGGTGCGACCTTCAGCGTGGATGCAGGGCACGAAGCGACCACCGTCGATGTCACCACGTTAGAGCACTTTTGACAAGGCGCTGGCGCTTGTATGCCAATGCCATCTTGCGGCCGCGATTTGATGAGAAAGAGTGGGAGCGCGTCCAACGACTTCACCTGGAGGCCCTAAAAAAAGCGGAAGACCGGGCGCCGATGGTGGCGGCGCGGGTCGGCATGTCGTCGTTTTTTGGAGACGACCATCCCTATGGACGACCGGTGAATGGAACGCCCGAATCGATTGCGGCGATCAAGCTCTCGGATGTGAAGCGTTGTTATGCCGGGACGTTTGTGCCGGGTGGTGCGACGTTTTTTGTGGCGGGCGACCTGACCGCCGATGAAGCAAGAGCGGCTTTGGAAGGGGCGTTTGGCGAATGGACAGCGCCGAAGGGCGCATCGCAGCCGATGCCGATTGCCGTGGAGCAGCCGAAGGCCGGACCGATGCGCGTTGTGCTGGTGGAAAAGCCGGGCTCCGTGCAAACGGTCATTCGCTTCTATATGCCGGGTCCGAAGGCGGACGATGCGAATCGCATCAAGCTCGAACTGCTCAATACAATTCTGGGCGGCAGCTTCACGAGTCGATTAAATCAGAATCTGCGGGAAAAGAACGGCTACACCTATGGGGCGCGGTCGAGCTATTCAATGTCGAAGGGCGTGGGCTACATGACCGCCGGCGCGGACGTGCAGGCCGAGGTCACCGGGCCGGCGCTGAAGGAGTTTCTGGCGGAATTCGCCAAAATTCGCGCCGGCGGAATTTCGGAAGAGGAAGCGAGAAAGTCGCGCGAGACGAACCGCATCGAAATTGTACAGGGATTCCAGGGCCTCAATGGTGTCATTGGTACGGCACAAGGAATTGAGGAGAAGGGGCGCGCGTTCGCGTCGCTGGCGGCGGATTTGGCGGCCATGAATTCGGTGAAAGAAGGGGATTTGAACGGACTCGCCAAGGGGGCAATTCCACTGGATAACGCCGTGCTGATTTTGGTGGGGGATCGCAAGTTGATTGAAGAGCAGATGAAAGGGCTGGATTTGCCGAAGCCCGAAATGCGGACGGTCGGCGGGGCGTTGGCGAAGTAGATTCCGAAGTGCTTGCCAGCGCTGCGGTTTGCGGATCGATGTCTTGTTGAGGTTTACGGTTTTGCCTCCCGAAGGTCCGCGAACTCGTTACTTTCAGAATCGGCGGGCAGCCAACCTTACTGGCACCCGGCATTCTTGGGCCACGTTGAACGATAACTCGAGCCAGAGACGCAGAGTGAGCGACAACATTTTAAAGGGATGAAGATGCGGGTTACATTGCTGATATATTCCGATTTTGGATGCGTGTTCGCATTACGGTGGCACTTCCTGGAGATGCACTTCCGCGAGGTTCGTCGTTAAGAAGCGTATTGGCCGTGGCTAGAGGTGATGCAGGTGCCCTCCACCTCCGCCGCCCAGCGCGGGGGGATGGACGCGGAAAAGGGCACTCCTTGGTGGTGGAAAATGTTGGAGCGGAGGTGCCGGGGATGCAAGGCTGTCGCGTCTGCCGATGAATCCGAATGCGGTGAGAGCTGCAGGACGTTGGGACTCGGTCTTCGGATCCAATTCGATATGGCATCAAGAATCCCGCCAAGCCTCGGGTCGAAGTCAGATCGGAAAATTCCGTTCCGGCGGAAAGTCGCATATAGCGCAATGGTGCTGGGCGCATTTCTGATTGTCGCCGGCGGCGCCATGGAATGGGTATTGCGAGATCGTTACGGTAGCATTTCACAAATCACCGGCGTCGCGGAATGGAAAACCAGCGAATGGGGCGGCATCCGATACGAATGGGATCAGTATCATGAACGGCTGGGATGGGTCAACGTGCCGTCCTATCGAAGCGGTCCGGCCATACCTTTTAAGGTTGCGATCAACGATCAGGGCCTGCGCGGCACGCGGAACTATTCAAGATCGCTCCAAATGGTGTCACGCGAATCGCCGTCTTCGGCGACTCGTGCGTGTTTGGCGAGGAAGTCGATGATGACGAGACCGTACCGGCGCATTTGGAGCGTTTGCTTCCATCAACAGAGGTCCTGAACTTCGGCGTACACGGCTATGGTGTCGGCCAGATGGGCATGCTGCTCGAATCTCGGATCGACGAATTCAATCCCAACCATGTCGTGCTGATGATTTTGATTCCCGAGGACATTGCACGAGACAGTTCCGATTTTCTGGGACACGCGAAACCCAGCTTTGCGCTCAGTGCTGATGGCCGGGTGGAGGTGAGAAACACGCCGGTTCCCGAAGCCACGCGGCAGCCCTGGATTTTTCGCAACTGCTATTCGGCGGCATGGTTGTTCGGCCGCGCGCGTGCATTGGAGACCAGCCCCAATCTCGGCCAGCAAATGCAGATGCTGCACGGAATGCTGGCTCAAATGAAGTCAAAGTGTGAGAAAATGGGTGCCGGGTTCACGGTTGTACCGATCGTTGTCGCCGGTTCTATCGAACGGGCGCGACGCGAACCCTCCCATCGACAGGCCGTCGAAGTCATACGCACATCATTGCAGACAAGTGGATTTCAAATTCTCGATCTGGTTGGCCCGCTGGCGGAGTCGTATGCGCGGGAAGGAGAGAAACTGGTCGCGCCCGTGGCGCACTGGTCAAGCCGCGGCAACTGCCTGATTGCAATGCGTGGCCGAGTATCTTGCAAAGAAATTGTCGGATTATTCTGGCGAAGTTCGCGCCGACGGTTGCGAGAACGAACCATGAATGGTGCGCGAAGCGTGGTTCAGACCAACGGACTAAATAAGTCCCCATCAGCGGATCGAGGGACTCAGGGCGATTGGGCGAAGCGGGTACTGGCCGGCTCATTGATCGCGGCATTGATACTTGTGGCCTATCGAAACGTCTATTCGGTGCCGTTTCTGTTCGACGATTTCGCTGCCATTGTTGAGAATCCGCATATTCATCAAGTCTGGCCGCCGACTTGGCTGACGGCCACGCAGCCGCAGACGCCGTTAACGGGCCGTCCGTTCGCTGCTTTGACATTTGCCCTCAACTGGAAATTCGCCGGCGGCAATCCAACTTCTTACCACGCCGTTAATGTCGCGATTCATTGCATGTGCGCTGGCTCCTGTTTCGCATGGTGGAAGTGATGCTCCTGAGTGTGTATGGCGAATCCTGGTCCACGAATCATGTACTCGCGATTAGCGCGCTGATTGCGGGCCTTTGGGCGTTGCATCCGATTCAATCGGAAGCTGTTACCTACATCACGCAGCGCACCGAGCTGATAATGACGCTGTTTTATCTGCTGACGATCTACTGTTCCATTCGAGCCAGTCAATCCGGCGACCATTGGCAATGGGTTCTGGCTGCCGCAGTCTCGGCATCGCTTGGCATGGGTTGCAAAGAATCGATGGCCACGGTGCCCATTATCGTGGTTGTACTCTTGAAGTTGCATGATGGCGGGAGTTTTCGTTCGATAATTTCAAAGAACCGTCGCTTAATGTGCGCTGTTTTGAGCGAACTGATCTTGGTCGGATTGATGGCGCGCGGCGGTCGCTCGGAAACGGCCGGATTGGCAACCGGGATTGGGTCGGTCGACTATTTGTTCATCCAATGCAGGGTGGTTCTGGGCTATTTTCGACTCTGCGTATGGCCGCATCCACTGGTGTTTGATTACGGCCCGGCGCGAGAGATATCGATGCAGGCCGCTTTGCCATTCGTGGTCGCAATGATCCTCATCCTGTCGATAGTCGCTGTGCTAATCGCCAAGAGACCAAAATTTGGCTGGCTCTTGGCCCTGTCACTTCTGGTGCTGGCTCCAACCTCCAGCGTTGTTCCCATTTCATCGGAAATCGGAGCGGAGCGGCGCATGTATCTGCCTCTTGCATTCTTACTAGGGCCATCATTCCAGCGATCAGTCGTCGCATTTCAATCAATGGCAGTCGAACGCTGCAATTAATCGGAGCGTCGACGGCTTCAGGTATCGTGATTGCTTGTATCCCGGTAACAGTGAATCGCATCGCCGACTATCAATCCGCCGAACGGATCTGGGCGAATAGTCTGGCGGCGGCCCCAAACAATTGGCGGGCACATTTCAATCTGGGTGTCATCCACGACGAGGCCGGCCGAATTGAAGAATCGTTGATTCGGTTTCGAGAGGCGGTCCATATCGAGTCGCGTGCCTATAAAGCCCACACCAACCTCGGCAATGCACTGTACAAGTTGAATCGAATCGGCGAGGCGATCGAGGCTTATAGGCGATCGCTCACGATCAATGAGCAATTCGATCAGACGCATTTCAGTCTGGCCGTGGCGCTTCACTCTGCAGGCCGCATTGAAGAGTCGATCCGCGAATATGAAGTGGCGCTGAAGTTGAACAGCCGATATACGGACGCCCACTACAATCTCGCCGCCTTATTGCAGGCCCTCGGCAAACTGGCCGACGCCGAAAAGCACTACCGATCAGCCATCGGCCTACGTCCCGATCACGCGGATGCATACAACAATCTGGGCAATGTCCTTGGGCTGCAGGGTCGACTAGCCGAAGCGGCCGGGTGCTTTGAGAAGGCGCTCGCGCTCGACCCATCCATGACCGAGGCGGCCGAAAATCTTCACGGCATACGTGCGGTCATGGCCGACAAATCCGATGGTGCCACAAATACGTTACCCTGATCCGCGCTCAATGTCTTCGCCCTTCGAGTGACCGGCGCGGCCCAGCTTGTCCACCATGGCGCCGCCGAGGTTGGGCAGGCTGATTTCGGGCCAGGGAACAGGGCCGCCGCCCGGCTTCAGCGCTCTCACAACGCTCCCGAGCCACAATTTCAGGCTGCGCGCCTTTTCGCGCAGCGTCAATCGTGGTGCCAGACCATTGACACGAAACAAGAGCGCGGTGATGTCATCCTCGAGCAAATTCGACGGATTCAGCGCCCGCAACGCCGCAAGCAATGCGGTCACCAACTGGGCCGGTTCGCTCGCGTCGATCGACTGAACGATTTTGTAAAGTCCCTCGACGCCCAGCAGCCCGCCCCCGGCGTCGCGGCATTCGATCAGACAATCGGTGTAGCACAGAATCATATCTCCGACGGCCATGCGCGTCGCAAACTGATCATATCGGGCAAGGTCGATGATGCCGAGCGGTGTATTCGATATCCCGCTGGCGACGACAGGCTCGCCAACATTCTTGCTCTTCCTGGTTTCAGTCTTATTGCCAGGCTCAAGGACCGACCACGTCTTGTTCGACGTTCGGTAAACAAAGGGCGGCGGGTGGCCGGCGTTGCAGATGGCAAGCTCATTGGTGGATGCGAAATAAGTCGTGACAATGGCCGTGGCAAATTGGCCGCCGCCCGCGAGCATGCCGAATTGCTCATTCATGTTGCGGACGAAGCGGGTCTGATCGATGAAATTGATGAACTTCCGCATCAAGTTGCGAAGGTTGACCGCCGCGGCAGAGACCGTGTCGCCGTGCCCGCTGACATCGGCAAGCAGCAGGCGGGTGATGCGGCCCGTGGCGCAGGAGGAGACATAATGCACGTCGCCGCCGGCGGCCGCGTTGCCGTAGGGGCGGCTATAGACCCACGCATCGAGGCCGGCCATGACCACGCCGCAATCGACCGGCTGGTTCCCGCCCCAGACTTCCATGCATTGCATCGTATGCGATTCGTTCATGTCATCTGTATTCTTGGCATGTTGTCGCGGCGGGTCAAAGAGCGCGGCCGCGTTGCGGTGATTTGATTGCTCAGGAAGTTGTGACCGTTCCCAGTCGATTCGTGGAAGTTCTGCTGCTGCTGCCATTTGCACAGGCCTCGCATTTTAGTGCTCACGATTCACGGTTTCTCGCGAGCGGCACACCGGCTCCGTCACGACGGGCTGCGGATCGACACGATCCGGCTCGCGATGCTGGGTGACACTTCATCCGCTCGCGAGGAGGGCGGTGCTTCCGTGCCCCGCCGGTTCGGACTACCATTTGATGCAGATGAGGTACGAAAAGATACATATCGAGTCGATCGGCTACGAATTGCCGCCAAACGTCGTGTCGTCGCGGGCCCTTGAGGATCGGCTGGCCCCTTTGTATCGCGAACTGCGATTGCAGCCGGGGCAGTTGGAGGCGTGGACCGGGGTTCGCGAGCGGCGGTATTGGAACACGGGCATGTCGATGGCCGAGGGGGCGACGCGGGCGGGGCGGAAGGCGCTGGCGGCGTCGCGGGTTTCGGCTGCGGATATCGGCATGGTGATATACGCCGGGGTTTGCCGGGATTTGCTGGAGCCGGCGATTGCCTGCGCGGTGGCGGATGGACTCGGGTTTGGGGCGGGGACGCAGATTTTCGACGTGTCGAATGCGTGCCTTGGGGTTGTCACTAGTATTTTGCAGGTGGCGAACGCGATCGAGCTGGGGCAGATTCGCGCGGGGCTGGTGGTCTCGTGCGAATCGGCGCGGGAGATTGTCGATCTGACGATCGAGGAGATGCTGCGCGTGCGCGACATCTTGACCGGCGGCAGCGGGGCGGTGGGCGTCGTCGTGTGTGACAAGGCGCTGGCACCCGATGCGCACCGGCTGGTGGGCGGGGCGGCGCTGTCCAATGCGAAACACCATGAGCTGTGCCGGTGGTGGCCGGCCACGAGCGGGCCGGAGGCGCGGCCGACGCGGATGCTGACGGACGCGGCGAAGGTGCTGGAGCACGGCGTTGCCCTCGGCCGGGCGACGTGGGAGGCGTTTCTGGCGGAGACTCTCTGGCGCGCGGGCGAGGTGGATCGGACGATCTGCCACCAGGTCGGCGCGCCGCACCGGGAGACGGTGCTGAAGCTGATGGGCGTTTCGCCGGATCGCGATTTCGTGACATACGAGTTTCTGGGCAACATCGGCACCGTGAGCCTGCCCATCACCGCCGCCATCGCCCACGAGCGCGGCTTCCTGGAGCGCGGGCAACGTGTTGCGTTCTGCGGAATCGGCAGCGGACTGAATTGCGTGATGCTGGGGGTGGAGTGGTAGAGGAAGTTTCGAGTTTCGAGTTGCGAGTTTCGAATACCGGAGAATGTAGAATTGAGAATGGAGAATGCAGAGTTGGGGGAAACGCCGAAACATACAAACGCCGAAACGCCGAAATGGGCTGGGAAGTGACTCTTTTTGAATGAGGAAGGCAGGAGGGCAGGAAGAAGACGATTTGAGACTTGAGATTTCGGGGTGGGAGGGCGATGCGGGGAATCGGACACCGGCTCAACTCCGGGCGGGGTGAATGAAACGCCAAAACGCCAAAAAGTCAAAAAGTCAAAACGGGGGAGGGAGTTAGAGTGAAAGGCGGTGTGCATTTTCGCCGGGGTTTTGGGGGTGTTTTCGGCGGGTTTTGAGCGGGGGAGGTTTCTTGTAAGTCGTTGGCTTGGAAATAGTTCGGTGCGGCGGTTCATGTGAGCCGGGGCACTCTGTGTAAAAAAACTCCTAGGGTGAAAATTGCTTTTGGAGCCAGGGGCCAAGGGTCCCAGGGGCCGAGGGTTCGAGTGGAGGAAGGTGGGCATGGGCGGTCTCCGGGGCTCGTGGGGAGCCATTATTCAATATAGCGCGGAATCGGCGGCGGGCAAGTGGAATTTGGAAAATGTTTGGTATTTTGATTGGAGATAAACAATGAGTCTCGATATTCAGATGTCGAGAATCTGCCAAGAAGTGTCTCCAGAACTCGAAACGAGCTTCCTGGTCGATAGATTGACTGATCGTTCATTTGTTTTGAAAGCTGCCTCTGGAAGCGACAAGCACGTGAGGGGGTGGTGCCACAGCGTTGGACGCATCTTCGAAACGTTCCAGGGAAACAGTTCCCAGATTGACAAGATTGCACTTACGTTTACGTCTTTAGGCACAAACCAGCGACCGCTACCATAAACCTGTTTGGCCGGGCCTATTCTTCCATAGATCAAATCGATTAGGTCGGATTCTTCCACATCGAAACTGATGAAGTTCAACGCGATGATATACGGAATTCTTAAGCTTCCGTACTTGCTGCTTTTTCTCTTTAATGCTGCCTCAACGATCTTTCGAGAATCGATGAATCTTGCCGGTCCAGAGCAGATCATTCCCACAGTTCGGCCTGTTTTTCCTCGCGCTTCTTGTTTCTTAGGAATGAACTCAAATTGAATTGCCCAATCCTTATCATTAAAATCGAATTTGAAAGTAGTTCCAGATGCAATGATCGCATCAGCATCAAGAGAACAGACCTTTTCTTCCAAGTATTGGCGAATCACCTTTCCGGACAATGCGTTTATTCCGATCTTTCGGACTGAAACAGATACAAAAAAATCTCGAATAGGCATTGCATTGATGGATTCCAGTATTTGTGACAAGCGGGCGTCACCGCCGTCATTAACGTCGTCGCCGACAACTACCTTTGATTCGAGAAAAAAGCACCGTTGTCCATTTCGCGAAGCTAGTGTAGTGCCTCACATTTGAGGAATTTTACGGCATTTTGACAGGTTACATATTCTGAAGGGAGTATGTAACCATGAAATCGGCTCCACGGATCGTATTGACGGATGAACAGCGGGAGACTCTGACGCGCTGGTCGCGCGGTCGCAGTACCCCGGTACGCCTGATGCAGCGAGCGAAGATCGTATTGCTTTCGGCCGAGGGGAAGATGAATAAGGACATCGCCGCCGAACTCGGCATCATGCCGAACACGGTAGTGCGTTGGCGGGCGCGGTTTGCCGCCGGCGGCTTGGCGGCGATTGAAAAGGATGCGCCGCGCGGCGGACGCAAGCCGCTGCGACGCGACGCCGTTGCCCGGCAAATCATCGAGAAGACAACCCAGGAGCGGCCCGCGAATGCCACGCACTGGAGCGGCCGCTCGCTGGCGGCGGCCTTGGGCGTGGACAAGTCGATGGTGTGGCGCGTGTGGCAGGCCAATGGTCTGAAGCCGCACTTGGCCCGCACGTTCAAGGTCAGCAACGATCCGCGCTTTGTCGAGAAGCTGACCGACGTTGTCGGGCTGTATCTCAATCCGCCGGAGCGGGCCTTGGTGTTTTGTTTCGACGAGAAGAGTCAGATTCAAGCCCTTGATCGCACGCAGCCGGGCTTGCCGCTCAAGAAAGGCCGCGGCGGCACGATGACGCATGACTACAAACGCAATGGCACGACGACGCTGTTCGCAGCCTTGGACATGGCCGAGGGGAAGCTGATCGGCCAGTGCATGCCGCGGCACCGGCATCAGGAATTCCTGAAGTTCCTGCGGCTGCTGGACACACAGACGCCGGGCGATCTGGACCTGCACCTGATTCTGGACAATTACAGCACGCACAAGCATCCCAACGTGATGTCCTGGTTGAAGCGGCATCCGCGATTCCACCTGCACTTCACGCCGACCAGCAGCTCGTGGCTCAACCTCGTCGAGCGCTGGTTCCGCGAGATCACCGACAAACGCATCCGACGCGGCGTGTTTCACAGCGTGAAGGAACTGAAGCGGGCCATTCTGGATTACATTGATTGCCACAATGAAAATCCTGAGCCGTTCATCTGGACAGCAACGGCCCAGAGCATTCTCGAAAAAGTACGCCGCGCTCGCGCGGTTCTGGAAAACGTCAAACTGAATGAGGCACTACACTAGAAAATCCGGCGCAGTAGAACGGGACGCGTCTCCAATGCAATGCCCTTCTACTGAATAGCCTTGTCGCAAGAGGAATTCATGGCAATACAGTTCAAAAAACGCGCCGTAATGATGACGATTGTTGTCGGAGGTAAACCGACCACGCCAGTCATCCTTGAGCTGCGACGGATAACGGTCGACCCATGTTTGAATGATCCTTCTGGCCTCTTTGAATTCGGGCCTAGCGGATCTGTTGAGGTACTGGAAGTTCGGCTCCAGGTAATTCTTGGGCCCTGTGTCGCAGCTGTCATTGGCATCGAATAAAGTATCCATATCTGAAAGATGACTTGCTTTAGGAAATGTTGTTTGAACAACTAAGTTCTAAAGTAACGCCTCGTGTTTGAGTCGAACGTGATTCAGCATAGTTTCCTAATCTTATCATGTTGATCGTGCAAGTTGAATGATTCAAGTCCGAACATTGGTAGGCCGCATTCGGGGCATTTTCCGGTTGTATTTGCGGTTAGGTTGTAATTGCACTGGGGGCAGAGGCCGGGGGCGGGTTTTTTCAGGGGCCGCCAGAAGGCGAATGTGGTGAAGGTGGTGAGGATGACGAGCGGCCAGCCGAGGGGGAGGATGAACTCGTTGGAGGATAGACGAGGCAGCCCAAAATATGAGCGAAGTGGTGAGTAGCGAGGGCCGGACGTTTCCCATCCATCACGAATATTCAGGCCTTGACGGTGCGAGAATATGCTGCGCTGGGCGATCAAGCGGCCTTCAACGAGCACGACACGATAGCGGCCTTGCGCAAATTCGAACCAAGTGCCAAACGATTTGATTGCTATCACAAACGAGAGCAAGGTGAGCAACCAGAGGGAAAAACGGATTGGGCGCTTCTTGATTCGGGCGGGGAGCATGCGGGGGATTGTAAGGGATTGGGGGACGGGGGCTCAAAGTAAATGTGTGGTGGGGGAATTCAGAATACAGCGGAACAGATTCCGCATGAGTTGGGTGCGAGAACCCTTTACATCGAGGTACGACGTAAAGGGCTGGGGGATTCGTCGCACCAACGGCGTTGAGCCGTGTTGCTTGATCGAGAACTTAGGCGCGGGTTGGTGAACCGCGACGGGTGAATCGGTTTGGTGTTGGGGGGTTTGTTCCGCAAAATGGTGGGTCAAACGGCCGACCGACCCTACGAGACTATTACGTCAGCCTCAACGGCGCGTGGCGCTTTTGCTGGGTGAAGCAGCCTGACAAGTCATATTGGGGTGCCGTACCTCGACGCGGTGTCTGCAAATTAACGTCCATTGCCGCGGGATTGCCGGACAGTATCATACCTGCCGCCCGAAGGGTCCGCTCGGGCCAGTCTGTGCTCCGCAGGGAATAGAAGAGGTTCAACCATGATGCTCGGTACCGGTTCGTGCAGGACGAAAGCGGTTGCTTCGTTCATGTTGGCGTTTGCCGCAGTCTCTACACAGTCGGTGTCGGCGTTGCCGATCTCGTCGCCGCGGCCGGTGAATAGCTATGCCGGTTCGGACACCAGCCAGGACACGTCGACGATGGTCGCAACCGACGGGCAGGGGCACTGGATCGCGGTGTGGCACTCCAATGATTCGCTCGGGGGGACGCTTGCGGGCAGCCGCGACGTCTTCTACTCGAGCAGCGTTGACAACGGCGCGACCTGGAGTGCGGCGGCCGCGTTGAACTCCGACGCGACGACCATCACCATCAACGATTTCGACCCCGTCATCGCCAGTGATGGGCATGGTCGCTGGGTTGCGGCCTGGCAACAGGATCCCGGCGGCAACCACCTGCGCTACGCCGTGAGCGATAACAACGGCGCGACGTGGAGCACCGCGACGGATCTGACGCCATTCCACGGCGATGACGATGAATATGTCCGGCTCGCGACCGACGGTAACGGCAACTGGATCGCGGTCTGGAGTTCCACTAATTCGATCGGCGGACTGACCGGCGGGGATGACGACATCCACTACGCCGTCAGCACCGACAACGGGACCACGTGGTCCGCACCCGCCGCGCTGAACACAACTGCTGCGACGGACAACGCGACCGATCGCGAACCCGTGATCACCACGGACGGGCAGGGTCACTGGATCGTGGCCTGGCAGCTCAGAGACTCCAGCGGCCCGCTTGGAAACGACTACGACATCGTCTATTCCGTCAGCAGCAACAACGGCGCGACGTGGTCGGCGGATCAGCCTCTCAACTCTTATGCCGCCACGGACACCTCATTCGACTACTCTGTGCAACTCGCCAACGATCAATCGGGGCACTGGGTGGCCGTCTGGCAATCACAATATGACTTGGGAGGCACCGTCGGCACCGACGATGACATCTTCTTTGCCGTGAGCAGCGACAATGGCGCGACCTGGTCCGACGCCGCGGCATTGAACTCCAATGCGGACACCGATATCAGCGGGGATACAGTTTCGAACCTTGTCGTCGACCGCGACGGGCACTGTGTCGTGGTCTGGACTTCCGGCGAGACGCTCGGCGGAACGATCGGGAACGATTCTGACCTCTTGTACGCCGTCAGCAGCGACTTCGGTACAACATGGACCGAGGTGGCCGCGTTCAACACAAATGCAGCCACGGATTCAGGAAGTGATGAAATTCCGGCAATCGCAACAGATCAGCGTGGGCACTGGGTGGCCTGCTGGACCAGCGGCGACTCGCAGGGCGGAACGATTGGCACCGACCAGGACATCCTGGCGGCTACGCTCATTTTCCCGGATTGCAACGACAATGGCGTATCAGACAGCGACGACATCGACGGTGCGAGCGACGACTGCGATGACAACGGTGTGCCGGACGAGTGTCAGACGGACGACGACGGCGACGGTGCGATCGACGACTGCGACGAATGCCCGAGCGACCCACTCAAGACGTCGACGGGCTTCTGCGGCTGCGGAAATCCGGAAACCGACACCGACGGCGACGGTACGCCGGATTGCGTCGATGAATGCCCTGATGAACCGACGAAGAGCGCGCCGGGCTTCTGCGGCTGTGGAAATCCGGAAACCGACACGGACGGCGACGGCACGCCGGATTGCGTCGATGGCTGCCCCGACGACGCGGCAAAGACCGCGGAGGGCGCGTGCGGCTGCGGGACGCCGGACACGGACACAGATGGCGACGGTGTGCTCGACTGCAACGACGACTGTCCGAACGACGCCGCCAAGACCGAGCCGGGCGCGTGCGGCTGTGGCATGCCGGACACCGACACTGACGGCGACGGCGTCCTCGACTGCAACGATAACTGCCCCGAGGTCGCCAACGACGACCAGGCCGACGCGGACAGCGACGGCGTCGGCGACGCGTGCGCCAACGGTTCACCAGGGTCATTGGATTCGTGCGGCACGGGGGTTTGCGGAGCGGGCATGGCGACCATGCTCCCAATGATGCTTTGCCCACCATGGATTCTGATGCTTCTTGTGCGGAGGCGGAATAATCGCTGAGCCGCTGCGATGAACCGAAATAGCAGCGGATGACGACACGGCTCGACGGCCTGACGCTTGAAATCCCTTGTGTACTTCCGACGGGCCATCTCACGACTCATTGAACACCTCACGAGACCTTTTGTCTCTCTTTCCGGGTGTCCACTTATAGTGGGGAAGCTCACACTGGGCAAGGGCGTAACGCCGATTGGCGTTATGGATCAGTTACCCTTGGTCAACGCCGCGTTGCCGTCGGCCAGTTCCATCTCTTCCAGAATCACTTCCATCACATCGACGTGGCCCTTTTCTTTCGCCAGTCGACAGTCGTGCGGCCGCGGAGGTCTTTGGCGGCGGCGTTGGCTTTGCGGGCGAGGAGGGTTCGGGCGATGCGGGGTTGGTTGTTGATTGCGGCGTGGTGGAGGGCGGTCCAGCCGTGGCGGTCCCATTCGTCGATGTTGGCCTTTTTGTCGAGCAGGGCGCGGACGACGCCGTTGTGGCCGATGATGCTGGCCATCATGAGGGGGGCGATTCCCTCGTCTTTGACTTCCGTGTTGGCGTCTTTGACGAGGAGGATTTGGACGATGCGGAACTGGCCGTTCGCTGCGGCCCAGTAGAGCGGGGATTTTGCGGCGGTGCCGTCGCCGTTGATGATCGCCGGGTTTTTGCTGATGGCGGTGTCGACATCGGGGGCGAAGCCGAGGGCGGCGGCGGAGAGGACATCGAGTGTCGCGCCGTTGGCAACGAGCATCTGGCCGGCTTCGTTGTGGCCGTTGAAGGCGGCGGCCATGAGCGGCGTGAAGCCGCCTTTCTTTGGGGTTTCGTTGATGTCGGCGCTGTGCGAGAGAAGGAGGCGGATCATGCCGACGTGGCCTTCCTTGCTGGCGAGGTAGAGCGGCGTTTCGCCGAAGTCGTTGCGGATGCCGACGCGGGCGCCTTTGGAAATAAGAACCCTCGACATTTCGAGGCGATTGGCGAAAGCGGCCAGGTGGAGCGCGGTCCATTGGGCGCGCGGTTCGCGGAATGCGAACGCGCCGTCCTCGCGGTCGATTTTCATGGAGGAGGTGAGGCCGGTGGCGAGGTGGACGTTTGCGCCGCTGGCGATGAGAAACTCGAATGCACGTTTTTTGTTCTTGGCGACGGCGAGGTGAAGCGGTGTCATGCCGTCGGCATCGCGGGCGTTGATCAGGGCGATGTCCTTGGCAAGCCATTGGCGGAGGGCGAGAGTGTTGTCGTCGCGCACGGCGCGGTGGATGGAGGGGGGCGGGTCTTCGGCGCGGGTTTGCGATGCGGCGAGTACGAGGCTGAGGCTGAGAATCAGGGACTGAGTTGAAAGTTTGCTGAGCGTCATGTCACGCCTCCGTTGCGTCTGGGGTGGCCGATCCCTCGGCCGGTTATAA
>JADJRI010000025.1 GCA_016712275.1 Planctomycetota bacterium
TGAGAACTTTGATATCGATGGCCCGGTAGAGTTGCGCCATGTCTGATCGATGGCCGGCGAAGATGACCCGGTCACCCATGCCGTATCGATTTACGGCGGCGCGGCACTGGCCGTGAAGCGTGTTGGGCTCTGTCCCGTCGAAGCCGCCGACAAGGAGGAAGTACACATGGCGATGGTTGCTCAACACCTTGCGGGCGGCATCGATCAGCGTGGCATGATCCTTGTTGCCGCGAAAATGCGCAAACATTCCGACGACGGTGGCATCCTGGGGAATGTTGAATTCTTTGCGAATGCCATCGGCCCGGCCCGGCTTAAAGCGTTCGATGTCGATCCCATTGGGAATCACGCAGAGCTTCGCGCTATCGACGCGCTGTTCATCACGCTCGTATGCCAAACCCGCCCATGAATTAGCGATCATGATGTCGAAACATGAATCGGTCGCACGGGAGACCCACCGCTTGAACTTGCCGCGGCCCAGATAGCGGGCACCGATTCGAGCAAATCACGGCCGGTACGCGCGCGAGCCGCCCCGCAAGGCGACCGACAATCTCCGCATCGAACATGAATGAATGAACGATCGCCGCGTCCAGCTTTGAAAGCACTCGCGCGGTCCTTAGGATCAGGGGCAGATCATACGTGTAACGCTTCGGTAGCGCGATCAACCTATCGCTCGCATCACGCAAATCACTCGCCAACGGGTTGTTCGTTGAGAGCGTGATAACCCGGACGTTGAACATGCCCGGATCGATGGCGTTGGCGAGTTCGACGACCTGCCTTTCCGCGCCACCGCGTTCCAGACTGCTGGTGAGCAGTACGACATTGATGCGATGACCAGTATGTGCGATTCGGTTTAACATTCGTTGGCCAGAGGATTGGTATTGGTGAAATCAACGGATGGAATCAATCTCGCCGTCAGCCCATTCGAATTCAAGCCCGCGCATGAATGCGACGGATTGCTTGACCGGCGAGACCGTGTATCGGACCGTTCGCCGCACGGCTTCGTTGAGCACTTTCCAGGCGAATAAGGTATTTGTTTCGAGGTAGCGTGGCAGCAGCCGACGTGGCTCCTGCGCGGCTCGATAGGCCCATTCGAGGCCAAGTCGCTGAATGATGCGAGGAGCCCGGTGCACCTTGCCGGCCAGCACGTCGAAGGCACCTCCCACGCCATGACACACGGGTACGCCCATGACGCGGCCCCATTGTGCGATGAATTTTTCCTTGCGCGGCGAGGACATTCCAACCAATAGAATGTCGGGCTTTGATTTGGACACGTCGTCGGCGATGGACTCCTCGTCGGCGGGGTTGTAATAACCGTTGCGAGCACCGGCGATGATAATGCCGGGATAGTCGCGCTCGATTCTTCTGCGGACTTGCGCAAGCACCTCTTCTTTTGCGCCGAGAAGGTACAAACGATATGAGTGATGATGGGCACGATCGAGCATTCGGGACATGAGATCGATGCCGGTTACACGTTCCGGCAGCGGCATGCGCAACAGCCGACAGGCCCAGACGATGGACATGCCATCGGCCAAAATGAGATCGGCGCCGACAACGGCACGGCGAAGCCCCTCATCGCGTTCGATGTGGATCGTTTTTGCGGCGTTGAGCACGGTAATGAGCAAACGGCGCCGCGCTGCGATCGCATGATCGACCGCGTCGAGCACGTCATTGGTCGTCACCGCATCGATCCTGACATCAAACAGATGGCGCGTCGGCCACTGCGAAAGTGTGTGATTCATCCGCCTTCCCCTTCCGTCGTGTTGCAAACTCTTCGATGCGCTGCGTGGGCCATGCATACAGAATCCAGCCCATGTGATAAGGCCGCGATTCGTAGTCGATCCGGACAGGTCGAAACAGGGAACCGAGCACCGGCGCCCGCCAGCCCGTCCGGACGGCGCTCAGCGCCGCGTTAACGCCGCGCGACAGTTTGTTCGGCTCGCGGCGGGCCACTTTCCGCCAAATCAAATCGGACTCGGGGTCAATCAGAGAACCGTTGATTTCCGGGGCGTGAGTCAGCCATTCTACGCCACGGCGAATGTTCCGTCCGACGTCGGCATGGCAGGCTTGCTCGGCCGCGAAGAGCGCCATCGGCGCCATCGCATCCTGATGCACGGCATAGACCGGATACTCCTCAATGACCTGGCCGGTGCGGGTGTCAAAGTGCCACCACCATTGTCCGGAATGACCTTGCATGTCGCACATTTTCCTGGCGCAGACACGTGCGCATGATTTGGCTTCATCGTCGTCGAATGCGGCTCCATAATGTGACAATGCGATCGTCGGATAAACGAGGTCGGCAAAGCAGGCCACATGCGCCCGGAGAATTGCACGTCTTGTGGTTCCACCCTGATGCGAAAAAGTCCCGCTTTTTGAGTTAAATGAACCCTTGAGTCCAATCGCAAGTTGTTCCGCCAGCACCGGCTCCGTGATGCAATTCGGATCGATCGACAGTGCGGTCAGCGCCCATGCGTTCGACCGTGGGATGTCGCATCGAGGTCGGGTCAAGAAGCATCATCTGCCTTAGAATTCGATCGGTGTGCCCGTGATTCATTTCCACGGCGGCCCAGAGAATCGCCGCAACATCGCCAAGATTGGCGATCGAATCGAGACGTTCAATCATTCCAGTGCAAACGTCGTGCATCGATTGGCCGTCAAGCACGTCGTGGGCGATCTCGTCCGATTCGCCGGAAAGTCCGATCAGCGCCATCGCGGTATAACGCACACTGGCGCCTTCCAGGCGATCAACATTTCCGATACGGCGAAGGCGAAACGCGAAAATGCGTTCCTCCGGACGGTACATTCGGCGCAGACTCCGAATGGCGATGGCTCGTAAGTTGTGAAGTGTCTGACGCATACCCAATCTTATGCAGATTGAGTGCGAATCAAGGTCCGTTTGTGCGTCAATAAACAAGCGGCACGGGCTGTCAACCCATGCCGCTTGTGTGTCATCGATGTCCGCAAATGGAGCGGGTTAAGGAGCCAGGAAACCAAGCGGATCGACCGTATTCTGAAGATTGTTTCCGCCTGCCGAGCGCGAGCCCTGCAATCCGCGGCGGTTTAGGAATTCGAGACCCGTCACGTTATAGGTCACGGTCATACCGGCACGCAGGAAGAAGGTGCGGTTCACGAAGTCCATGATTCGCGTTCCGACCGTCTCGGGAACCCAGAGAATATCGCCCGCAGCCAGCTCTATGTTGGGATCGCGGCCTTGTTTGGTCTTCTCAAGATCGATGCGCACAAAGGCATCCTCGCCGCTTTGCATTCTTCGAATGAGCGTTGCTTCAGTCGGCAGAACAGCTTCGATCACACCGCCGCCGGCGGCCAATGCCTGCAACGCGTTAATCTTGGTTCCCTGTGGAAATTCCTTCGGTCCCGGATTGTTGACGAGGCCGCCGACAAAGACCGTATTGGGCTGGGCCGCGACGACATTGATCACATCGCCCGATTCGAGCGGGTCGAGGGCCAACACAGTTTTCAGATGATTTGTGTTGCGGACGTTGAGTTCGATCTTGTCGCGCGGGTTGCGAATGCGCTGTAAAACCAATGTGCCGGAAGCGTCCTGCGTCATACCGCCGGCCAATACCACGGCGTGCAACACATCGCGCTGGCAGCGATTCAGCTTTACAATGCCCGGAAGGAGAGCGGCGCCGACGACGACAACGTCCGTCGTGCTGTATTCGTGCAATTCCACGCTGAGTCCGAGCGATGCGACAAACTTGGGTACATAGGCATCGTGAATGGCCTGTTCCACGTCCTCGATTTCACGCTCACCGACCTTCACCGATCCCACCAGCGGAAGATTGATGTAACCCAGCCGATTAACGCGGGCCAGGACTTCGGTCGGTTCGGTCAGCATTTCGACACCGGTCAATCCGGTCATCGAGACGCGCAGTATGTCGGAAGGGCCGACGCGATAGGGGCGATGGAATTCCGTATATACTTGTTGCATGACCTGTTGGCCGGCCGCTTCATCGCTTAGCTCGTCCGGCTCACCGGCGTCAGCCTTGCCGTGGCTCGCGAGTCTGACCTTCGCGGCCGCCGGCTTGTCTTGCACGAAGGTCCACATTTTTGTGTTGTCATTGAATTTCCAGCGACCCTGAGGTGTGACCGGCCCCTTGGATGAATTCTCGGAGAGATCCTTCGATTGAACTTGGGCGACGGCGGGTTTGCCCGACGTGTTGCGGTGTACTATTGATTTTTTGGGTTCAGAATGATTATTCGTTGGGGACTGAACGAATTGGACATCATTCATTTCCTGCTGGAATTCCATAAATTCATAGACATTCAGGCGGGAATCGCTGCAACCGGAATTGCCGAGCATAGCGAAAAACATAGTGACAAGAAAAATAGATGAATTCGTCTTTGACATGTATCGCGTCCAGTAAGGCGGCGTTTTCATCACGGATCCTCTACGTCCAATACAAATCGAACGTCCTCACATCGACATGCAAGGCGGGGGACTTGGCGACAAACCGCCGGAAATATGTGAGATGGCGCGGCAATACACGCGGAATGACCGATAACGCGTGGGGTTTATCGGCTTTTCAGCGTGGCGAATTGGGATTTCAACATGGAACAGCGGAGCCGACGTGATTGGCCTGACCAGTACTTGCGTCCGGTATTCGCGTGCTGCGCTCAGGCGACCTCAATCGGATTGCCTGGCAATCGATGCGCGGAAGTGGAGATTATTTGTACGTGTTGGCCGACGGTTGGAAGTGACAGGAAGGATTGGGCTGCCGCATTCTCAGAGAGTGAGCGGCGCTCCGGTTTCATGAGCCAGTGAATCGGAATTTCGCGTCCAGTCGTTATAGCAATGAGTGTTGCGATCAAAACGTTGAGATCCAGCCACGCGGACATTCGACGAACATACATCATGTCATAATAAATCCACTGCTGAAAATCACCGTCATTTCGATCGGATCGACAAATCTGCCAAAGGCCGGTGACACCGGGGCGAACTGAAAGTCGCGCTCGCCGCCAGGGTATGCAATACTGGTTCTCGCGAAACGGCGAAGGCCGTGGCCCGACAACACTCATGTGACCGGCCAGCACATTGAATAACTGAGGAAGCTCATCGATGTTGAATTTGCGCAGGAAATGGCCGACGCGCGTGACGCGCGGATCATGGGTGATCTTAAAATGGGGTCCGTCGAGTTGATTTTGAGTTGACAGCTCCCGTTGCCTTTCGTGGGCGTCGATCGCCATGGTGCGGAATTTCAGACAAGGGAAGGATCGTCCGAATCGACCCTCCCGATGGTGAACAAAAACAGCGGCCCGCGGGAGTCGAGCTTGATGAGAATGGCGGCGACGATCATCACGGGCAGCGCAATGATGAGTGCGATAAGCGCCAAGGCAAAATCAAAGCACCTCTTGATTGAGGACTTTAAGAGTCCGGCAGTGTGGATGTTCGGCAATTCATTGTGAGGCTCAGTGCCGGCCAGTGAATTGCGATCCCAGCGTGTTCTCACACTTGCATCAAAATCTGGGTTGTTCGAGTCGATAGTTTGAGGAATTGCCCCTAAAGCTGCATGCCGGATGGAGGTCAGGTCTTCGACGGCAGCATGCATCGGCACAACGGACTGTGCCACAATGGCGTTTCGACCGACGCGAGAATTCGCTCCAATCAGCGCCGGCCCGATGATCACCGCGCCTTCCTGAATGGTGCAACCTTTCTGTATGATGATGGACCCGCTAAGCCGGGCCGTTTCATGCACATGCGCTCCGCGTCCCAACAGAATTCGTTTATCCAGCCTACAGTAGTCTGCCTGCAACGGACCCCTTATTGCTGCATCCAAAATGCTGTTGCTGTGCGCGAGATATTCCCCCGGAATCGTCAAGTCCTTGGTCTTGGTGCAAAAAACAACATAACGGCTGACAACGCCGGCCTGTGCGAGCGATGCCGGCAGTTGCCTGCATGAAACGAAATCGATGCCATCCATCGCCGCCGCCGGCATCAACGAATGGGTCACAATCCCGCGGTGTCGAACCGTCTGCGTCACGCCCTCGTAGAGCCGCCTGATTCGCCGAACCCGACCGACGTCGTCTAGTTGCAAACTTTCGATCGCGCCGGTCGGATCCGCACCCATGGCGACAGAATGCACGGCGCCGGGAAGCCCTGCCAAGTGCTGTTTCAGGTGTGCAAGGGAGAATCCCTCGGCAGGCCAATGTCGGGGATCGACAAAGAGAAGCAAATCGGACGGTTCAAGATTCCGCAATTCCAAAGTGAGCTCACTCTTGAGAAGGGCTCGAATACGCAATCCGGAGCGCGAAGTCGGCATGCTGTCGGTTGACACGGATTCATCACGGACAATCCAGATATCGCGCGAGCCAATTTGAGCCGCCGATTCGCACAGGTAATCCAGCACAGTGCCGCAACCCAGTGGCAGCGCAAGCACTGACGTGGGCGCAAGGCCATTGTCACCGGGACAAATAAAGCAATCTGGAATGATTGTGACAGTTTGCAAGGCGGAGTTCCGATTCGTGTTTCTGTCGCTTTCAAAAAAGCACTTGTGTCTTTTAGTGGAGTGTCAATAAACCCGTTTGATTTCGGCTAACGCGATCAAGCCAGCATCTCGGCCGCCTGCTGGTGTCGAGCACGATAGTAGTAGGGGTAATAGGCCGATCCCTGGCTCACGCCAACCAGCAACGTTCCGAGAAGTCGCGCTCCCGCGGCGCTGAGGCCGGCAAAGGCCTCGACCGCATCCTCGCGATTGGAACCGGAAGATCGCAGCACCATGATCGCGCCATCGGAGTGAGCCGCGGTAATGCGTGTATCCGCCATCGACAACACGGGCGGGCTGTCGAGCAGCACGACATCGTATTTTGATTTCCACCTTTGAATTCCAGCCGCGAAGCTGCCCTGGGCAAGCACGTCGTTGTCTCGCGCTCCATTTCGCCGGCCGATGGGCAACACATCCAATCCATCAACGTCCGTCGAAACAATGGCGGTCTCGTCGTTTGAACTCCCAGTCAGCACACCGCGAAGCCCCGGCCCGTTGATGGCCTCAAAATGCTGGGAGACCGAGGGATGCAGCATATCAACGTCGACCAGCAAAACGCGTTTGCCCATGGCCGCCAGACTCTTGCCCAGCAGGATGGCGACGGTCGTTTTTCCGGAGCTGGCTTCGGGGCTGGTGATGACAACGGCCCCGCCTTTTCCGCCCAATCGTTGCAGCATCATGGTGCGAATGATGCGCACGTTTTCATTGATCGCCTGGCCGAGCAGAGTATCTTCGGAAACATGCAGCGCATCCCGAGCGCGCGGCAATTGACCCAGAAACGGCACATCGTGAGGCACACCCTGGCCGATATCCGAGATCTCGTGAATCTTGGGATCGGTTCGTCCGCGCATGTAGCCGATGCCCAATGCACCGAGCGCTGCGAAGACAAGCGAACACGCGCTCATCATCAGCCGCCTATCCGTGGAAGCTTGAAGTCTGACCAGTCCTTCTGACTGAATACTGATCCGTGCTGGCGCGTTGCTTTCGGTTTCGAGCGCGTTCAGCCGATCCATGAGATCCTTGCGCATCAGCTTTTGCTCGGCATAGAGCTCTTCGGTTTTTGCCACTTCCTGCGCGAGGGATTCAGTGGAAATGAGTCGCGCCTGCAGTTCCGCGATACTTGCTTCCAAATCGCTGTGGCGCTTTTCCACAATTTCCGGGTTATTGGAATGGGCATAGGGTTCAAGACCGAGTCGCTGTTCCGTCAGTCGCAACATTCGGCGCGCCTGGTCCACATCGGCCATCGCTGATTGCAATGCGGGGTGCGATTCACCGAACTGACGGCGTGCCAGATCGAGCCGCTTGCGGGCTTCGACATACTCTTCCTGGTGCCGCATCCATGATGGGTCGGTCTGTATCTCCGGCGGCACTCTGTCCAATCGGATGTCATCGAGCACATCCAGTTCGAATGGGGCAGGCTGGCCGGGGCCGCCGGAGCGATGGGCGCCTTCCATGTCGCGCAGCTTGCGTTCCTGGATCAACAATGCCAGTGCAGCCTTCTTGTTGCTCAGCTCATTGAGCATTTGTGAGCGAACTTCCGGATGTGTCGCGGTGCCCATTTGCTCAGCCAGAGCAAACTTCCGCTCAAACAACTCGTTGATGTTTCTTTTGACCGACGACAATTGGTCGCGTAGTGCGGCAACGCGCTGCCGTTCGCTATCCGCCTGCACGTGATTCCAGTAGGACTTGTATTCCTCGGCGACGGCGTTCACGATCGTGGCGGCGTCCGCGGGGACACGCGTTTCGATAAATACATCGATAAGCTCTGTGCCGCGGCGCAGCGTGACAACGAGTTGACGGGCGAGCTTGTCCACCATTCGATTCATGTCGGCTGACGAATTCGATGCGGACTGAAACCACTCTGTCGCGCGCACTTCCTCGCGATTCATCACTCGAGACAGCACTTCGGGGCTTTGAATGACAGAAACCTGCGTGTTGATATATGAATTGAACAGCGGCACCGTTCCGTTGTCTTCGGTCTTGTAAAGAACGCGCGGAACACTCGAGGCCACCCGCACAACGGTCGTCGAGCCATACTGCGGCTCAAGCGTTGTCCAAATTGCAACAAGCAAAAGCATGGAGATTGCGGAGAATACGCCGAGAATGGTCCATTTCCACCGGAGCATCGTATGAAGCGACAGCGCCGGATCGCCCTGCGGCATGGCCGATGGGCGGGCATCAAACAGGTTATTCACGGCAAATGAGCCCGGAGATCGCGATCCGTTGGCCCGAACCGTCAGATCGGTTTTTCCGTTTCCATTTTGGTTTGAATTTGACGTATGGATATCCATGCATGCTGCTCCTGGTAACTCGAGCTATCCTCTCAATGCCCTTGCCAGCCTCGTGCGATGTTGAATTCGGCGTGTAACCTGGGCTTCTGCCGCCACGCCGGCGCTGTGCATCAGGATGGATTGATCGACAAATGCCCCCGACCCAACCGAAACCTGATCCCAAAGAATGCTGCGACACACGTGCGATCCCTCGCCGACGCGGCAATTCGCCCCGATGGAGACCGGCCCGACGATGACTGCGTTCTTTGAAACGCTTGACCGCTCCCCGATCAGAACCGGGCCGCAAATTCGAGCGCCGGCCTCGATGTCTGCCGTATCGTGGACGATGGCAGTCCCGTGGCGTTCGTGGCACACCGGTGTTTCGTCGGTTTCAATCAGCCGCGAAATGGCCAGTTGGTTTGCGCCCAGGTAGGAGCCGGCGCCCTTGACGCGCGGAACGCATGCGTCGGTTTCGAATACGGCAACGACTTCACCCGCCTCGTAGAGTCGGGGAATGAGCATTTCCTTGATATCCTGATAACCGCTCGCCGGAATAAACTGCAGCACGCGCCGATCGCAGACATAAATGCCAACAGCGTTCATTCCCGACCGATGCGCTGGGCTGTCGCCCACATTGTTTGCGACGATGGTCATGGCCGCGCCAGAATTCGCATGCACGGAGATTAGTTCTTCAATTGGAACCGATTGCGGCATGATCGAGGCATCGAGTATTAGAAACACATCGGCCCGGCTGACGCGTGCCGCATCGACGACACACCCTGCCGGACCTCGCGGCATGATGTCCTCGTAGTAGCTGATCTGCATGCGCGCGGGTCGCCGCCGCCCAATTCGTGCCTGAGCGTGTGGGTGTCGCTGTTGGCACAGACATGGACAGTCTGCATACCGCCATCGCGCAGCCAGCTTAATGGGTAGGAAATCAGCGGGCGGTTGGCGATCGGCACCAGCGTGCGCGGAAGCCAACGTTCGAACACCGACGGACGCCATTGGTGGACGCCCGCCAATAGAATGGCGTGAATCGAGGACTGCATTGTTCCCCCTCAGGATCCCCATGATCGATCGAGCAAGTGCCGATTATGTGGCATGACTGCCGGTGGAATGCGCTCGAATTCCATCGTCCTGATGCCCCTTGTGAAGGTGCTGCCGATTGTACGCATCCTGATTTCGAGAAGTCATCCGGACTTCCGAGTCGCGGACCGATAGCCAGATTCGTGTGAATAATCGGACGTCGAGCGACGCATGGCATGACGCGATTAGCGTGGTGCTTTCGCTTTTCTGATGATATCGGCGGCTGACGTGGCCGAGCAGGGTCGATGGGTCGCCATGATGAATCGAGACTTGCGTCCGTTCATCGAGGCAAAAGACGATCCGGCCCTCGGCGCGCTGAATCTCAAACGAATGCGGCCCCGTCCGCGTCACCTCGCACTCGGGAGCAAAATGAAAGGCCTGTCGGATGGCATGCGAGCCCTGGCCGATCAGGTCGTCGATGATCTCGACACCCGTGGCGCTTTCGAGCTTCAATGTTCTGCGATGCGTCACCGGACCGGCCAGCCGGCGGTACCCGTCGTGTTCGGCCGTGGCGATCGTGCGTCCCGCTTCAGTGGTCCACCCTATGAGTTTCGCATTTGCCCGTCGGCCCCATAAGAATGAGCCGAGTATTTCGGACTGATCCTGGCCGTCGATTTCAATGGTGTTGTGGGCGATGGTGCGTCGCAGATGGTGTCGCCATTTGGGGTGGGTGAAGTAATCGTAGGTGCCGGAGTCCATCAGAAAATCCCCGCCGTTGACGCGAAGTGTCACAGACAGGGCATCTGCGTGGCCGTGAGCGGCGATGGAGCTGAAACCGAGTTCTGCGGCGTCCAGGGTCAAGCTGATCAATGGCGCGTCGCCACTGCCGGATTGGAGCAGGCACAAACCAGTGTCCGGAAATAGCTGCGATTCTAGCGGTCGCGTCTCGGATTTTGGTATCTTCGATATTCGTTCCACGCCCGCATCGCCGAGCAGATTCGCCAGCACTTCGTGTTCACCGCGCGCCGTATCGGCAAGGTGTGGGCTTTGAAACATGGCCGCGCCGACCGCAAGCCACGGTCGTGGATCGCCGCGACGTCCGCCCAGGTCCAGCACATAGCCATCGTCGCAGTCGCCCAATTGCGGCAAGGGACCGGCTTCGCAGAGCGCCGCGATGAATTCGTACATTTTTTCGAGACGCGACAGATACTCGGCAGCCATGCCGTCGCCGATACGCTCGCCGGCGACGGCCGCAAGCGTGAAGAATTGCATGACGAAGAGCTGGTAGCCGGTGGCTTGTTCCTTGTTGCCGCCATCGGGATGCGTTTGATTCATGATTTCGGTGTTGAGAATTCGTTTCGCGCGCTCGCGCCATCTGGTCGCATTTCGCAACTGATGGAAATATGAGGAGGCGATGTAGGCGCCCGCCGCCTCGCCAATGACATGGTTATTGGCCGACGAATAGCGTGCGTATTTTCGATCGATCTCCCAGATGTGACGGTGAACCGATTCGAGGATTCGGCTTCCGAGCGACGTTGAGATGACATCCGCCGGACGTATCAGTTCGATGGCCCAGACCCAGTTGATGAGACGAATGCCCAGTTCGAGCGAGCTTCGCCAATTCATGCCGATGCCGAACGGGCATTGCATAAGCCACGAATCGAACTGCTCCGCGACGGCCATTGCAAATCGGGCCTCGCCGGTCGCTTGATAGGCCCGCGCGAGAACGACGAGGTGGTGGTGGCGATTCAGCTCCCAGACCCATTTGCAGTCGCCGGTGACGGCATAATCGCGATAGTCGATCGCCGCTGAGAAGATGGTCGGCGCTTTCATCCTTGCTTGATATTCATAATTCCAGTCGATCTGCTCCCCGATTTCGACCGGCGAATCGCCGAACAGTTGAATCCTGCCGGCCAAGATTTCTTCCGCCTGTCGCAGCAAGGCCGGGTTTGCCGTTTGGCCTGCGGACGAATTCGATCGGCCCGTCGGCAGCACCACCCGATCATCGCCATAAATGGACGTTTCACGCCGCCCGTTCGTGAGGAATTGCTCAAGTTGAAGCGGCCGCTGCCGTCTCGCCAGAAGCGCACGGTCCATTCGGGCTTGCGCAAGGCCGCCGATGCGCCAGAAGGTTTCTCCCGGCGACATGGAGCGAAGGCGTCGAAAATACCAGGCTGCGCTTTGCATGGTTTGGTGGTTGAGAATTCGTTTGGATTGTTGGATTGCCTGTTGATAATAGGCCGCGCGGCGTGGGATTCTCAAAGCGGCAAGCGTGAGACTGATGCGTCGGCCGTGGCATTATCGGTTCGCGCTGGTCGTATCGGCCGGTGCGGTCGTGGTTTCGGCGGGCGTCTGCTCGATGAATAGCTGTAACTGGGCGTGGCCGGTGATTTCGAAGTACTCGACGCGAATCTCGTGGTCCGCGTTTTCGGTTGTATCGAATATGGCCGAGTCCTCTTTCGGCGCATGCCAATCCCAATGATCGATCACGCGTTCGCCGTTGCGATAAACGCGGATGCCATCGTCCGAAATTGTTCGAATCCGCCAGCGGCCGGGCGGCAGGGGAATACGGGTCGTTGCGGCGACGGCAAAGTGATCGCGCGGCCCGTCTTTCATGATGGGTCCGCCGCCCCATACGTAGTTCAATTCGTTTTTGATTTCCTTGAGTATCGGTTCGGTTGAAACAATGGCCCGCCAGTTGTCGTCGCTCAGCACCGGATCGGTCTCCGGCGTCCAGTTGTAGAATGCGATGTCCCATGGGGACGAGACGAATGTGCCCTCGATGTTCATGCGATAGGGCAGGGCGATCATGCGGAGGCGGTAGGGCATGACACCGGTGAAAGGCTCGGCGGGGGTGACTTCGATGTTGCATGGGCCGACGCCACTGGCCGGAGAGACTGTGACGTTTCCTTCGAGCACATTGAAATGAAAGTCCATGCCTGTCGGCCAGCAGCGGATGATCGAAGTACTTCCGCTGTTGAAAACTTGAGGCTGAAAGTCCGGTGAGTAGAAAGCTTCGCTCCACAGCGAATCTGGATCGTTGGGACCGTATGGCCCAATGAATATCTCGATTCTGTCGCGACCACGCGAGGCACCATAGATTCCCGTATTGAGTATGGATTGCCAATTATCATTCCGCCATCTGGATAGCCAACTCCACATTTCGTCGTTCAGAATCGACTTTGCGGCCACGGCTTCCGATCCGCCAGTATCCTGCCCGCATCTTAAGCGCAATTCCGCGGGCGCATGTGCCTTCTTCACCTCCAGGGCTTCGAAGGTGATGTCTCCCGTTGTCGTGACCGTGTCTCCCATCCATGCAGACTTACCACGCATCGGTTTACTCGTTTCATTGACAATTTCTCCGTGTGCGACGCCGAGATTCTCCATCAATGAAAAATTCGTATTTCCCTTCGCAATCAATGCCGCGTTGCAGTAATAAAGTCGATTGAGATCCATCGCGACATTTTCCACGGTGTCTATCATTATTCCAATATTGCTACTGTCGAATTCGCACCACTCGATCGCAATGTCCTTACATGCGTTGCCCTGTTTTTTCACAAATGCATATTCCGCTAGATTCCGGTCCTCATCCCACCACAAATGCAGTCCACGTTCGCACGCGTCGAAGCTGTTTTCGCGAAGCGTCAGGTTTCGAGCGTGCTCAATAACCGCACCTGTTTTACAATTGGCGAACTCGTTCAGCGTGAGATTGAATTTGTTGCAATAGCCGCCCCAGAAGCCGTGGTAGCAATCGACCAACTTGTTGGAGACGAATACGTTGTCGTCGGAGAAAGTCGCCTCGATGCCGTTCATGACCGCGTGCGAGAAATCGTTCTTGAAAACGAAATTCCGGTTGCAGCCGCCTTCGCCGGTGACTTTCAGGGTTTCGTCGCCGCCGTAGATGAAGAGGCCGTCGCCGCCGTGGGTGGCGGAGTTGAAAGCGATGATGTTGTCCGAGCATTGCTCGAACATGAGAATGCCGGCCGAATCCTGGCCGCGGGCAAAGCGGCCGGCGCTGAAGCCGCGGACGCAGTAGTCGAAGCGGTTCCCAAGAATGCGGCACTCCGTCGATCGCCACAGCGCGAGGCCCCAGCCGGAGAGATAGGACATATCGCAAAATTCGACGGTGACATCGCGGCACTTGGAAAGGCAAATGCCGTTCTGGCCCCGGCGGGCGCGGTTGTTTTTGAGTTTGGCGCCATCGCAGCGCAGCAGGTAAATGCCGCTGCCATACCGGAGCCATTCGTTTTCATCGTTCTTGTGCGGCCAGAGCCAGTCGGCGACGTTTTCCTGAAACGGCGTGCTCAAAAGACGCTGCCGATAGTTGCCGGAGACGTCGCAGTTTTCAATGGTCAACCCCGGCGCATCCTCCGCGTAAATGCCGACCTTGAATCCCTCGACGCGAACGTTGCGAAGGATAACGTTTTTCGCGCCGCGAACGACGATGCCACGGCCGACAAAATTTTCGGGCGCGACCTGCGAGTCCGCACCTTGCAAAACCCCGCCGCCCAGATCGAGCACCGTCCCATCGCGCTCGATGATGATGGCCCCTTCATCCGATGGCGGAGGCGAGCGAAGCGTATCGATTCTTTGAACGAGTCTGCCCTTCAGCCGCAATGGTTCTTTTAAAGTGTGATATGAAATGGACTGCGGCGATTGGCAGCCGACGGCCAACAGCGCGGCGAACAATGCGCAAAAGAAACAGCGGCGCGGGTTGGCGTTCGGTTGGGCCATTGCACGATTGTAAATGCTGGTCCGGTCTCGGCAAAAGACAAATCACATTGGGTCCAGAAATAGCAGCGGGCCGGTGACAGATTCTGTCGCCGGCCCGCCGTCTTGATTCTCAGATCAGATATTCAGGTTAGCCTACGCGACCTTATCGCGACGGCAACACCGGAATCTTCCGGGCCTCTTCGTTTCTTTGCTTTTCAGCCTCGCGGAAGAAAAGGAAGCCAAGGCCGCCGCCCATGCCGCCGTTGAAGCTGTAATTCGCCTCAAGGGCCTTATCGATCCGGGTCTTGACGTCCGTCAGGTGTGCCTCCGAGGCGACATCCATCTTGCCGTTCTTCAGTGACCCATCGATCTTCTTGGACAGCTTGACCAGCGCCAGCCGAGAAATGGCATTGGCATCGGCCGGGAGGAAGCCGCCCGGATCGCTGAGGACGTTGTCGAGAAGCTGCTGAACGTGGTTTCGTTGAAGGTTGCGGCGGAAGCTGTTGATGAACGGCTTCGCCTCGGTGCCTTCGCGGTTGCCATCGCTCAACTCCGACCAGACTGCATCGGTGATGGAATTAATGTGTTCGGCCAACGAGTAGATGTCATCGCCGTTCTGAACCTTCACCTGGTTGTCATGGATTCGACCAATGGTGAATGGGTTCATCATGGCACTGAGCACCTGGAACTGGGCGCCGGCCACAAAATCATGGACGTTGAACTCGACAAAGAAATCGTAATCGTCCGAATCCCAATGGCTATAGCGACCGGGCGCGAGATGGCTGACCAACTCGGGGTCGATCTTGTAGGAGTCTTCCGAGAATACGTTCTCGCAAACAAATTCCAGTGCCTCGCGCTGTTCCTTGGCGGGAACGACGGTGACGGGCGTGCGTCCATTCGGATCGGCCTTGTGATCGCGATTGACGATCTGTCCGCCTGGGAATCGCGCGACAAAGCCAACGGCGCGGGCCTTCTGACCCATGATGGAGGTGAAGGCTCGGCGCAGGCTTGTGTAGCTCTCGCCATCCTTGACGGCCCACTTGCTGATGTCTTCCATCAGGTTGTCGATCAGCTTGATTTGCCCCTTGGCATAGGACATGACATCCTTGCCCATGTCGAAGCGATTTGAATAGGGGTCAGCCGAAAGGAAGCCCATCGTGTCTTCATCGGTGGCGTAGTCGAGGCCCGCCTCAGCCACGCGCGATGCAATCTTGCCGAGCATTTCCTTTTCATCGGTGTATGGCTTGCCGACGGTGCGATAGCCATACTCAATCGCCCAATAGTCATAGGGACCGATCGTCCGGGTGACGAAGCTGGCCTGCTTCTCGCCGCGCGGCGCGATGATGGCCGGATTGTAGTCCATGACCGAGCCGACATTCGCTTCGTTGGCTTCGGAATTGGTCTCGATATCCTTCATCTCAAGCCAAGTGCTCGATTTGAAGTTGTGGCGGAGGCCAAGGCAATGGCCGACTTCATGGGCGACAATTTCCTTGATGATCTGCCCCATGAACTCCTCGCTGTTGCGGCCGAGACCGGAGGCCTCCAGGGCAAGACCAGCAAACTCCATTTGGTGTGCCATACCAGCGGCACATTCGCACATGGGCTGGCCGCGTTCGAACATCCGTTGCATCAGCGCCTTGTAGAACAATTCGTTCGGATCATTGCTTGGCGCAACATCCGGCAACAGGTTCTGGCGGGGCGAGCGATACTTGTACTGGGGGAAGTGCTTGTAGAAGTTTTCGAGATAGGGATTGAACGGCTCCCATGATTCTTCGCCGGCCGTCAAGCGGTTGTAGCTGTTGACATAGGAGCGGACCATTGAATCATCGAAGACGATGTCCGCATCGAGAATCTGCCCGGTGAGCGGGTGCGCCCGTGAGGGACCCATTGCAAACGCACGGCCGGTCACGATCCAGCGGAAGAAGTTGTATCGCACGTCTTCAGGATCGAGATCCTTGGTGCGCGGGTCATAGTCTTCCTGTTGAATGCACTCGATTGCATCGAGATAGCCGCACTTTTCGAAGGCCTTGTTCCATTCAAGAATGCCCTCCTTCACCCAGCGGCGATACTTCAGCGGCACTGTTTTTTCGATGTACCAGATAATCGGATTCTTGGGCGCCGACAGCTCGGCCGTCGGATCGCGCTTTTCGAGGCGCCATCGATTGATATAGCGATTGAACAATGTCGGGGCGTCGTGCTCCTTGCCCCAGTCCTTGCGAACGGTGAGGAAGTAACCGATTCGGTCATCGGCGACGCGGGGTTGATAGCCATTGGCGGATTCAGGGATTTTGGACAGGCTGTAATGGAACTGCATGCGCTTTCCGCCATCGCGGCCCATCATCGCCAATTCGACGGAAAGTTCGATGTTGTCGCGGAAGGCTTTGGTCTTGGACCACTTGCTGAGGTCGGAGCTGATGCCGCCGCCCATCATGCCGCCGATGCCGGAAAAATCTCCCTTGAAGATGGAATCGAGGTCAATGACCGGATCGCCGCCATTCATGGTGATGATGGGAATTTTGCGCATGATGATGTCGCCGCCATAGCTTCGCTTAATGACATCGGCCATGACGTTGCTGCCGCCCTCAACATAACGAGGATCGACCTGCATGAGCACCAGGTCCTTGTTGTTGCGCTCGAGATAAGCAAGGAAATGGTCAAGCTGGAAACCCGTGGCAACCGGGCCGCCGGATACGCTCGATGCAACAATGAACTGCTGGCCCACGAGCCCCGACGGAATCTGTGCACGCAGCGAATCCGTCTTCTTGTTGTGCCAGAGCGTGATGAAGGGTGTTTCGGCGGTCGGGATCTGGGTGTATTCCTTCATGACATCATCAAACGGCGGGAAATCTGGCTTGGGTTCTTCCGCCGCGGGTTTGGCCTCGGCGGGTTTCTTGGGGTCATCGGCCAGCGCGAACGAGGCGGTCGCGAGGCAGAGGACCAAAGCGAGACGAATGGGTCGTTCGAACGACATGCTTCACTCCTTTATCGAAAACTGGGTCTTCCAACCGATGGGTTGGCTTTGACTGACAACCGGCTTGGCAGCCGTACGGGTTCCAAGTTCGTATACAACCGAGTGCGTGCAAGGATTCCACAAAAGCAGGGTCATAAGGATAACTGGTGTCGCCATGGATTTCGATCTGAAACCGGCATGAATTGCCCGAACGGGTCGAATCCTGTGAATTCCTGTGCTGCGAATCAGCTCGCAGCGTGCAATTTCACTGCTATTTAATGTCGGACAATCGAGACATTTTGCCGGAAGGACGGCCGTCGCGTATTCTGCGGTCGAAAAAGAGCGCAACGTATTCTTTCAACGGAAGATAGCGCACCGACTCACGCACAAAAATGGCCGCGTGGCTTGACCACGGATACTATGATTGCGGTGGAAAGGACGCGAATTCCGCCGATGGTCGTAGGGTGCCAAGGCGAATTGACATGCCTCAAACCGCGTGCTAGGTTCGAGTGCCTTCCGTGATTTTCGAGGTTTTCCCGTTTGAGTGATGGGCACTTACGACCGATATGCGCCCCAGTATGGCAACAGTTTTGCGTGATATTCAGCAAGCCATGCGATTCGATATTGCCGAAACTGCTGAAATGACATAAGGTTACAGATAAATGGCCAAGAAGAAGGCGCAATCTACTTCCAAACGAGCCCAATCGGCTGAATCTGACGACTCGCGATCGTCGAGCGGTCGAAACCTCGTCATCGTCGAATCGCCGGCGAAAGCCAAGACGATTAACAAATATCTGGGTCGTGACTATGTCGTGCGGGCCAGCCGGGGACATGTCCGGGATCTGCCGCAGCACCAGTATGGAATTGATCCAGGTCGAAATTTCGAACCACAATACGAAATCCTTCCCAAGAACAAGAAAATCGTTGACGAACTTCGAAAGCTCTCTGATGCGGCCGAAACAGTCTATCTGGCGACCGACATGGACCGAGAGGGCGAGGCCATTGCATGGCATTTGATGATGGCGCTGGAATTGCCGGAGAAAAAGGTTCGTCGAGTTGTATTCAACGAGATTACCAAGACCGCCATCAAGGAAGCATTTGAGCATCCGCACGATGTCAACATGGCCAAAGTCGAGGCTCAACAGGCTCGGCGGGTATTGGACCGCATCGTCGGTTACGAATTGTCACCACTCCTGTGGAAGAAAGTTGCGAAGGGATTGAGCGCGGGCCGTGTCCAGTCCGTTGCCGTACGACTAATCGTGGAGCGCGAACGGGAGATTCGAGCATTTGAGCCGCAGGAATATTGGGCGGTTGGTGGCGTATTTGCAACGGATGCCAAATCGGCATCAAGTCATTCGACTGAATGGCGGGAATTCCTTGCAACCCCCGGCGACAAAAGCGACGGGCCGACGCAAAAGGACAAGTTTGCGTGGATGGCGGATCGCAAGTGCTTTCAGTCCGAGCTGTCGGAAGTCAACGGATCGAGCTTCAAGGCGGAAGGCAAACTCGCCAAGGATAAGTCTGGCAAATATCAGTTTGAAAGTGCCGTCGAAACGGTCCGCGAACTGGCTGATTCGCTGGGCTACAAATCCGACAACACCGACGAGAAAGAATGGCAGGACTATGCCCATCTCGGACTGCGTCAAATCAAACTGGTCGGGCAAATCAAGCCGGATCAGTCGCCCGAATTTCGGATAAAGTCGATCGACACCAAGCGCACATCGAGCAAGACGCCGACGCCGTTTACAACGGCGACGCTGCAGCAGTCGGCAGCGAACCAGCTTCATTTTGCGGCATCGCGGACGATGCGCATCGCGCAGGGTTTATACGAAGGCGTGGACATTCAAACGGGCGAAGGCAATGTCGGTCTCATCACCTACATGCGAACCGACTCGCGGAATCTCTCGAACGATTCAATTCAAGCGGCGCGGGGATTCATCGGTGAAAAATACGGCGACAAGTATTTGCCCGAAAAGCCGAATCGATATGCCAGTTCCGAAAAGGCCCAGGAAGCCCATGAAGCCATTCGGCCGACGGAAGTGACGCGCACGCCCGATTCGCTTCGGGGTCACCTGTCGCCGGAACAACTCAAGCTCTACACGCTGATCTGGAATCGCTTTGTCGCCTGTCAGATGACGCCGGCACAGTGGGATGCGACGACGGTGCTGGTTGGCGCCAAAGTGCGGCAGGGCGAGGCCGTCTTCAAGGCGACGGGCCGCATTCTGGTGTTTGACGGATTCTACAAAGTGATGGGCATTCCCAAGAGTGCCGAGGACCAGACACTACCTTCGTTCACGGTGGGCCAGCAGGTTTACCCGGTCGATATCCAACCGGAACAAAAGTTCACCTCGCCATCGGCCCGTTTTACGGAAGCATCGCTCGTCAAGACGATGGAGGCCGAGGGCATCGGCCGGCCCAGCACGTACGCCGCGATCATTCAGACAATTCAGGACCGCGGTTATGTGGATCAGGAGGATCGGAAGTTCTCGCCGACACCACGCGGCGAAGTGGTGACCGACAAACTCGTCGCGCATTTCCCGAAAGTGATGAATGTTCAGTTTACCAGCCATGTCGAAGGCGAATTGGACAAGATCGAGGAATCGCACGTCGATTGGCACCACGTTTTGCACGAGTTCTACGACCCGTTCAAGGAATCGCTGGCCAAGGCCCACGATGAGATGGAAAAGGTCAAGGCCGAACCGAGCGAGTATGTCTGCGAGCTGTGCGGAAAGCCGATGGTCTATCGACTCGGCAAGAACGGACGGTTCCTGTCCTGCACCGGTTACCCCGAATGCACCGGCACCAAGAATGTCGACAAGGCCGGAAAGATTCTCGAGACCGTCAAGGTTGATGTGCCATGCGAACTGTGCGGCAAGGAAATGCTGCTTCGCCGAAGCAAGCGCGGGCCGTTTCTGGGCTGTTCCGGCTATCCGGCGTGCAATGGGACGATGCCGTGCAGCGAGGCTGGCGAGCCGCTCAAGAAGGTGAGTGCCGAAAGTGTGGCACAGCCATGTCCGGACTGCGGCTCCAAAATGGAAGTGAAGTTTGCCAGGGGGCGCTCGTTTCTCGGGTGCACCAACTATCCGAAATGCAAGGCCACCGCAATTGCCGGAAGGCGTCTATGTGCCAAAACCAAAGCCCGAGGAAGCGGGGGTGCGGTGCGACAAGTGCGGGCGAAATGTCGTCATACGCAAGAGCCGCCGCGGTCCTTTTCTGAGTTGCTCGGGGTTTCCGAAGTGCCGCAATGCCATGCCGATGGACAAGCTGGATCATTTGAAGGCGCTCGAGGCAGAGGGCAAAATTCCCGACGCACCGGTTGAGACGGCAAAAACCGGCAGGACGGCCGCTGGTGGGAAGGTGCGACCGAAACGGCTGACCAAGGAAGAGTTTGCATCACTGGGAACGCCGCCGACAGGCTTTGCCTGGACGCTCACCGGACGACCGGTCGTCGAATTGACACCCAAGGGCGCGCTCAAGTGCTTCGAGTGCGGCGATGAAATGACACTCCGAACGGGGCGTTTTGGACCGTTCTACAGCTGCAACAACCGAAAGTGCAAGGCCGTCGCGAATTTGCGCGGCGAAGCCAAGAAGACGGCCGACGAAGCCGCCGGCGAGACCCGATCCAAACCGATTGAAACCGACATGCCGTGCCCGGATTGCGGCAAGAAGATGCTGCTGCGAATGGGTCGAACGGGGCGATTTTTGGGATGCAGCGGTTACCCGGCCTGCAAGAAGACGATGGAGCCGCCGGCGGGATTGCTGCGCGAGGTGGCGGAAACGGCCGGCGTTTGAGAACCAATCTGTTGGTTTGTATCTCATCTCGTAATTCGCTGACCGTCCATCTCGCTGTCGGGCGCAAGCGAGTTATGGCAATCGCGCGGCTGGCTGCCCATGAATGAAGCTGACAACCAAGACCTGAAGCCGGAGAATCGCCGCGATTTTTTTCGCGACGCGCTGTTTCGTGTCATGCGGCCGGCGGCCAATTACCTGGAAAAAAAACTCCCACCCGCCATCAAAGAAGCGATGGAAGGCTCAAGACTTTCAGGCGGGAATACCGTGCTGTTGCGCCCGCCGGGCGCGCTGGCCGAAAGTGAATTCCTTCACGCCTGTCTTCGCTGCGGCAACTGCGCCAACCACTGTCCGGCCGATGCCATTCAACTCCTGCCCAACAACGACCCGCGCGCACAGGCTCGTGAATCACTCAAGGGAACGCCGTTCATCGATTCTTCCGACCGGGCATGCGTCATTTGCGATGAACTTGCCTGCATGAAGAGCTGTCCGAGCGGGGCGCTGCAGCTCGTTGACCGACTGTCGATTCGCATCGGTATGGCGATCGTCGATGAGGAAGCGTGCGTTCGATCGCGCGGCGAGAATTGCACGACGTGCGTCGATGTGTGTCCGATCGGCAAAGAGGCCATTCGCATCGGCGCAGACGGCAGGATCGAGGTGATTGATCCATCGTGCAGCGGCGTGGGTTGCACCGGCTGCGGCGTTTGCGAAGAGCGATGTCCGACGCGACCGAAGCGGGCGATTCATGTCAGGGCCTATCCCGAGCACCGCATATCAATGTGACGGCATTGCAATCGGGAATTCTAGAATTCGTGATGAATTGGAACGCGTTTACGCAGCCGCCTCGACCCGCGTCGGCGTCTTGTCGAGAATGTCGCGCAGGACCGCATCCGATTCAATCCCCTCCGCCTGGGCTTCGAAATTCAGCAATACGCGATGCCGCAACGCCGGCAGGAAACCGGCATTGATGTCGTCGAATCCGACGTTGTAACGTCCGTCAAGGAGTGCCTGAACTTTGGCAGCCAGAATGACGGATTGCGCGCCGCGCGGAGAACTGCCCCAGCGAACGTAACGATTGGTCTGTTCCGTGGCGAATTCGCCCTGTGGGTGGGTTGCGAGGACAAGTCGTATGGCATAGTCCTGAACGTGCTTTCCAACAATGACGCGCTGCACCAGCCGCTGCGCGCCGATGATCTGCTCGCCGCTCATGACCGGCTTGATTTCGGGCTTATGGCCGGTTGTGGTGCGGTCAAGAATCGTGCCGAGTTCGTCGCGGGTGGAGTATTTCACGGTCAGCTTGAAAAAGAAGCGATCGAGCTGGGCTTCGGGCAGGGGATAGGTGCCCTCCTGCTCGATCGGATTCTGCGTCGCCATGACAAAGAACGGCTGCTCCAGCTTGTAGTGCGTGCCGCCGGAGGTGATCGTTTTTTCCTGCATGGCCTCGAGCAGGGCGGATTGTGTCTTGGGTGTGGCACGATTGATTTCATCCGCCAGCACAAGCTGTGCGAAGAGCGGGCCGTGCTGAAACTCAAAGCCGCGCCGGCCCGTCTCGGGATTCTCGACGATGATGTTCGTGCCGATGATGTCGGCGGGCATGAGATCGGGCGTGAATTGAACCCGCGAGAATTTCAGGTTCAGCGCGTCGGCCATGGATCGGATCAAATAGGTTTTACCAAGGCCCGGCACGCCTTCGAGCAGGGCGTGCCCGCCTGTGAACAGGCAAGTGAGGACTCCCGTCACAATCTCATCGTGGCCGACGATGGCCTTTCCGATTTCCTCCCGAACCAATTTGAATTTCGCGCGAAATTCCTCTGTCGCCTTTTGTATCGCGGGGTCTACCTGAATTTGCGTCATGGTTCTCTCCAAGCCCTTGTTGTCAAGAGTCATCTGTTTCGATGGGTCGTTTTGATTCGATTGACTAATTGATGGCGTCGCGCAATGCCGCGATCGCAAGGTCCGGTCCGTTTTCAGGAATATCGAGATGCGTCACCGCCCTGAATTGCGTCGCCTGAATCAGCGGGCTGAATCTCACGCCATGCGGAATCAGTCGCTCGAAGACCTCCGTGCGCGATCGTTTGGAACCGGCAATGTCGATGATGACAATGTTGGACTCCACGGCATCGACATCGACAATGACACCGGGAATCTCCGAAAGGCCGCGCGCCAGCTTCTTGGCTTTGGCGTGATCCTCCGCCAATCTTTCGATATTGTGTTCGAGGGCATAAACGCCGGCGGCCGCCATCATGCCGGCTTGGCGCATCGCGCCGCCGCATGTGTGCTTCAGGCGCCATGCTTCGTTGATAAAAACCCTGGTCCCCGCCAGGACGCCACCGATCGGACAGCCGAGACCCTTGCTCAAATCGACCCAGCAGGAATCGAACGGCTCGCAAAACGCTTTCGCGCTGGTGCCTGAAGCCACGACCGCATTGAATAGCCGCGCACCATCGAGGTGCAGCAGCAGGTTGTTCTTGCGGGCACACGCCGCAACCGCCCGAATGGCATGAATGGGCCAGACGCGCCCGCCTCGAAGGTTGCACGTATTTTCCACACACACCAGCTTGCTGCGCGGAAAATGTGGATCATTGGGACGAATACATGATTCGACTTGCTCAGGCGTGAAGATGCCGGTCTTTGATTCGATCAACCGGAGCGACGCGCGGCTGTGAACGGCCGGACCACCGCCCTCAAAATTGACCGGGTGATACGATGCTTCAATGATGATTTCATCGCCTGGCCGACAATGAATCATGTGTGCAATCAGGTTGCACATGGTGCCGGTCGGCAAAAACAGGGCGGCTTCCTTGCCGGTCAAGTCGGCAATCATCTCTTGTAGTCGATTGACGCTTGGATCTTCCCTTTTTTGCTCGTCGCCAACCTCGGCGCTGGCGATGGCCTGTCGCATGCCGGGGGTGGGGCGTGTTTGTGTGTCGCTGGAAAGATCGACCGGAAAGCGGTTCATACGGTTGTTTCCTAAGGAATTTATCCCCAATATAAGGGCTCCGGCGAATGGCTGCAAAAAAACGGTGAATTGGGTGGCCCATCGGGACGGTGTGGTCCCTATCTTGCAGGGTCGAATTCCTGGTATTCCGGTACCGGCGATGCATGGCAAATCAGGTGCGTCATGGTATGATTCGCCGTGTTCGATTTTTGCGACTCGCCGCATTATGACAACGGAGATGCACTCGGATGAAACCCGGCCGCCGATTTACATTGTCATTGCATCAACGACGAAAATGGATGGTCATGGCCGCCATGACACTTGGAACGGCCTTTCAATTATCGACCTGCCGTGAGGATGCCGCGTTGTTTGGTCTTCGCTGGGCCTTCTCCTCCATCACGCTGCCATTAAATGTCTTTATTCGGGATTTGCTGTTGGGTTTCGTTTAATTAAGAGGAGCCGTGGCGTTTTTCCCACAGCTCTTCGGCCTCGGGTCGGCGGACATAAAACGGAACCAGTTCATACGACGGCGTAAACCGACCGGCTTGTGCCAACTGCCAGCCCATGTGATGTACGCTGGCCGCGCGGGGTCGCCAAACCTCGGCATCGAGAAGGGTCACGCCGGCGTCGCGAAGGGCGGGCATATGATAGGGCACTCCTTCGCCCAAAACGGCGACGGACGGGCCGCACTTCTCAAGTAATTCGGCTGGTTCAATGGTCACGGGTCCTTTCAGACAGCGATAGGAATTCCCCTCCAGCCGAAAAACAGAACCAAATACCTGATTGCGCTTCGCATCCAAAATGACGGCCAATTGCTTCGGGGGGCGGCTGAATTTTCAGGGCATTCATAGCAATCACATCGAGCGTTGGTACCGCGCAGATTTTCGCACCGGTCGCCAACGCAAAATGACGTGCAAAAGTCACAGCCACCCGCAAGCCGGTAAAGCTGCCCGGTCCAATGGAAACATGGCACTGCTCGACGGATGCCGGCGTCCATTCGTGGACTTGAAATAATGAGTCAATCAGCGGCAGCAAATCGCGTGCATGTTCCTGATCGGCCGCGAATTCGGCCTCCTGGATAAGGCGTGGCCCCTCGGCGATGGCAACGGAGCCTGACCGACCGGATGTTTCAATGGCGATAATTCGAGGTTCTGGCATGTGCTTCAGGCAGTCGCGGTTAATGTCCGAATGGATTAGGATAGACGTTTCGCGGCGATTGGTAAATAAACCGGCTGCGGAAGAATGGACTGCAAGGGAGTAAGACGGCAATGGCCAATGCGCGATTGGTGATACAGGATTATGCGGACGTGACCGTGGTCACGTTTCAGGATAGCTCGATTCTAGAGATGCGGGTCATCGACCAGATCGGCCAGGACTTGTACGAACTGACCGACAAGCAGAACAAACAAAAGCTCATTCTGGACTTCACCAATGTGAAGTTTCTCGCCTCCCATACGTTGGGGGTGCTCTTGAACCTCAACAAGAAGTCCAAGGCAATCAACGGACAAATGGTGATGTGCTCGCTTCGCAAGGAGCTGATGAAGCTTTTCACGATCACCAGTCTTGACAAGGTGTTCAAGTTTTTTCCCACCGACAAGGAAGCACTGAAACACTTCAACGTTCACGTCAGTTGATACGCCATCGGAGCGACTCTACCATCCCGCCTCCATATTGAGTTTGTATTTGACACGCTGCATCGAAATGCGCCACAAGGTTAAGGAGCAACCATGTTGATGAGATTTGTAGTTGGATTGTGCCTGGTGATGGCCGCTGCCGCGGGCTGCGAGAGCACGGGCGTGCCGCTGGTTTGCTCCAACGCACTGAGCGCGCCGGAATATGGATTTGAGCTGACGGTGCCCGCCGCATTTCAATGTGCCGACGTTCTAACGAATCCGACATCATTATCCAATGTCGGCTATCGGGAGGCATCCACGAATCGAACGGCCTCGGTTCAGGTGAACATGCCGCAGAATGGAACGATCGAAGAGGGTGTCAACAATGAGATGCTCGGAAGCCTGACGAATGATCAGGGATTCACATTCGAGCGGCAGAAAGTCACACTCCAGGGCATCGGTATCAGTTATGTCGCGGGCACGACGCTCGACAGCGGCAACATCCTGTTTGTGACTGTTTCGGGCGGCGAAGATGATCCAGCGCTGCTGGAAACGCTCGATGCCATCATCGCGACCGTCGCTGCATCCTCCTAGTTGGACGGGCGAATCGACGGCGAATCAGACCAGTTTCGCGCCGTCGCGCGGACGCAAGTCTGTCCGATGAAAATACCAAGACCCTGCTTGAATTGAGCCGAATAAGAGCGGGGGGTTACCGAGCCGCTGGAATCCAGGATTTCGCGATTAATAACCGCGGAGTGTTTCGATCGGCGCGCGGAACCAGCCTTGGCTATGACACGTCATTTGATCTAACGATCCGCCGGCAATTTCCTTTCCCGTCCGGCAAAAAAAATTCAAACCTATGTAGATTCCTGCAAGAAAGCTTGCAATCCTCCGACGTGTGTAGTAGAGTAACGACAGTTGTAGTTGGTAAGGAACCCGCCATGGCCGAAAAATCGCCGGAACTCAGTGCAGCCGAGCTCGAAGTGATCAATGTCCTGTGGGATGAAGGCCCGCTCACGGTGCGGCAGGTGCATGCCCACCTGCATCGAGCCGGGCGCAAGATTGCTTATACGACCGTGCTCACTTTTTTGTCGCGCCTCGAACAAAAGGAAGTTGTCGTAAGCGACAAAAGCGGGCTGGCCTATGTATATAGGCCGGCCCTGTCGCGCGAACGCGTTCGCAAATCGCGTTTGAAGAGTCTCGTCACTCAACTGTACGACGGCGCCGCCGGTGAATTGGTGCTTCAATTAATTAAAACGCAGCACTTTTCCACGGATGAAATCGAGCAATTACGCGAACTGGTGGAACGGCTGGACCGTAAGGGCAGGCAGGGCGATCGGGAATCGGAGGATTGACCATGCGGGCAAAGTCATCCAACGCATTGGATTGGATCATACGTGCGGCCTTGGTTGCGGGCGGTGTCTTTCTGATCACGTCGAGCGAAGGCCCAACGCTGCTTTGGCGCAATTCAATTGTCCTCGTTCCGCTTGCGGCGCTGGTTGCAGTCATATGCCGCTGGTTGCCGTGCAGGCCGGTTACGCGCCATGCACTGTGGTTCGTTTTGCTCATCTGGCTGGTCGCAGGTGCCATCGTTCCGCCCGTCTCCTTCGAAAGCGCGGGTTCACCCAGCGAAATTTCCGCAAATAATAATGGAATTCTCAGCCCCGCGTCGAAAACGAATCAGCCTGCAACTGAATTGGCTGTGTCGGGCGATCGGGCCGGCAGGTTGCCGCTGGCTCAGCATGCCTCTGCACAACCCGCAGTCGAAAGCGCGATTCGCACATATGAAACAAGGCCGGTCGATTTCTCTGTCATCGAAGATCGGCCGACAGGCGAATCTGATCCCGGCGCGGTCCAGGAAGAAATGGCTCACGACCCGTTCGAATCGCCCGAGGGCGATGTTCCGTCGCCGAATCCCGCGGCAACGATTCGCGATGCCGATATCGTGGCATGTGGCGAATTGAATTCATTGCCGACTGACCAAGAATTCACCGGCGAAAGTTTCGCCGAATCAATCCCCACTCCACCCTTGACAGTTGCCCGCACCGAGTCGTCCGAGCAGTCTGGTTTCAGTCCGGTCGCCGAATCGGACGGGCAACTGTCACTCCTTTCCGCCGATCTTGCCGGATGGATTTCAACGCGATATGGGGATTTCCGGGATGAAGTTGTGGGATGGGCCTCGCGCCGGACCCCGAATCACAGTGAAGTCCGCATGACACGAATTCAGGCGCGTCGTGCTGTTGAAAGTTGGTCACCGGCGATGGCCGCAATTCAGGTGAATCAGGCCGGCCCGGTTGATGACGAAACGACGGCATTTTCCGATTACGTCGCCGACACATATGCCTCTTCTGTTTCTTTCATCTCCGCAAGATTAAAGGTCTGGGCCGCGGCGATTTCGGGTGTTCGCGATGCGCTCGGACGCCTGCCGGCGATTCCCGTGTCTTTTTGGATTTGCGGCATCGTGCTGGTATTTGCCGCCCGGTTTCATCGCGCTCGACATTTTCGCGGGCTCATGAGAACCGGTCGCGTTGCGCCCTCGTCGATTCGACGGGAAGTTCGCTCGGCATCGAAGCAGATAGGTCTGATCGAAGCGCCTATAACGCTTCTCGTAAAAGATCAGGTGTCGCCGATGATCTGGTTCGATGGTCGTCCGACCCTCGTACTGCCGGAAACGCTGTGGCAGGAATTGGACGACGCAGGCCGCAAGGCGGTCTTGTTTCACGAGCTGGCCCATCTCCGGCGGCGCGATCATTGGGTCTGCCGGATTGAATCGCTTATTGGAGCGATTTATTGGTGGCACCCGCTCGTATGGTGGATTCGGGGTCGCCTCCGCGAGGAGGCGGAGAACTGTTGCGACGCATGGGTGACATGGCTCCAGCCGGGCGGCCGCCGTGCCTATGCGGAAGCGCTCATTCGCACCAACCAATTCATCAGTCAACCGAATGCGTCCGTCCCGGCCGGCGCTATCGGCATGACATCGGGCCCGGCCCGACGATTTGCAAGGAGACTGACCATGGTCATGACGCAAACTGTTACCCCCACGACTTCGCGATCGACACTCATTCTCGCACTGGCCGTACTGGGAACGGGTTGGATTTCAACGCCGGCCCGATCGTGCGATCCCAAGAAGGACGAAGATACTGATAAGGCGCTTGTGGTGGCACCGGCCGTGCCATGCACATCGGTCATTGCACCAATTTCCGACGCGCCGGTCCCCCCATTGCAATCCATGTTGATTTCCACGGCGCCATCGACCGACCCGGTGGCGGAACCGGTCCTTGCCTCGATGATGGGCACCGCTTCATTGCTCGAATTAGCACCGCTGGTGACATTGACACTGGATGATCGTGAAGGAAGTGGAAATGGCCGAGCCGCGCGCGATGAGAGCCTTGAGAAACGACTTGAACGGTTGGAAGAGCGAATTGCACGACTGACCGAAATGCTCGAAGGCGGGCATATCGCCGTGGCCCGCACGCCGGCTACGCTTTCGCCGGCGATGGCGATGCCGATGCCGCCAAAAGCAGGCAACCCAGTACCGACGTCTCCGGCCTTGGTTTATCAGGATCAGGCGGCCGGACCGGGCGGTGGCGTTCGCTCTCGCGTGGTTGCTCCGGAAGGCACAATCTATGCCCGCCAATACAAGATTCCCGAGGGCCGTCGAGACGGCATCTGGGAATTGATGGCCTTGCCTGATGTGCCGCCGCGCGTGCGCCAGATCCCGGACGGAATCGAATTGCAGGGCACCAGGGAACAACATGCGGCGTTTAGCGCGTTCGTCGACATGATCTGCTGTGAATCCGGTGAAACGGTCCAACGGTATCGGCTGCCTGAAAATAAATTCAAAGCAATGACATCCTTGATGTCGAGGTCCGATGTGCCCGTTTTGATTGAAGCCGGCGACAAGGAGATTCGGGTGCATGGTACAGGCGCTGTGCAGCATATTTTTCGAGAATTCGTCGAGTTAATTCATCCTCGAAGAGCGGCAGCCGGTCCGATCGGTGTTGCTCCGACTGGCGCGGCAACTGCGGAGCCGACTTGGCTTGCTCAGGTGGAAGCGGGCGAACATGCCGCTGCCCTTGAAGAGGCGATGGCGTCCGAACATGCTGACCATGCCGAACACTCCGAAGCAAAGCACAAGCACCAACTTGTAGAAGTGGATGCACTTCGCAAGGCGGCACAGGAACTGATTCAGCAGGCTGCCCAATTGGAATCGGAGGCGGATCGACTGTCCGATGAAGCAGATGAATTCAGTGATCGCGCCGCGGAGTTGATTGAAGAGGCCGAATCGTCGGGCATTGACGATCAGATCAAGGCCGCAAGAGCCGAATCAAAGGCTTTGGTTTCCCGCGCACGCGAACTAGAAAAGGCCTCGCAAAAGCTCTATGCCAAGGCCGCCAAGCTGGACCAAAAAGGCGAGGAACTGGAAGACAAGGCCGATCGGCTGAACGAAGAAATGGATGCCGCGGCCGAGCGTGGGCGCTGAGTCGGAACAATTGGGCATAATGAGTCGGGTGTGAAACAGCAGTTTCCGGTGTTTCGTCGCTCTGGCACGAAATCGAGGAGTCGGCGCGGCTGTACTTGGCTGCAGGCGGTCATTCCAAACGCGTCGATTGCTTGGCCCAATTCCTCGATAGTGTGTGTCACTCAACCAGAATCCGAAACAATCGCCAAAGTGCTGCGCGATCCAATTGCCGGCGGCGATCGTACGCTCATCAACTTCGCTCAGTGTAAACGGTTTGACCGGGCTTTTTTTTTTTGGGGGAAGTCTCGCGTATGCAATCGCGCCGACTCATTCTGCCGCTTTTTGTTACAACGTTGGTGTGTTTGACGTGTTGGGTGGCCGGCGCGGCCGAGCCGGACCCTGGCGAGAATTCTCCGCGCGGCGCGGACGCAAGATCGCTGGCGGCCGCCAATGGTTTTCTCAATCGCGGACATTTCGATCTGGCGATACAGGAATACCGGCGATATCTCTCGGCCAATCCGAATTCGAACAGTTCCGACACGGCGCGCTACGGCCTTGCCGTTGCCTTGTTTCGCACTGAAAAAAAGGCGGAGGCTGTCGAGCCGCTTGTCGCGTTGGATGCCAGGGATGATTTTCAATTCGCCGCTGAAGTCGACATGATGCTCGGGCAGTGTCGCATGGGCGCGGGCGATTTGGAGAAGGCGGCCCAATCCTTTCGCAATCTTCTCGATGCTCACGCAAATCACGCGCTGGCCGACGATGCCGCGGCGCAACTGGTCGAAGTGCTCTTTCGCATGAACAACGATGTTGATGCCGCCGGACTTTGTAGCACATTTTTTTCGAAATGGGGGAAGTCGCCGCAGGCCGATCGCGCCGCATATTTCGGCGGCCTTGCGGAATTGCGACTGAAGCACGCCGACAAGGCTGCAAATCGATTCAAGTGGATTCTTGAGAAGCACAAAGACAGCGCCTTTGCGGCCCACGCGCAACTGCTCTTCGCCCGCAGTTTGCAAGAGAGCGATCCTGATGGTGCATCGGCGGCATATAAGATCATATTGTCACAAAGCAAATCGCCCTATCGCGATGATGCCGCGTTGGGGCTTGCCGGCTTGTACCGCATGAAAGGCGACTACGAAGCAGCGGCCAAGTTGCTCGAGCCTCTCGTTGATACGAACAAGAATTCGCCCTTCTTGATAAGCGCGCGTTTGCAACTCGCCCATGTGGAATTCGGCCGGGGGAATTTTCAGGCGGCGCTCCGGTTGTTTCAGAAACTGGCGTCCGATTCCACGAATGACGCAGAGCATGCTGGATATTGGGCTGCAAAGTGCCATCTTCGTCTGAATCAACCGGCCGATGCCGCACGTCTCTTGGACTCCGTCGTCAAGTCCGCCGGCGAAAACCCACAGCTTCCCGAAATGTTGTTCGATCTTGCGGTTGCCCGGCACCGTGACGGCCAGGCTCAAAGCGCCGTTCACGCGCTGAAGGAGCTGGTCGATCGTTTTGAGAATCATTCACTCGTGCCGTCTGCATGGCATCTTCTGGCGGTCATCGCCCACGAGAGCGGCGAATACGCCGAGAGTTTGAAATGGACCACGCGGTTTCTGTCGCAACATGGTGAACATGAACTGACGCGGCAGGTCCTGCTGCTTGCCGGCGAAAACGAGTATTTGCTGGCGCACTATGGAAAATCCGAACGACTGTTTCGATCGTTTCTTGAGAAAAACCTAAATGAACCCGGCTCGTCCACAGCTCAATATCGACTGGGCATGGCGTTGTATCACCAGGAAAAATATGATGAGGCCCACGCGATTCTGTCTCAATTGGAAGCCGGCGATACGAAGGCGTTCGGCTCGATTTTTCTGGCCCTCGGTGACATGGCTTTTCGAAAACAGGAATGGACGGCCGCGCGAGATTACCTGACAAGGCATCTGCAGACCAAATCCGCGGATGCCGCCGACGAGGCACTATTGAAGTGTGGGCTTTGCGCCGCCCGGCTTGAAAAGCACGGAGAGGCCGTCGAGTTGTTCGATCGCCTGCTAGCCGACTTTCCAGAGAGTGCGCAAGCGATGCAGGCCCGATTCGAGCGCGGCCAATCGCTCATGGTTCAGTCGTTGTTCGAAAAAGCGGCCGCGGATTTTGATGCCGTGCTAAAAATCGACGAGGCGTCACGTTTTGCACCCGCGGCGCGGCGACACCTTGCCGCCATTGCCATGCAAAATCGCGATTTCGCCTCTGCTGCCAAACAATACGAAAGCCTTTCATCCGAATCTCAGCGCGGCGACAACGGCGAAATTCTCTATCAACAGGCCATCGCCCAGCTTGCGTCAAAGGATGAGGCCGGCGCTCGAAAAACGCTTCGAAAACTTTTGCGACGATTCAAGGATTCACCACGTGCCAACCTTGCAAAGGCCCGTCTGGCCATTCTGGAGGCAAGCGACGGCAAGTGCAAAGAGTTCATGGAGATGCAAGGCGATATCGACGTTGATTCGCTCGATCCAGCCATTCAAAGGTCACTGGCCTACGAAAAGGCCTGGTGTCTCAAATCGCTTGTCAAGCCGGACGATGCCATGAAAAGCTATCGAAGCCTGCTGGAGCAATCCGCCGATGACGCCGTCGCGGCACACTCGCTGGTGGAAATCTCAGAAATGGAAATGGATGCCGGCCGCTTTGAGGCAGCCCTCGAGAACCTGTCGGCGTTTGAAAAGTTGGAGTCGGTCGGTTCCCTCGAATTGCCCGTTTCACTGCGCGAGCAGGCGTTGTATCGCCACGCCGTCGCACTTTTTAACCTGAAGCAGTTCGGTCAATCCGCACGCTATTTCGACCGCTTCTGCAAGGCCTTTGAAACGAGCGACATGCTTGTCTCGGCCGGTTACTTTCAGGGCGAATCTCATTACCAGTCAGGCGAGTATTCCGCCGCGGCTTCCTGCTTCGATCGGGTCATCGCCGGAAAGTCGAGCCCCGCCGAGCGGGAAACCTCATTGCTTCGCGCCGGAGACTGCCGCGCCAAACTTCAGGAATGGGCAAAGAGCGAAGCGGCATTCGAGGGCTTTCTCGATCAGTTCAGTTCGAGCGAACAGTGGTATCAGGCGCAGTTCGGTCTCGGCTGGGCGCGCGAAAATCAGGGTCGCCACGGCGACGCGGTCAAGTGCTATCGAAAAGTCGTCGAACGACACTCCGGGCCAACCGCCGCCCGAGCGCAATTTCAGATCGGCCAGTGCCTGTTTGCCCAGAACAAACTGGAAGATGCCGTCGCGGAACTTCTCAAAGTCGACATTCTCTATGCCTATCCGGAGTGGAGTGCCGCGGCGCTGTATGAGGCCGGTCGATGCTTCGAGCAGATGAACAAGATGGCCGAGGCCGGGCGGCAATTCAAAACAGTGGCGGAGAAATACAAATCGACCAAATGGGCCGAATTGGCAAGAACGAGGCTTGAGGCAATTGCTTCGATCGACGCGCCGGGTCGCGGAACTTAAATGGGGCGTACCCGGAGGGAGTTAAGCGGATGATGCACTCAATGTTTGAAATTGGCTGGCTCATTCTCGCTCAGGCAACCGAGCCGGCCGCAACAAACCCGGCGGCGATCAATTCGATGTGGGACTGGATTGTCAAAGGCGGGCCGGTCATGGTGCCGATCGGTCTCTGCTCGATGATCGCATTTGCCATCGTGGTAGAACGTCTTGTCATGCTTCGCCGGCGAAGCATCATTCCGGGTGATTTTGTTGCAAATGTGCGTCGAGAACTCGACAGCGGAAGGGACGGACGCGATCGCGCCATCCGATTCTGCACACAGAGTGGCACGCCCCTTGGCGAAATCTTCGCCGTCGGAATCAAGCGCCTCGACGAATCGATCGATCTGCTCGAACGGCACATTCAGGACGCGGGCGAACGTGCGATTGCAGTCTTGAGAAGGCGTCTGCGGGCACTCACGCTCATCGCCTCGCTCAGCCCGCTGCTGGGTCTGCTCGGAACAATCTTTGGAATGATCGAGGCGTTTCAGACCGTGGCCGTTTCGCAAGAGGCTCTCGGCAAGACTGAAATGCTCGCGTCGGGAATCTATCAAGCCATGATCACGACCGCCGCCGGCCTCATCGTGGCCATACCGGTGATCATTTGTTATCACTGGATATGCGGGAAAATCGACGCGCTCGTTGAGGAAATGGACAAGATCGTCGTCGATTTTGTCGAGCAGTATGCAATCGTCGGCCGCGACGTCGCACGGCCGATTCCGGTTCGCTCAACCTCAGCAACCGATGGCAATGGCGAATCGAAACGCGCGCCGAAGCCGCGACCGGCAGATCCGTTGATGCAACCCCCATTTAGCGGGCCAGCGATATGATCGTCAAACGCACACATGAAACGCCGGGACCCATCGTCGACCTGACGCCGGTGATCGACATGGTCTTCATGCTGCTCATTTTCTTTCTCGTGGCAACGACCTTTCAGCAGGCGGAGCGCGAAATGAAAATCGCGCTGCCCCATGCGTCCGCCGCCGGGCCCATTTCACTCTCCTTGCGCGAAATCGTTGTCAATGTCGACGCGACCGGCGCATCGTCGTCAACGGCCGCGACCTATCCGTCGATCGGTTGAAGGAAATGATCGCCGATGCGGTGAAGGATAATCCGGAGCAAAAGGTAACAGTGCGCGGCGATCGCGCGGCCTCCTATGCGTCGATTGTGCAGGCGCTCGATGCGTGCAAGGCGTCGGGCATTCAGGAGCCGTATCTCGACACCGTACTATCGCACGAATAACACCCGGCTCGCAAGAGATTCGCAATCAATACGCAGTTTCGATCCGGTTTATCCGGCATTGGGTTTCCAGATCCATGAAACGAATTCTAAAACGACTGTGTATTGCACTTGCCGTTCTAATTGTGATCGGCTCGGGAGTCGTCGTTTGGAAACTGTGGCCGCGAACCAAGGTGCTGTTGACCGATGCCGACGCCATTCGCGTTCCCAGCGACGGGGCGGCCGTGCGCGATGTGCTCTGGCGACCGGCCGAAGCCCTGCCCGGTCTCATTAACACGGCCGATGACGACTACGAAGCCGAAATCAGCGAAGACGGGATGACGTTGTTTTTCGTCCGCGGACGGCCTGGGAAGAATGCGGACATATTCGTGTGTCAAAAGGCCGACACCGGATGGGGCGATCCGCATCCGCTCGGAAACGTCAATTCAGAATATGACGATCTGGGGCCGGAACTCTCCGCCGACGGCCGAACGCTTTATTTTTACAGCAACCGGGAGGGCAGCCTCGGCGGCTTCGATCTCTGGATGGCACGCCGGGGCGAGTCGGGCTGGCGCGAGCCGGTCAACCTCGGCAGGGCGGTCAATTCGCCATTTGACGATTACGGCCCAGCACTTTCGCCCGATCAAGGGCAACTCTATTTTGCCTCCAATCGCCCGCGCCCCGACGACGCCCAGCCGCTTGATCCTGATACCTGGCGTGCGACACTTCGCGTAGATCGACAACAGCGGGATTTCGATCTCTATGCGACATCTCTGGCCGATGCCGGGCCGCAGCCGGCCGTGCCCATACTCGAAGTCAACACGCCATTCGATGAAGGCACGCCAACCCTGAGTCCATTTGGAGATTTTTTGTATTTCGCGTCCAATCGGCCGGGTGGCTCGGCGGTTTTGATATCTACCGATCGCGCCGCGTTCGCGGCACCCATGAATCGCCCACCAATCTCGGCGACACCATCAACACAATCGCCAACGAGATGGACCCCGAGCTGAGCCTGGGCGGCTATGGGCTGCACTTTAGTTCAGACCGATCGATGGCGTCCGACACGAAACCAGACGACCGATCGCATTATGATATTTATTATTCCGCGTCGCGCGAGGTCTTTCGCGAAGTGGAAACGCAAAACGCATCGATCGATTGGGCCGCATTGTGGCGATCCGTAGGTCCGAATCTCCTGTGGGCGCTCCTTGCCCTCATGTTGCTGGCGCTGCTTGCCGCATTGATGCGGGATTTCAAGGACCGGCGGCTCAGTCTGCTCGCCCGATGTCTGTTTGCCTCGCTCATGGCCCACATGCTGCTCATGCTGCTTTTCAATGTCTGGCAGGTCGGCACTGCGGTGGCACGGGCTTTCAATGGACACGAAAAGATTCAAGTTTCGCTTGTGTCAGCCGCGGTGGGCGAGCAGATTTTTTCGCAAGTGCGGGGCGATTTCACGGACATCGAGCCTCTGACCCCTGCTGTCGCGTCGATTGATCGGGCCGAACCCGAAATGAATCAACCCAATCTCGTTGAGCCGATCGAGCCCTTGTCGATCACAAGCCTCGATTCTCCACCAACACAAATCCACGATGCGACCAAGCTGGAAATGCAGGTCGTTATGGACGCCTCCCTGTCAAAGAGCGCGGCCGAACGAGCCAATGAGAATGAACCACCCAGCGAGGCGCTTCAAGTGCAGATGGAATTCGCCGATATTGCCGCTCCCGCGGTTGACGAACGCGAAGTCGCATCTGAAGCGATCCTGAAGTTCCGTGACGAATTTCCGGAAGTTGTTTTGTCACCCGCCAAGTTGGAAATCGCCACTTCGCAGCCGGTCATCGAACGCATTGATCTTGCCGAGATGAATGAACCACCTCCCACGACAAGCGAAGTGCCGACCTCCTTGTTGACGAATTTGACCGACGAGTCTCTGGATGCCGCGATTTCCCGTGCGCTTGCGCGTCAAATCGAATCGGACAGCGAACCCGTTGAGTATGTGCAGATCGATCAGTCGATGGGTGGCTCGGACTTCGCGATTCCGACCGCCCACGAAGCCGAAAATAACGCTGAAGAGGAGACCCCACTAGCGGTTCCGATGGCCGTCGCGTCATCGCAGCCTCTCCATGCCGATGCCGGCGATTTAAGGGAAACACAAGTCGCCGCGCCGCTCGGTCGGGTCGAATTTGAGCCGACGACGGCCCATGGTGCTGTACAAATGTCACCGGAGTCTCTGGCCGCTTCGGAAGTGGCAGACTCCGAAACTAGTCAAATAGAATTGGGCCTGTTTGAGAATTCGACGGAGCCCGTCTCCGGTGCGGCCGCTCCCATGGCAGAACTTGCACTCACATTGCCGGGAGCCGACGCGACCCAATCCGCCCATGAAGCGGTTGAATCTTCGATCGTGTTGGCTCCGAAGGCGATTCAGGGTCAACACGTGAATCTTGGCATGGCCGAAGCCGACCCCACAAAGGTTGAACCGATCGCCGTCGCCCGATTCGAACCCGCGAAATCCAATCGAAGCGATGGCGAGCCGATGAAGTTGCCCGAGGCAACGCCCGGCGATGCCAAATTCGCGGCACTGACTGGTCAAAACACCAGCAGCAAGATTGCGGCGATCGAATCTGATTTGCCCGCGCTCGACCTCGCGCTTCCGGCGGAAAATTCAGACATCCTTCCGCCGGACGCGATTGGCATTATTCGCGGCCGCATTCTGGATGCCGAATCCTTGAAGCCGCTGGCGAACGGCCTTGTCCGACTGGTGATGCCGGATGATCGCACCATCGAAGCGCCGTCGGATGATGCGGGCGTGTATTCGCTTTATGTGCCGCCAACGCCGGACTTTTTCGCGCTCACCGCCTCGCGCGGGGGATACCTGCCCAAGTCGACAAACATCCGCGCCGGCAACCTGTCGCAGACGCCGATGAATGTCGACTTTGAGTTGCAACGACAATCCGATCCCCTGATCGCCCTCGAAGAAAAGCCCGACGTCCATCACTTGGGCAATGACCTCTTCGAAGGCAGGATCAACAGCAAATTCCAGCGCGAAGCCGAGGGTCGCACGTTTATTTCGCTGTTCAACGTCTCGCGAGAGCAACTCGACGCGGATTACTCCCGAGCCGAAATCCACCTGCTCGCCCGGGGCGTTCAGTGCGTGCATCCGATCAGAATCAATGGTCGATTGCTTCGCCGCCGACTGGATGCCTCTCCCAGTGACGGCAGCTTCGGCGAGTTTGTCGCCGAGTTCGATCCCCATTGGCTCATCGAAGGCGAGAACAGCTTCAAGATTCGGGCACAGTCATGTCGCGGCGATTTGGACGATTTCGAATTTGTGAATATTCAGATTCGATTTCTGCCGTGAAGTTTGACCCACATTCGGCAAAAAACTCTCAATGCGTAGCGCCTGCGCATCTTGCACATTTCCGCTCCCCGGTCCAAACTCTGCGGCATGCCCGGGAAATCAACCAATCCGATTGTATTCTTGGAGGGAAAGCGGCTCTATTTGCGCCCGCTCGAAATGGCCGACGAGCCGATGTTGCGCCGTTGGTTCTGCGATGAATCGACGCGTTCGAACCTCGCGATGTTTTGGCCCGTTACGGAGTCATTCCAGAAGAAGTATATTGAGAACAATGGCGGCGATGAAAAAAACATGTCGTTTGCCATCATTTTGAAGACGGGCCATCGTCCGATCGGATCCGTGGGTTATCATGGCATACGATGGAAGGATCGCACCGTCGAGTTTGGTATCGCCATCTGCGAAACTGACGCCCGTTCGAAGGGCTATGGAACGGAAGCGACCCTGCTCTTGCTGCGCTATCTGTTTCACTCCCTGAATCTGAATCGCGTTCAGCTCGGCGTGTGGGATTTCAATACGCCGGCCATTCGAACCTACGAAAAATTGGATTCACAAGAGAGGGCAATCAGCGTCAGCATGGCTTTGTGAACGGCCGCTACGTCGATCATTACATGTATGGCATGCTGGCGAGCGAGTTTAATGCCAGATATACGGCACCATCGGCTCCCAAGTCGCCCCCGAAAGGCGGGAGGCCCAATTGATCCGGCGACTCGAACAGGATGAGGTGCGACAAAAAAACGTGCTCGGCGAGCCGCTAGTCGCTTGCAGCCTGTCGCCAGAACCGGCTTTATCGCACCGGCTGCTGCGAAACCGGGCCCGACGACCATGGGGTCCATTCGGTCTGCATCGTGGCCACCGCCGAATTTTTGGCCTTCAGCAAGTCGCGCGGGAATGACCTGTCAACGCCCAATCCCGCGCACGGTTTCCCCGGCCTCAAGCCCGGCGATCGCTGGTGCCTGTGTGCCTTGCGATGGGTGGAAGCCCACGCGCCGGCGCGGCCCCCAGGGTCGTGCTGGAAGCGACCAACGAAGCCACTCTGGAATATGTGAAGTTGTCAAATCTTCGCGAATATGCCGAGGAGTGACCCGCTCAGGCCATTCCCAGGGCCTCCGCCGCTTTGGCCCCGATGTCCGCGGGCGATTCCGCCACGCGAATTCCCGCCGCCTTCAACGCCGCGATCTTGCTTTCGGCCGTGCCTTCGCCGCCGCTGATGATCGCGCCGGCATGACCCATGCGTTTGCCCGGCGGAGCGGTGCGCCCGGCGATGAATGCAACCACGGGCTTCTTGATGTTGTCCTTGATGAATTCCGCCGCCTTCTCTTCGTCATTGCCGCCGATTTCGCCGATCAGGATGATCGCATGGGTTTCCGGGTCGTTGTTAAAGAGCGTGAGCAGCTCGATGTAATTCAGTCCCTTGACCGGATCGCCGCCAATGCCGACGCAGGTCGTTTGTGCGATATTTCGCGTGGAGCATTGCCAGACGGCCTCATACGTCAGAGTCCCACTCCGGGAAATGATGCCGACGTTTTTCGAGGTTGCTGTCGTGGGCGTATGAATGTACCCCGGCATGATGCCAATCTTGGCCTGCCCCGGCGTGATAATCCCCGGACAGTTTGGACCCACCAAGCGTGCCCCGGATTCTTCAATGAACTTTTTCGCCTTGACCATGTCGATCGTGGGAACGCCCTCGGTAATGAGCACAATCAGTTTGATTCCGGCCGACGCTGCTTCCATGGCGCTGTCTGCGGCGAAAGGAGCGGGCACGAAGATCAGCGAACAGTTTGCTCCGGTGTCCTTGATGGCTTGTTCGACGGTATCGAACACCGGAAGGCCATGCTCGCTCTTTGTGCCACCCTTGCCCGGAACGACGCCACCGACAACCTGGGTGCCGTAATCCATGCACTGCCGGCTATGAAACGCTCCGGCTTTTCCGGTGAGTCCGTGGGTAATAACGCGGGTGTTTTTGTCGACCAAGATGCTCATGCTGTCTTTCTGCCTCTCAAATGGGGGGTATGTTTATTGAGCATGATTCTATAGGCTCTGTGGGTCATGGGAAGGGCTTGACCGGCCTTGCCGCATTCTTTGCGAATTAGGCATCGGTAGCGGCGGCGCTCTCGCAATTTTTCGCTTATAGAGTGGATTCCGAATTCCATTACCCAAATTGGGTCTTGGGATCGCGCTCGCAAATGGGAGATTGGCATGGTCCCGTTAACTGAACTTCATCGTGCCCGCCTACCTGTGCTTGGACTCTTTTTCCTTGCAGCGGCGGGCTGCAATACGGGAATCAACGTGCTTCCGCCCGGCGTAAATGCCGCCGTGAACGGGCTTACCGTTGAGCAAAAACTGCGAGCTGAACAATACACCAGCATTTTTGAGAATGACACAATTGTGCTTCAATACGCATACGTCGTGGCGCTCGACGACGGACGGGGCTATACTGCCGGCAGAGCCGGATTCACGACGGCCACCTGCGATGCGCTGGAAGTCATCAAGCGATATACACTGTTCAAGCCCGGCAATGGACTCGCGCGTTTTCTTCCCCGATTGGTGGAATTGTGCGACGCGAATAGCGACAGCCTCGTCGGGCTTGATGGATTTCCCGACGCATGGGCGGCCGCTGCGGTGGATTCCGATTTTCTCGGTGTTCAGGACGATGTAGTGGATGATTATTACTATCGACCGGCGCTGTCGCATGCCGTCAGCGTTGGACTAAGGTCGCCGCTCGGTGTTGCTGCGCTATACGACGCCATCATTCAACATGGTGAAGGTGACGATCACGACGGTCTGCAGGCCATGATCGATCGCACATCCATGCGGGCCGGTGGCACGCCCGCCACCGGCGTTGATGAAGTGAAATGGCTAAGGTTTTTCTGGCTGTGCGACGGGAAGCCCTGGCAAATGCCTTCGATCCAGAGACGCGCGACGCGTGGGCCGAATCGGTCGATCGCGTGGATGCCATGGTGACAATTCTTGATGACGGGAACTACATGCTGGAAGGGCCGATTGCCGTCAACACGCCGGACCACCATTCGATCATTCCGTGAACAGCGAATGAGCCGAGAGTCGATCGCGACAGGATCGAATCGCCAATTCTAACAATCGTGCGTTATGCCAAGCCAGCTTGCAAGTCTTGGATATTAAGACTGCCCAGCCAATGTTAATCGGCTGGTTGTGTTGTCGGTTGTGGCGAAGTGGTTTTGACCTCAGTTGAATCTGCATTTGGAATGACAATTTCGCCGGATTGGGTCTTCGACGGCCGCTTATTATGGGGCTCCACCAATCGGCCGCAATCGGGACACAAGGTGGGCCCGGGCTTTCCGATTAGTTCATTCAACAGAACATATGTTGGCGTCGTTTTGATCTTTCCGTCTTTGGTCCAAAAACACTTTTCCGCCCGGTATCCGGTGTTCTTTTTTGATAAAGGCGAATAAACAGGCTCCATTTCGCCCATTTGACGGATATGTTCAAAGGCCTTGCCCGTTTCTGAACAAACATACCAAACCGGGGCGGAATCAGTAGGTTCCGGCGGCGGGTTAATAAACGTGCGATATCCAAGGTAGCCGGCCACGGACAACAGCGCCACGGAAATCACAACGCCGAGCGGTCCGGATAGGGGCCCGCCCTTTGCTGGTGAGACATTTCCCTGTGCCGATTCGCCGCCGGCGGTTGGCTGATTCATGCTCTCAGGTGACGGTCCGGTTGTCACGCGACACCTCTTTCGAATGTCCTCAGAATGTGAATTCGACCAGTACGTCAGGAATGCATCTTACTTTGCGGCATCAGGAATTGCCAATCGACATACTGGGTGGGATTTATGGCGATTTGATGAACGTACGAATATCGATTGATGTGAAACAGCAGCCCCCGGCCGCCTGTTCGCAGCAAGCGACTCCCGTCCCCTTTTTTAGAGAGTCTTTGTGGAATGCAGACATCAATGTCGGTGAATCCGCAGGATCGGTCCGCCCGGATGGAAGGCCACTCCAAACTGCATTACGATGGTTCCACATCCGGGCTGAACCCGCCACGGATTTGTCGGAAGGCGGGGTTTTGGTCTGCGCCAGTGGGGTGAAAAAGGCTCGTGCCAAGGACCAGAATGCCGGCCCATGTTGGTTCGATGCGACTCAACAATGCGACGTATTGCTTCGCTCGCGGAATCCTCTTGTATCTTTCGCGGGGAAGAGATCAACGCCGAACCAGAGGGATCTGAAAGGGAGCACTGAATGACCGTCGTTTCTCAATCGAAGTCGTCCAATGCGGCACTCGACGAGCTTTGTATCAACACGATTCGATTTCTGTCGATCGACGCTGTGCAAAAGGCAAACAGCGGCCATCCCGGCCTGCCGATGGGTGCTGCTCCGATGGCCTATGCGCTTTGGACCCGCCACCTGAGGCACAACCCCGCCAATCCGTCGTGGTTTGATCGCGATCGATTTGTGCTCTCCGCCGGTCACGGTTCGATGCTCTTGTACAGCCTCCTCCATCTGACCGGGTACGATCTATCGCTCGACGACATCAAGGCCTTTCGGCAGTGGGGCAGTAAGACGCCCGGCCACCCCGAGCGAGGTCATGCGCCGGGTGTTGAAACAACAACCGGACCGCTGGGTCAGGGCTTCGCCAACGGTGTCGGCATGGCAATCGCCGAGGCCCATCTCGCGGCCACATACAATCGCAGCAACTTTGAAATCATCCGCCATTTCACCTATGGAATCGTCAGCGATGGCGACTTGATGGAGGGCATCGCGGCCGAGTCTGCTTCTCTTGCGGGCCATTTGAAACTCGGCCGATTGATCTACCTGTACGACGACAATCAAATTTCGCTGGCCGGAAGCGTCGAACTCACCTATTCCGAGGATCGCGCGAAGCGGTTTGAGGCATATGGCTGGCATGTTCAGTGCGTCGAAGACGGCAACGACGTGCAGGCGATCAATCACGCGATCGAGGCCGCCAAGGAGGAACAGGATCGACCGTCGATCATTCTGGTGCGCACCCACATCGGTTACGGCTCGCCCAATAAGCAGGGTTCATTCGAGGCCCACGGATCGCCTCTGGGCCCCGACGAAGTCAAACGGACCAAGGAAAACCTCGATTGGCCGCTGGACCCGCCGTTTTACATCCCCGACGAAGCACTGAAGCACTTTCGACGCGCGCTCGACGTAGGTAAGAAAGCCGAAGCCGACTGGAACAAGTGTCTCGCAGATTTCGAGCGGGCGCATGCCAATGAGGCGGCACAATTGCGACGGGCCATGAGCGGCGATCTCGCGGATGAATGGGACCGCGAAGTGCCGACTTTTCCTACCGATGCCAAGGGCATGGCAACCCGTGTTGCGTCCGGCAAGGTGATGAATGCCCTCGCAAAGCGCGTGCCGACCCTCATCGGCGGCTCGGCGGACTTGAATCCATCGACCCATACGGCGCTCGCCGGTGCCGGCGATTTTCAATGTCCCGAAACGGAGTCCGCCGACGTGCAGGGTGCGGTGGGCGGCGGCTGGAATTACGCGGGGCGCAACATCGCATTTGGCGTGCGTGAACATGCAATGGGCGGAATCGCCAACGGCATGGCCGCGCATGGCGGCACGATTCCCTACACGTCCACTTTCTTGATTTTCTCGGATTACATGAGGCCGTCGATTCGGCTGGCGGCTCTGATGAAGTTGCATTGCATCTACGTCTTCACCCACGACAGCATCAGCGTCGGCGAGGACGGCCCCACGCATGAACCAGTCGAGCAACTTGCATCGCTGCGAACCATCCCCGGTCTCCTTGTGATTCGCCCATGCGATGCCAACGAAACTGCGGCCGCTTGGCGCGTCGCAGTCGCCACCCGCGATCGTCCGATCCTGCTGGCTCTCACCCGCCAAAACGTTCCCACGCTGGATCGTTCGGCGCTGGTTCCGGCCGATGGCCTGTTGAAGGGCGCCTACACACTGGCCGACGCATCGGACAAAACGCCCGGTCTGGTTCTGGTCGCGACCGGCTCTGAAGTGCATCTGGCGCTGGCTGCACGGGATCAGCTTGAGAAAAGCGGGTTGAAAGTGCGTGTGGTCAGCGCCCCAAGCATTGAGCTGTTTTGTGATCAGCCGGAGTCTTATCGCACCGCGGTGCTGCCGCCCGGTGTGCCGCGCCTGGTGATCGAGGCCGGCGTGACACTGGGATGGCGTTCCTATTTTGAGTCCACTGATGGGTTCGTCGGCGTGGATCGATTCGGTGCATCGGCGCCGGCCGGTGTTGTTCTCAGTGAATATGGCTTCACCGTCGAGAATGTCTGCCGGCATGCGGAACGGCTCTTGAAGAATCGCACATAGGGGTCAATGAACAGAGCGCAGGGTGGCATCAGCATGACCAAAGCGGATTTGTGGAATCGGTTTCAAGAGTACCTGTGCATCTGCGAGTCCATCGAACTGTCGCTCGACATCAGCCGAATGTCGTTCGACGACGCCTTCTTCAAATCGATGGCCTCTCCGATGGCGGCCGCGTTTAAGGACATGAGCGCCTTGGAAAAAGGCGCGATGGCCAACCCCGATGAAAAGCGAATGGTGGGGCACTATTGGTTGCGCGCTCCGAATATCGCGCCGGATGTCGCAATCAAGACGGCGATCGAGCAAACGGTCGGCCGCATCAAAGCGTTTGCAGCCGATGTTCACTCAGGCAAAATCAAACCTGAAAAATCGCCTCGCTTCACCCGCGTCCTGTCGATCGGTATCGGAGGCTCGGCGCTTGGCCCGATGTTTGTGAGCGATGCGCTCGGAAATCCATCGTCGGACAAGTTGCAAATCCACTTCATCGACAATACCGACCCCGACGGCTGCGCCCGCATTCTTCAAACGATCGGAAGCGAACTTTCGCAAACGCTGACTCTAGTCATCAGCAAAAGCGGCAGCACCCCGGAATCGCGAAACGGGATGCTTCTCGCCGCGGCCGCATACAAGGCGGCCGGTCTCGAATTTGCCCGGCATGCCGTGGCCATCACCGGGGACGGCTCACATCTTGACCGGCAAGCACAGGAAGAACGCTGGCTTTCACGATTTCCCATGTGGGATTGGGTCGGTGGTCGAACAAGCGAACTCAGCGCCGTCGGGCTGCTGCCGGCCGCCCTGCAGGGAATCGACATCGATGCCATGCTCGCCGGCGCCGCCGCTTGCGACGAAGTGACGCGGCGAACGGATGTACTCGCAAACCCGGCCGCGTTGCTTGCCCTGATGTGGTATCACGCCACGGGCGGCAGGGGCGAAAAAGACATGGTCATGCTTCCCTACAAGGACCGATTGCTCCTGTTTAGTCGTTACTTGCAGCAGCTCGTCATGGAATCGCTGGGCAAACGAATCAATCTCAAGGGTGAGCGCGTCGATCAGGGAATCGCCGTGTACGGCAACAAGGGTTCGACCGATCAGCATGCTTATGTCCAGCAGCTTCGCGACGGCGTTAACAATTTCTTCGTGACATTCATCCGTGTCCTCGAAGACGGCGGTGAGTCTGGGACGGTCGAATCGAACATAACCGTCGGCGATTATCTCCACGGTTTCTTGCTCGGTACGCGTGAAGCGCTCTCAGGCAATGACCGGCAGTCGATGATGTTGACGGTTCGTCGCATCGATGCTCGCACAATCGGGGTTCTGATTGCATTGTTCGAACGGACCGTCGGGTTGTATGCATCGCTGATCGGAATCAATGCCTACCATCAACCCGGCGTCGAAGCGGGCAAAAAGGCCGCGACAGCCGTGCTTGCCCTGCAATCCAAAATCCTGTCCTCGCTCTCGCAACAACCTCAGACCGCTGCACAGTTGGCCGCGACAATCGGACACAAAGACGACGCCGAGACACTGTTCAGTCTACTCGAACATCTCGCGGCCAACGGCCGCGCAAAACAGGCAACGGACGGCGGACCGGCCGTCTCGACATTTTGCGCGATGGGCTGAGTGACGGCGGCAGGATCGATGTCACTATTATGTCACTGGGCGAGCAAGAGCGCGACAAAAGGCCCCGAATCCGCAACATCGACAAAGCCGTCGTCGGAAATATCTCCGAGCAATATGTTGCAGGTGGGATGTGCGGCTTCGTAAGAAACCGGATCGAGCACGGCTTCGACAAACGCCCCAATGTCAGAACCGTTGATCCGACAATCACAATTCAAATCGCCAGGATTGAGGTACGACGGCGCCAATTCCGCCGTAACGTGAAAAGTATCGAGCCCGGCCTCGACGATGCTTTGTGGATTGGCATCATTGACCGTAAAGCGCATTTGCATGTTGGCGGTCAGCGAGACGCCGAGCGCGTCAAGGTCCGCGTGATCGATCTGATGGTAGCGCCAGTTCGTAAACCCATCCTGATTGTGCGTTGCGACGACAGTCCAGGGACCGGCCGCACCGTTTGAACTGATTTCGACCAGCATCCGATCGACGCCGCCCGTCGTATTGGAAAGCCTTAAATAGTACTCATAGCGAATCGTGACAATGCCCTGCGACATATCCATGACCGGTGAAATCAGGCGGACGGACCCATTGCCGACATCCGAACTTCCCAACGTGTTCTGTGTGAGCCAGCATTGTCCGCCGAAATCGGCGTCATACAGCGGGTCGTGTGCCCAGTTGGGGTCGCTAACCGGAAGTCCCCGCTGCCATTGCCCGCTGGTGGCGCCCAATACCGCGGTCGTCCAGCCCCGGTCCCTCTCGAAATTGTCATACAGAATGGTATTTGTTTGGCATTCGTCGGGGCGTCCGTCGCCGTTGCAATCGCGGCTGGTCCCGCTTTCGATATCGCACGCGTCTGGAATGCCATTGGCATTGCAGTCGAAGGCTGCTCCGTTCGGCCAGATATCGAGTCGATCGTAAATGCCATTGCCATTGCAATCGATCTCACATTCGTCCGGAATCGAGTTGCCGTTCACATCGGCGCTGGCCCCGGATGAAATATCGCAGGAATCGATCATCTGATTGTTGTTGCAATCGATATCCCAGCCCGGCTGAAAGTCGAAACCGGCGGAGAATCGCAGGCCCGTGTCGTTGCCGGTCACATAAGAACGGATGAAATTGCCGGTCGGTGCATCAAACATGTAGATTCTGGTCGAATTGACGTGCAGATGAATTACATCCCCCTGGGAAAGTCCCGATTCATCGTCGTCGTGATCGTGCCCGCCTTCGCCCGGCGCGCCATTGTGAAAGTGGCGGCTGATATAGACCTGCCCATCCGGACCGATTCGAACGCCCCAAGGCCCCGCCATGGTCAGCGCAATGTCGGTGCCGGCCCTGTTGAATTTCCCGATAAGGTTGCCGGTGACGCCGTTATACTCCAGAACTGATCGAGTGGAGAAGCTGGCCGCCAGCAGGTTGCCGTCCGGCTTAAATGCGATGCAGCGCGGATCATCCAATCCGCCGCTGCCCGTGTTCGTCACGAAAACACTCAGGAAAGCGCCGTTCACACCGTCGTATTCCAGGATTCTTCCATCGTTACTGGTGACAAACAGGTTGCCGTTGGGACCGATTTCGAGGCCGAAGGGCGCCACCAGTCCGCCCGAGCCGGCCATCACGAACGCTCCCACGAATGCGCCGCTGGAGCGATCGTATTCCAGCACGGCATTCGTTCCGTTGCTGGCAACCAATACATTGCCATTCAATCCAAGCGCAATCCCGGCGGGCTTCGACAGCCCGCCCGCGCCGGCCGTGACAAAATCTCCGACGGTTGCGCCGCTTCTATTGAATTCGACCACCCGATGATCCGCACTGCTGGTGACGAGAATTCGATAGTCGGGCGTAACGAGTACGTCGTTCGGCTCGTTCACCTGCAATTCGTCGGTCGTCACCGTGACAACGCCGCTGCCGGCGTGAAAAGCTCGAACACCGCCTTCGTGCCCCGCAAGCCACGCGGCATGGGCATTGTCGAGTTCGACAAGATCGATCATCCCGTCGTTGTCGCAATCCTGGCACGCATCCAGAATAGCGTCGCGATCGCGATCGAGCGTCATGTCGGCCAGTATTTCCACGGCATCGGCGATGCCGTCCGAGTCGCAATCGGTCTGGCACTCATCCGGCACATTATTGGAATCATCGTCGTCGCTGAAGGCTGAAACAATATCCGAGGCATCGGGTATGGTGTTTCCGTTGCAATCCGGCTCGCATTCGTCGGGAATGTCGTTGGTGTTGACATCGAGACTGGTCAGGTTGGTAATGTCGTCAGGATCCAGCGTGCCATTGCCGTTGCAGTCTTCGCAAACATCGAGCACACCGTTGCCGTTGATGTCGACCCCTCCGCCCGAAATCTCTGTTTCATCCGCAATTCCGTTGCCGTTGCAATCGTGCGTGAGGCATTGAAGCCCCTCGAGGTATGGCTCGATGATCGACTGAATCACGCTATGAAATCGCAGATCGCTGACACCATTGCCACCGCTGACCGTCTGGCTGCAATAGCTCATGATGGTGCCACGCTGGGCCGGAGTGTTGAGATCAAAACAGTCATCGAGCGCGATGCCATGGGTATGCGGCGCGTTGCAGTTGTGTCCAAGCTCATGCGCGGTCACAAAAATGTCATAATGAAAGACGCTGGGAAACTGAGGGTTCGGAAACATGCCGAGCATATAACCCACGACCGAGTACGCGTTGTTTCCGCAAAGCACACCCAGATAGGCCACGCCGCCATAGGGCAAATCGCGCCGACCCGACACGAATTGGGCCACATCGCGCGGCACCGCCTGCATGTTTGCATTCCAATACGCTCGAAAGGACGCGAGCGGATCGGGCTCATTGAACAAATCGTTCCAGTGATCCCACACGCGGACATATGTCAAGTCGACGCGGGCATCCACATCACGCTGATAAATCAGGCTCACCTCTGCAAACATCGCGGCCACATAACTCGCCGTCACCACGGCATCGCCGAACAACTCGAAAAGTTCATTATCCGTCTCCACGGCCAGTCGAATGACATGCGGACCCGGCAATGGCGTGGTTCCCGCGCCGGCCTGCGAACCGCCTCCACGCGGATCCTGCGTCTCAAGTCCTTCCGGCAAGTTAATCATCGCAGCCGGATCGCCTGAGTCTATTGCGGTGTTTTGATTGGCAGTAACGGAATCCAGAGTACTGCAAAATGCAACATCGGGCCTTCGACCTCCGGCGGAGGGCATTAGCTCGAGAATAAATGAGCCATTGGGCAAATAAGATCCGTCCGCCGCGCGATGCGAAATGCGATATCGTTCGCCGCCGCCCAAATCCAGAATGCCGCCTCCACCGGATGCAGAAAGCGCTAGAAACACAAAAGAGCCGGCTTGCCCTGCAACACTGCCCTGAAGAACCAGACTTTCGGCCACTTGGTCGGAGATGGTCTCGTCCTCGAATCCCATGCGCCCAATGACAAATTGCGTGTTTGCGGTCGGAATCGTACGGCGATTGAGCGCGACATCGACCGTTCTTCCATCCGGCAATGTCAATCCTGCAATCGTTGCACGACCAACAAGATCGATCTGGTTTAGAATGGCTGTTCGATCCAGCGTAACTAGGGTTTGATGCGGCAGAGAGCCCTGAGCGGCCAAATCAACCCCGGCCACATTTGAAACGCCAGAATAAGAGCACGCGGAGAAAACCACCGCAACAACGACAAAACGCATTGATTTCATCAGTATTCCCACCCCGTCTTCGTCTCAATCGGCCGCTCGCACGGCCATTCATGCTTGGAAAAAATCACAGTATGTCGTTCACAGAGCCTGATCGCAATTTGAATCTATGTTAGCACATGGCCCCCCGAAATGAGAACAAATTCAACTTACCAAGGTCCCACAAGTGCGGTTTTTGCGAATTATTTGAGCATCACGGTGAATTCTGTCAGGCCGCGGAAGAGCCTCTGCGATCGAACCTCCCGCAGCAATTGCAGCTGGCTGCATAAAAACGCGGTACAACAGAATTGGCTTCCGAATCAGTCGTGCCGCAGCGCCTCAATCGGATTCAGACTGGCCGCCCGGCGCGCTGGCAGCAACCCGAAGATCACGCCGACGCCCGCGCTGAAGACAAACGCAATAAGAACAATCGACGGCGAAAGCAGCGGCTCAACCCCGATTTGCTCCGAGATGCCCACCGCGCCGGCCACGCCCAGCAGAATGCCGACGGCGCCGCCTGCCGTGGAGATGACGCCGGCTTCGATCAGGAATTGCCGGTTGATGGCCTTGGTCGATGCGCCGATGGCCATGCGAATGCCAATCTCGCGCGTACGCTCGGTGACGCTCACCAGCATGATATTCATAATGCCGACACCACCCACAAGCAGACTCACCAGCGCTAGAAAGAACATCAGCAGCGTCATTTGATTGCTGATCGTGCGGGCCTGTTCTTCCTTTTCCTTCAGTGTCGTCACTTTGAAATCGAGCGCCTCGCCCTGGAGAATGCGGTGGCGCTGACGTAGCAGATCGGTAATCTGTTGCACGGCCGGCTCGACATCGTCATCGCTGGTGGCCGAGCAGAGAATGGCGTTGGGCTCCTGAAGGTTCATCAGGTCGCGGAGAACGATCGGCAGCGGAATAATGATGGCGTTGTCCTCGTCCATGCCGAGCGGGTTCACGCCTTTGCCTTCCAACACACCCACCACTTTGAAACTGAGCTGCCCGACACGAATGGTTCGGTTGATCGGATTGCGATCGCCGAAAAGCTCGCGTAGCGCGGTTTGACCGAGAAGGCAGACGCGGCGGGGGGCGACGATGTCGAATGGTTCCAGATCGCGCCCTTCGGAAACACCCCAGTTGCGAATGGCCGTGTAATTCTGATTCGCGCCGGTCAGGAGACGGCCGTGTTGCCGTAATCACTCACCACCGGCATGGTGCCGCCCTCGACGCCCGTTGTCATGGCGATCGAATCACATTCGAGTTCGATCGCATCGGCATCGGCGCGGCTGAGCGTGCTGGCGGCCCGGCCTGCAACGGTATTCTTGCCTTTTTGAGTTTCCTCGCTGACGACAAACATCATGTTCTTGCCGGCTTTGCGGATGTCGCCGATGAGCGAATCCTTCACGCCCTGCACCACGCACACGCAAATAATGACGACCGACACACCCATGATCATGCCGATCATGGTGAGGAAACTGCGCAGCCGGTGCCGCCACAGTTCTCGCAGCCCCATCTTGAAGCACTCGATCCAGAGCGTGAACACGGGCTAGATCTCCTGCATCGATAGGGCGCGAACGTCCGGCACTTCCGGTCCGCCGCGGCGGGGGGTGGGCTTGTCGTAGATGATTCGGCCGTCCTTGAGAATAATGACGCGCTCGGCGGCCGTGGCCACGCCGGGGTCGTGTGTGACGAGAATAATGGTGAGCTTTTCCACTTCGTGTAGCTGCGCCATGATCTTGAGAATTTCGGCGCTGGTGTGTGAATCGAGGTTGCCCGTCGGTTCGTCCGCCAGCAGCACACGCGGATTGTTGACAAGCGAACGGGCGATGGCCACGCGCTGTTGCTGGCCGCCGGACAGCTCTGACGGCAGGTGCTTTCCACGATCGGACAGATGCACTTTCTCGAGCGCCGCCAGCGCGGCCTCCCGCCGTTTTTTGGTCGGCACGCCGGCATAAATCATCGGTAATTCGCAATTCTCGATCGCCGTGCTGCGCGCGAGGAGATTGAAATTCTGAAAAATGAACCCGATGTACTCATTGCGCAGCGCAGCGAGCTCGTCCTTGCTGAGCTGGCTGGTCAGGCGTCCGGCAATTTTGAAGCTGCCCTTCGTCGGAACATCCAGTGCGCCCAGGACATTCAAAAGCGTCGACTTTCCCGAACCGCTCGCGCCCATGATGGCGATGTACTGGCCTTCGGGAATGTCAACGTTGAGGCCGCGAAGGGCGTGTACCGCATTCGCGCCGGATTCATAAATCTTGTGCAATTCGCGCAGCTCGACCATGACTTTGATCGAAGGGTCGCTCATCGTGGACACGACGGGCGTGCGGACAGGCGGATGTGCTGTGGAATTGGACATCGGCAATTGCGAGCTTAATTCAGGGATCTTTCAGCCGGATTGGCTTGTCGAGCGCCTCTTTGAAATTGAAACCGCCGGTCGTCTTCTGAATGAATTTGGTCACGAAACTGTCGCCTTCCTTGGCGCCGACCAACACTTCAGTAAAAACGTTGTCGGTAATTCCCACCCACAGCGGTACAACATTCCATTTCTGTTTTGCTTGGTCGTACATCCACGCAAACTCTTTCGTGCAGTAGTTCATTCGCTTGCCGTCGGCCGTTCGCGGCTCGGGCGGATGCTCGGTGGCATCCAAAATCTTCCGAATCTCCTGTACGGACAGCGGCGGCTTGAAGCGAAGCGCCGAATTGGCGATTCTTAGCGCCGCCGTTCGCTGCTCGCATTCGATAATGACATTCACCGACATGCCCGGCAGCAGGGTCCGTCGCTCGTCGTTCTGCAATTCCATGGTGACGGTATAGGTGGTTACGCCTTGCAGAATTTCGGGTTGGTTGCGCTTGTGGAGTATGGTGCCCTCGAATTCCGCCGTCTGTTTGCCTTCGACTTTGAACTTGGACTTCTGGCCCACATCAATGTGAACGATGTCCGTCTCGCTCACCTTGGCATTGACGCGCAGCTTGTCGAGACTGGGTGCAATGAGAAAGAGCGGGGGGGTTGTCAGCGCGGCAATGACGACTTGTCCTTCATCCTCAAAACACTTGAGGACGATGCCATCGATCGGGGATCGAATGATGCAGCGATCGATGCGCGTTTCAGTCGTCTTGAATTGGGCGGCCGCAAGGTCGGCAGCGGCTTTGGCTTGTTCGAGAGCTTGAGCAAGCCTTTGTGGAACATATTTTTCATTGTTTTGCGCTTGCCGGTATTGCGCTTCTGTTAGTTTTTCGTGACCGACGGCCTGACCATAAGTTGACTTTGCGATAATCCATTCCAATTCGGGAGCGTTGCCGTCTTTGAAGAGTTTGTCCGTACGTTCCCAATTGAACTTAGCTTGTTCAAGCGATGATTTAGCAACTTCCCATTGTTGCCTGGCCTGTTCAGTCAAAACAGGAAGATTGGCCAACTGTTCGTTCAGAGCCACCTTCGCATCATTGACCAAGCTGCTCGTGCGCTCCTTTTCTGCAATCGACTTCTGATGATCGGCCTCGGCCAATTCCGGATCGATCCGGCAGATGATCTGGTCCTTTTTCACCGGATCATCATGATCGACCGGCATCTCCACGATGCGCCCTGTCACTTCACAGCCGACAACCACGGTGCTCAGCGGCTCGACATTGCCCAGCGTCTCAATGGTCATCGTGACGCGGCCGGTGTCGATTTCCGCGGTGGAAATGTCGTAAGTCGCCTGCGATTGGCCGAATTTCTGATAAGCGGCAATGCCGCCGCCAAGGATGAGTACTGCGACGATCGGTTTCCAGTAGCGCATTCGTGGAGCTTCCCTCGGTAGAACGGTCACAAAAGGGTTGTACAACGCCGGGCCGTTCGCGATTGCAGGTTGTTGTCCTGCGGGAGTTTAATGGCGAAAAGTGGAAATGTCGAAAACCGGGAGATCGGCCGCCGATTGGACTCTCAATGCGTTATGGGGTTGGCGGAGTTTTACGATGGGAGGGCGTTTTTTTGATCGAATCGCTCAGCGCACAGCAGGAAGGAAAGGGACGAATTTCCTGATCCGGCTTGACCGCAAAGCCCCTGACTCATGGCAGATTTGAAGCCGTTAGCGCCGATTCCGCCCCGTTTATATCAACGAAATCATTCGACGCCTGGCGGGAGTCCCCGGCATTTCGGCTCGGAACGATATATTTGGCCATTTCACCCGCCACGAATTTGCGATTCACGCAGTCAGCATGGCCGCCGGTCCACCCCAGGGCTGAGTAGCTGCGATTCCACGCGATATTCTTGATTCGACCGGACGAATACCCCGGACCCTTCAAGCCGACCAAACCGGCGGAGTCGTCAAACGTTCCGTCGATCGTGCCGAGGATTCGAACCGGACCCGACAAAACGGGGTCCGTCGACGCATAATAGACATAGACATTTCCACGGATGTTCGCGAGCGCCTTTCGCATGTCGTATTTGCTGGAGAGACTCGAGCCCACAAGAATGACATTATTCACCTTGAAAGGCGGTTTGACATTCTCGACCGCCCACATCGCAACACCCGTACCGGCCGAGAGGGCGATGATGTTTGCTTCGGCCGTTGGATATTTTTGAAGATACGATGTGATTTCATTTCCGAGACCCTGCCCCGACCCTTTCGCAATAAATCGAAGGGTCTGATCCAGCGCGGGATTAAAGGTCAGCGACCAGCGGTGATTGGTGACGGCTCCGGCATAGCCCCGGTCCTGAAGTCCGAGCGGAACATCGACCGCGCCGAATCCCCAGTTTCCCGCACCATCGATATACCACGTCTTGCCGAATTGGTCCTTCGGATCAGCACAGCCGATGATGCCGGAACTTGAAATCAATATGGCGATGGCAAAGTATCGCTTCAACATAAACCCATCCATTGTTGCAAAACCGGCATCAGATCAAGACACCGAACGTGTCGATTCTACGCCATTCTATCCAATTCAGCGTCTGGCGTCACCTTGCCGCCAAGACCGATCCGTCGCTCCGTCCGAGTTGTTGGATGAATGTCGACCAAAGTTGGTGACAGTTTATCGGTCGCGGCGTCAAAGGGAAGCAATTCCTTTTCTATGGGATTAAACGAAATTGGAGCCGCGCAGCCTTAACCAAGTACGAAAATGAAGACGAATTCAAGACAGGTTTGGCTACCATGTGCGAAGCAGCAAAATCTCAATTGGTTTATTAACAGCTGAAGAAATGCCCGGCCGATCATCAATTCCAAAACGTCATCTGCTTGGTGAAACGATTTAACAGGCCTCGATTGGAGCGATAGAGCGCCAGAAATACCCGCTCTCACCTTGGCTTCTGAAGTATCGTTTTCAACCCCTGAAGCGCCCCAAGGGCCTCGATCGGCGTCATTCGGTTCACGTCAATCGAACCCAGCGCATCAACCAATTCGCTCCACCACGCCGGCAACGGCTCGGGTTCTCCAAAAAGCATGAGTTGGTTCGGATTGCCTTGCACGCGACGACCCGCTTTCGAAGCACCGTCCCCGCGTTCAAATCTCTGCTCAAGGTCCGCCAGAATGGTCTCGGCCCGCTTCACGATGCTCGCGGGCATGCCCGCCATCGCCGCCACATGCACACCATAACTTCGGTCCGCCGCGCCCGGCACAATCTTGTGCAGAAAAACAACATCACGGCCGGAACCATCAGGACGCAATTGCTCATGTACCGCCACGTTGTAATTGGCAACGCCTTCGAGTTGCGAGGCCAGTTCGGTCAATTCGTGATAATGCGTCGCAAAAGCGTCCGACAGCCCACACGATCGGCAATGTGCTCGGTAATGGCCCACGCCAGCGAAAGGCCATCGTAAGTACTGGTCCCCCGTCCGATTTCATCGAGGATCACAAGCGAGCGCGGCGTAGCATTGTGAAGGATTCGTGTCGTCTCAACCATCTCCACCATAAAAGTCGACAAGCCGCGAGCCAGCTCATCACTGGCGCCCACGCGGGCGAAGATGCGATCGACCGGCGACCAGCGCATCGACTTGGCCGGTACATAGCTGCCGGTTTGAGCCAGCAGCGTCAGCAGCGCGACCTGTCGAATGTAGGTCGATTTTCCCGCCATGTTGGGGCCGGTGATCATCAGAAATTGATGACCATCTGGTGCCAGGTCGCAGTCATTGGGAACGAATCGGTCGCGCTGCGTTTGATCCAGCACAGGATGCCGTCCGTCTTCAATATGGAGCAACGCGTATCGCGTCTCACGCCTTGAATCCGTCGACTCGCCGCGTGAGCCGGCGGCCATCAAATCCGGGCGGCAATAGCCGCGCGTCCGCGCCAGCTCGGCCAGTGCGGTGAGCACATCCAGGGATGCGAGTGCATCGGCCATGCCCTGAAGCGGCGCAAGCGACTGCGCCGCGCGGGCCCGAATCTGGTCGAAAAGATCGAACTCAAGTTGCTTCGCACGGTCGGCCGCCCCCAGAACCTCCTCCTCGTGCCGCTTGAGCTCATCGGTGATGTACCGCTCGGCGTTGCGAACAGTTTGCTTGCGCACATATTCCGGCGGAATCTTGTCGCGATGTTGATGCGTAATTTCGATGTAGAAACCAAACACCGAGTTATAGCCCACCTTGAGAGTGCTAATCCCCGTGCGATGGGCCTCCGCGATTGATAGTCCGCGAGCCACTGCTGGCCGTCGGTGCTGATGTTACGCAGTCGATCGAGTTCCGCATTGAAGCGATCGGCGATGAAGCCGGCATCGCGAAGCACCGGCTGTGCGTCCTCGCAAAGCCGCGGTTGACAGGAATTGTCCAAGAGGCTCCAAACCGGTGAGGCAGGAACGAAGGGCGCTGGAGCAAATCCTTGCTTGCTTTTACACTCTCATGGCGTGCCGAAGAGTCGGGGATTTCTTTTGCGTCCGCCTCGCCCGCGCCATTCTGGGAATCGAGCGACGAATCTTTACTTACTCCCATTGCCAGCAACGATGTCCCGATGACATCGGCCAGTGAACTGCCTTGCAAGAGACCGCGGCCGAGAACCACCATGTCGCGCGGCGAAGCGCGTCCCACCCCAAGGCGCGCAACGATGCGCTCAATATCGCCCATGGATTTCAGGCCGTCGCGAATCGCGCGCATTCGGTCCGGCTGGGTCAATAGAGCGGCGATGGCATCCTGTCTGGCGAGAATCTCCTTCGGGTCTTGGAGTGGATAGCACAACCACTCGCGCAAGCGACGAGCCCACATTGCGTTCACGGTGCAATCGACCGCCGCCAGCAGCGAACCCTCGCGTGCGTTGTCGCGCAGGGTTCGCTCCACTTCCAACGAACGCAGCGTGACCTGATCGATCATCACACACCGGTCGGCATGCCGGGGCGTAACGCTCAGAATATGAGACAGCGCGGTCTTTTGCGTCTCATTGAGATAGTCGAGAACCGCCGCAGCAGCCGATAGGGATGCATCGAAATCGTCGAAGCCGAAGCCCGCCAGATTGGAAACCCCAAACTGCTTGTGCAGCGTTTGCTCGGCCATATGCCGCGAGAAAACATGGCCCGGTCGCGGCGTAACTGCGGCCCCCAGCCCCTCGCGAATCGATTCGACAAACGACTGATCGGCGTCGATGGCCGACTCGGGAATCAGGATTTCGGCGGGCCGAATGCGGGCGAGATCATCGAGCAATGTGGCCATCGGAATCATCTCGGCGACCAGTTTTCCGCCCGCCAGTTCGACGATCGCGATCCCGATGCGTCCTGTTTTCCAATCGACGTTCTCGGGACACAGCGCGACAAGGTGGTTCGGTGCGCGATCATCGAGCAGGTTTTCGTCGGTGAGCGTGCCCGGCGTAATGATGCGCTGCACGGCCCGCTTCACAACGCCTTTCGCCGTGCGCGGATCTTCAATCTGCTCGCTGATCGCAACCTTGAACCCGGCGCGAACGAGCTTCGCCACATAGTTGTCGAGGCTGTGATACGGAATGCCCGCCAGCGGGATCGGGTTGTCGGCATGTTTGCTTCGGGCGGTGAGCGTCAGATTGAGAACGCGGGCAATCGTTTTCGCATCGTCGAAGAATGTCTGTAAAATCGCCCATGCGAAAAGAAGCAAGCGCCTCGCCAACCTCGGCTTTTTGCTCCAGATATTGTCGCATCGCGGGCGTGAGATCGGAGGCCGGTGATGCCGCGGCTTTCGCGTCCAGCTTGACGGCGCGGCCTTTTTTTCGTGCCGCCTCGTTCGATTTCATTTCCGTGGTCGCATCGGGCATGGGAACATTGTAACGCGATACGACCGGACCGGCATTGGCGTCCCCGCGCTGGCGTGTGTATCCTGACGCGCGTTGTGAAAAGAGGCGGGCACAGTTTTCACAGGACGAAGAGCGATTCCAATCGAACCAAGGGAAATTGAGATCATCGATGAAGGCGACGCGGCCCGATTTCGGCGAATCGTCGGCCTGATACTACTGCTCATGCTCGCGCTCAAATTACCGGGCTACCACGCCCAACACATCGAAACCGACGAACGCATTTACTGGTCGCTTGCCGAAAACTGGATCGAATCCCGAACGTATACCCTGCGCGGCACGGAAATCCTCGATCTCCTGCCGCCCTCGATGTACGACAAGCCGCTTTTCCACCATCCGCCGATGCTGACCTTTCTGCTGATTCCATTCGCATCGATGGAGGCGTCTCAGGCCGCCATTGCGGTGTCATGGATTGGACACTTCGCGGCGGTCATCGGGATCGCCCTCATCGCCTGGGCGTGGCGTCCCGCGGGTCGCCGCAGTCTCGATTTTCTCTTGTGGCTTCCAGTGCTGGCCATGGCGGTCGATCCGGTGTTCTCCTTTGCGGGGCGAAAAATCTGGCCGGATACGCTGGTCGGCGGTTTCGGGGCCGTCGCGATCGGGGCTTGCGCGCTGGGCATCCGGTCGGATCGCGGCGGATGGCTCTTGGCCGGCGGCGCGTTTGCGGCATTTGCCGGCCTCTCCAAGCTCACCGGACTGTTGATTGTTCCGATCGGCATCATCGCAATCCTCCTTTCACCCGGTAACGCCCGGCACCGCGCCGCAAGGTGCCTTGCCTTTGTTGCCCCGTGTGCCGTATTAATGGCACCATGGTTTTGGATGTTCTTTCGGGAGTATGGCCAATGCCTGCCCGCGTGGATTCAACCGGATGCTGAAGTTCTCGCTGCCAATCCTCATCTGGCGCGGGCCTTCGGCCGGCCGTTCGGTTTCTATGCCTACGAGCTGCTCATGGCCTCGCCCGTCGCCGGTGTCTGTCTGGCGGCTGCCTGCATCGGGGCTGGATTTTGACGACATTGTCACGGTGCCGGAACTGCTCTGGCGGGTTTGGCGGCAGTCGGCTGCCGGTGGTTGATTCTCAACTCGCCCCGCATCGATTCATGCTATACTGCCGCGATGAAATCGACCGCGGACATTCGACATCACATTTCCGAAAAAGCCCTGCGATTCGAGGAATCCGTCATTCGCCGTATGACGCAGGTCTGTCATGCCCATGGCGGCGTCAATCTCGCCCAGGGCTTTCCCGATTTCCCGACACCCCCCGAACTGGTCGAGGCCGCCTGTCGGGCCTGCGCGCGGCGGCTGTCCAATATGCCAGAACGTGGGGCGCGCCCGCCATGGTCGAGGCGCTGGCGGAAAAAGTGCGCTGGTTTCAGGGAATGGAGATCGACCCGAACCGGCAGGTGACGGTCTGCTGCGGCACGACCGAGGCGATGATCGCATCGCTTCTCGCCACCATCAATCCCGGCGACGAAGTCATCGTTACGTCTCCTTTTTACGAAAACTACGGGGCCGACACGATCCTGTGCGGCGCGACGCCCCGATATGTCACCCTGCATCCGACGCGCGAAGGTGGATTTCGCTTCGATATTAACGAGCTTCGAGCGGCCTTCAACAACAAAACGCGCGGCATCATCGTCAACACCCCGAACAATCCGACCGGCAAGGTCTATTCGCAAGAAGACCTTTCCATCATTGCCGAGCTCTGCATTCAACACGACGTGCTCGCCTTCACCGACGAAATCTATGAACACATCCTCTACGACGGCCGCACACACCTGTCGCTGGCCATGCTGCCGGGCATGGCCGATCGCACCATCACCATCGGCGGCCTGTCGAAGACTTACAGTGTCACCGGCTGGCGCGTGGCGTGGGCCATCGCATCGCCCGAAATCACCGGCGCAATTCGAAAAGTGCATGATTTTCTGACGGTCGGCGCGCCGCATCCCCTGCAAATCGCCGGCGCGGCCGCGCTTCGCCTGCCGAAATCGTTTTATGAACAACTGCACGGCGAGTATTCTTACCGGCGCGACTTGATGTGGGATGCACTAAAAACGGCCGGCTTCGAGGGCTACTATCCAGAAGGCGCCTATTACATCATGGTCAACATCGACCGCTTCAAAAGCGCCGGCGAAAACGACACCGCGTTTGCGATGCGGCTGGTCAAAGAGGCCGGCGTCGCCACGGTGCCGGGCAGCAGCTTCTACAACCCGCCCAGCCTCGGCCACCATTTAATTCGTTTTTGCTTCTGCAAGAAGGACGAAACCATTCTCGACGCAGGTTTACGGCTGAAACAATGGGCTTCAAAAAACTAAGGAAATGCGAGATTCAATCAACCTGTTTAGCCCGGCCCCCAAAGGGGCCGGAGAACTCAATGGCTGGTTCGCCAAAATCGCATCGATTCGAAACGATTGAACCGCTTTTATTAAGTCTCAGCGGCCGCGCCCGGCCGCCGCAAGGTTCGAAATCGCCGATTCGTCCGCGTTACTCGACCTCGCCCTCCGATTTTGAATAAATCAAGGTTCGAAGCCGCCAATTGCGTTACTTGAATCATGCGGGCGGCTGGTGGGCCCGAAAGCGGCAGGTTCGGGCACCGTGACGCGCGTGGCCGTGCCGAACCTGCCGAAAAAGGAGCGAATCATGTTGAATTGGATTATCAGCGTACTGGTTCTGTTGGCCGGCGGCGTACTCGGCGCGTCGAATCTCATTGTCGCCAAGAAGCCGGACGCCAAGGCCCTGATCGAAAAACTCTCGCCATATCAGGGCATCATCGGCGCCTTGTCATGCTGGCGTGGGGCATCTGGGGCGTGATCAATTTTGCGCGGGGGATCGGTGCGGGCATGTCATTCTGGATGGTCATTTTCCTGCTGACCATTGTTGTCGAACTCGGTCTCGGATTTCTTCTCGCTTATGGACTGATCAGCAAGTATGCGCTCGAGAAAAACGACCAGGCCAAGGAAAGGCGACAAGTGCGGCCAATGACTGGCCGTCTATCGGGACCGATGGGCCTATCCGC
>JADJRI010000026.1 GCA_016712275.1 Planctomycetota bacterium
GGATAATCGTACTTGTTGCAATTTTTACCGCGGGGCATGCGGCCCACGCTCAATTGATCCCGGCGGCGGCGACTGAGGAACCGCAAGAGGGTGTCGTTTACTTCAACACGGGGCCGGTGGAAGTCGCAGGCTTGTTGAATCTCCTTGACGATTCGGCTGTTGTATTCGAGTCGGACACGGCATACATGCTCATGTTGGACGGACCGATCACAAATGATCGTCGATCGGCGTTGGAGGGCATCGGCGCGGCATTGTTCGATTACCTCCCGAAGCACGCCTATGTGGCCCTACTCGGCAATGTCGATCGCGATGCGCTACGTCGCCTCGGCTTTGTAACGTATGTCGGCGTCATGCGGGAGGAATGGAAGATCGACCCGCAGTTGACCACCCGCACATACACCCAGCCTGATATGCTGGTCATCGTTGCCGCGGGCAGGTTGCCCGTGGTTGTGACGATCTTCGGGGGCCTCGATCCTGCGCCGGCCCTTGAGACCATCAAGTCGATGCCCGGCGGTGTGGTCCACCACACGGAGCCACTGGGTGACTGGTTCGAGATCTCGGCCGAGGTGCCCGCGAACATGGTCGCGTCGCTCGCTCGCTTGAGTTGCGTGCAGTACATCGAGCCCGCCGGCGAAATCACCCTTCGCAACAGTACGAATCGCTGGATTGTCCAGAGCAATGTCACCAATGTGACACCGCTCTATACGGCCGGAATCCACGGAGAAGGCCAAGTCGTCGGCGTGATCGACGGCAAGGCCGACCGGCAGCACTGTTCGCTCAGCGGAACGAAGATTCTCTTCTACAATACGTCCGAAAGTCCGGACGACGTCCACGGCACCCACGTCTCCTGCACGGCGGTCGGCAATGCTGGCATCGATGACAACACGCGCGGCGTCGCCTACCTCGGCAACATGGTTTTCAACACGATTCCCGCATTCAATGAAACCGCCGTCAACTCCGCGCTGACGGCACACTCCAACCAGGGCGCACGCATTCACACCAACAGTTGGGGAGATGACGGCACAACCAGTTACAACAGCATGTGCCGTGGTTTCGACCTCTTCAACTATCAGCACGAAGACGACCTCGTTTGCCTTGCCGTCACCAACACCGGCTCTCTGAAGAACCCGGAAAATGCGAAGAACCTGCTCGCGGTCGGTGCATCGGCCGACACGCCGAATCAAGCCAATTTCTGCTCCGGCGGGACGGGACCCACGGCCGACAGTCGTCGCAAACCAGAAATATTCGCTCCCGGTTGCAGCACGACCTCCGCGACGCCCGGTACCTGCGGTACCACCAACCTGACCGGCACATCCATGGCCAGCCCGGCCGTCGCGGGCACCGCGGCCCCTTGTGCGACAATATTACGCCGATGGCTATTACCCAAGCGGCGCACGAATTGCGGGCGATGCATTCGTTCCGACCGGCGCATTGGTCAAGGCCACGCTTCTCAATTCGGCTGTCGACATGACGGGGATTGCCGGCTACCCCAGCAATCAAGAGGGATGGGGTCGCGTCTTGGCGGACAACGCTCTGTATTTCAACGGCGACGCACGAAAACTGGCCGTCCTCGATGACATTCGCAATGCGACGGGACTTGCCACGTCGGAATTCGAAACATACGCATTGAATATATCCTCCGCCACACAGCAACTTCGTGTCACGCTTGTGTGGACAGACCCGCCCGCGTCCGCGAGCACAGGCACCGGCGTCGCTTCCGTCAATGACTTGGACTTGGAGGTGGTCACGCCGGGCGGAACCACCTATCTCGGCAACGTTTTTTCCGGTGGCGTTTCGATCGCCGGCGGAACAAAGGACAGCCGTAACAACGTCGAACAGGTTCATGTAAACAATCCGCAGGTCGGCACATGGACCGTTCGCGTGGTCGGTGCGACTGTCGCACAAGGTTTGCAGGGCTATGCTGATTGCCACGGGCGATGTGGTCGCCACAATTGCTCCGCTTACCATTTCGCTTCCGGGCGGCGCTCCCGCCAACCTTGTTTCAGGTTCACCGACAAATTTCAACGTGACCATCACGCCCGGATCCGAAACGCTTGTTCCCGGCTCCGCACATCTTTTCTATTCGTACGATGGCGGCGCGTTTCAGAGCGTGCCGCTCTCGCCTTCGGGCGGTGACAATTATGTCGCCACGCTGCCCGCCGCCCTGTGCGACGATACGCCGAGATTCTATGTGACCGCCGCGGGAAATCTGGGTGCCAGTGTCTCGTCACCACCCGGCGCGCCTGCGAATTTCTATCAGGCAATGGTCGGCACGATGAGCGTTCGATTCACTGACAACTTCCAGACCAATCAGCTCTGGACCGTATCGGATACGCCATCGGGCGGCGGCGCTTTCACAGGCACCTGGCAGCGCGGCGTACCGGTCGCCGGCGCGACGGCTGCCCCGACGACGGATGCCGATGGCTCCGGTCAGTGCTACCTGACGGACAATTCGTCACCGACCGCAGACATCGACAACGGCCTCACGACGCTGGCATCGCCGGCGATCAACATCACCGGCCTCACCACGGCCGAAATGAGTTACGCGCGCTGGTATTCAAACAGCACCGGCGCCGCGCCTCAGGCGGATACCCTTCACGTGCATGTTTCGGACAACAACGGCCTCTCCTGGGTATTGCTCGAAACGGTCGGACCGACCACCTCATCGCCGAATCCTGAAGTCTCAGGCGGCTGGTTCACCAAGACTTATTCGCTCAATGGCGTGATCGCGTTCACCAATCAATTCAGAGTACGTTTTTCAGCGGATGATGCGGCAACGCAGTCTTTCGTCGAGGCAGCCATAGACGCCGTTGTCGTTCGCGGTCTGGAATGCGACGATCCCGTCATCACACCACCGGCAGCGCCCACGGGGGTCAGTGCGTCAAACGGGGAAGATTGCGCCAATATTACGATCAATTGGAACTCTGTTGTCGATGCGACGGACTACGAGGTTTGGCGGAACACCACGGATGATTCCGGCTCCGCAACTTCTCTTCAAATCGGCATCGCCGGTCAATCGTATGATGACAACACCGCAGCCTACGGATCGACGTATTATTATTGGGTAAAGGCTTGCAACGCCGGGGGTTGCAGCCCGTTCAGCCTCTCGGATTCCGGCGACATTTCGTTGACCGGCGATTTCACCGGCGACGGCCTGATCGATGGAGCCGATGTTCATGGCTTTGCGGACGCCCACCTCGCGTTTCCGGCTTTATGACAGTTGCGCCGACCTTGCTGCTCCCTTTGGCGCCTTGGACCAGCTTGACATCGATGCGTTCGTGAATCTCCTGATTGCGCCGTAACCGTCCAAAAGATCGGTTATACTGTCAGTCGATTCATTTCCAGCACGATGGACCCGAGGTTGGGTTCAATCAGGGTGTGGAGTGTGCCGACATGATATCGAAGAAGACTGGCGCGTGTGCGTTCACGTTGATCGAATTGCTTGTCGTTGTCGGGATAATCGCGATCTTGATGGCGATCTTATTACCGGCGCTGTCGTCCGCGCGAAACGAGGGCACAAAAACAAAGTGCCTCGCAAACATGCGTGCCATCGGAATGGCACTCGAAACCTACTCGATGGACGACGAACGCGGGTTCACATCACCCATCCACCCCAAGGCTGAAACCGAATGGCTTTATGACGGCGAATATGAATATGGCGGCAAAACCGGCCTGGATGTCATGGGCGACCCGGACTTTCGGCAGGAAAATCGCATACTCAACAAGTATATTTTCGGCAATGCGATGAGCGCGACGCTGGCGTTGTATGAATGCCCCGGCGATCGCGGCGTGCCGGATGCGCCCGTCGATTTCGAGCCGTTTTTCGTCGAGCCCGCTTACAAGGACAGGAAAATCTTCGACCTTGCCGGTACAAGCTACCGCTTGAACAACCATATCGACTTTCTCGGCGGCTCCGGCTTTTCGCAAAATTTCTACGGCCCCTACTTCCGCCCGCGAACGCGCGTTCCCAGCACGGCGCAAACCGTCATCCTCGAGGAGGCTATTGCCGAGGTCGCCAAGTGGAATGCCGCCACCTACCCTGTCACCGGCTGGCATGCCAAGCGCAACCGGTTTAATGTCGCATTTGTTGACGGCCATGCAGGTCCCATCTACCTCAGCCAGCAAAATGATCTCACCGCAAATTATCCGAATTACTGGGTCCTCAGGGGCGACCAATGGCGTATGGATTGTTACCCAGAAAATCCGGTCCCGGACTTGCCATAAGCACTCAGAACCGTCGAGACTGAACAAAAACCGCGTTCCTTTCAACCAGCTTTAACGGTCGCAAGACGGCATCGCCTGTGAATTCTCGCCATACCATGTCTGAAATCACCCTTGCCAACCACCTCATATTGGACTAAAAACCACGGTTTATGATTTGGCGGCCGCAGCTCTCTTACATGAATTTCGAGGGCTTCGCTCAATCCGTATCGGCGGGCAGAGGCTGCGCAAAAGGGAAGCGGCGACGGTCATGAAGTTCATTCTATTGGATAAGATCGTCTCGCTGGAGCCTCCGAACCGCATTGTGGCGCGGAAAACACTGTCGCTAGCGGAAGAATATCTGGCCGACCACTTCCCAACATTCCCTGTGATGCCCGGCGTTCTCATGCTGGAAGCGATGGTCCAGGCCTCGGCCTGGCTGGTTCGTGTGACGCAGGACTTTGGCAACAGCATGGTGGTGCTCGAAGAGGCAAAGAATGTGAACTACAAGAGCTTTGTCTCGCCCGGTCGCTCGCTTGAGGTGGTGTCTGAGGCGGTTCGAATCGATGACAACTCCAGCGAATTCAAGGCGCTGGGTCGTTCGCCGGAAGGCGATGAAATTGTAAAAGCGCGGTTGAAACTTCGGCATTACAATCTGGCCGATTCAAACGCGCTGTTGGCCGAGTCCGATGACCGGCTCGTTGAAGATTTGCGGGGCAAGTTAAGTTTGCTCGGCGGGCCGTCGGCGATCAAGATGGCTGCAGCATTGACGAACAACATGTGACAAGTCCGCAGGGAGGACCGATTGATATGGAGATGAGCCGCGATGAAGTATATTCAAAAGTAAAGGATGTCTTGGTCGATGCGCTGGGTGTCGATGACGATGAAGTCACCGAAACCGCGACGCTGCAGGGCGATTTGGGCGCGGAGTCGATTGACTTTCTCGACATTGTATTCCGCCTCGAAAAGACCTTTTCCATCAAGATTCCGCGCGGTGAGTTGTTTCCCGAGTCGATCGTGAGCAATCCCGAATATGTCGAGGGCGGCAAATTGACGGCCAAGGGACTTTCCACCCTAAAAGCCGCCATGCCCCATGCCGACTTCACCGATTTCGAAAAAGACCCGGACATCACACGGATGCCCGTTCTGTTCACCGTCAAGACAATCGTAAATTACCTGACAACCAAGATGGCGGCCTGATTTCGTGCGTTGGATCTGGATCGACAAATTCACTGATTTTCAGTCCGGCGTCTCTGCCACGGCGATCAAAAACGTCTCGATGGCCGAGGAGCATTTGCACGACCATTTTCCGGCCTATCCAGTCATGCCCGCCAGCCTGATCGTCGAGGGCATGGCCCAAACCGCGGGCATTCTCGTCGGCGAGGCCCGCAATTTCGAGGAAAAGGTCATTCTCGCCAAGGTGAAGCAGGCGAAATTCCTGAAGGAAGTTCGACCCGGAGACCAGCTACAATACGATGCCCGAATCGAGCAGGTGTCACCCCAGGGGGCGATGACTGCGGGCCGTGTTACAGTCAACGGCGAACCGCTGGCGGAAATCGACATCGTATTTTCCCACATCGACAACAACATGAGCGGCCTGGCCTTTCCCGAGGAGAACTTTGTGTTCACCGAGGACTTCAAGTCGTTGTTGACGACATACAACGTCTCCGCCTCCACGGCCGCATCGGCCCAGTGACGCACGGTTGGCACGGGGAGCGATAACCATGAACAAGAAAAGAGTTGTCATCACGGGCATGGGCGTCGTAACGCCGGTCGGCATCGGCATCGGCGGAAACCTTCGATGCCCTCGTCGAGAAGAAATGCGGCATTGATCGAATCCATTCGTTCGATCCCTCCTTCTTTCCCACGCAAATTGCCGGCGAGATCACCAAGATCGATGTCAAAGACTGCGTGCCCAAAGGCTACCGCAAGGCCACGAAAGTCATGGCCCGCGATATCGAGCTGGCCGTCATTGCTGCGTATCACGCAGTGAAGGATGCGGGCATCAAGACGAAATGCCTCGTGGAGCGCGGCGAGGCCGAAAAGACCGATGTCGATTCGACGCGCTTCGGCGCGAACATCGGCGCCGGCCTCATCTGCGCCGATCTGAACGAACTGGCCGGTGCGCTGGCGTCGGCCGTCGATGATCCTGCCGTCGCGGGCAACCGTGCGTTCAGTTTGAACAAATGGGGCAGCGACGGCATGCAGAACCTCACGCCGCTGTGGCTGCTCAAGTTTCTGCCCAACATGCTCGCCTGCCATGTGACCATCGTCCATGATTGCCAGGCGCCTTCAAACACCATCACCTGCGGCGAGGCCAGCTCGCATCTCGCCATCGGCGAGGCATACAGAACCATCGAGCGCGCGCGGGCCGATATTTGCATTTGCGGCGGCGCGGAAAGCAAGCTGAATCCGATGGGCCTTGCCCGCCAGCAATTGCTGAATCGACTTGCCACCGACCGAAACGAATCGCCCGCCACGGCCTGCCGTCCGTTCGACAAGGACCGTCGCGGATCGGCCATCGGCGAAGGCGGCGGCCTGCTTATTCTCGAGGAAATGGAGCGGGCCAAGGCCCGTGGGGCGCATATTTATGCCGAGCTTGGCTTCGGCGCCAGCTCAACCAACGCAACCAGTTGAAACAAACCAGCAAGACGGCCGCGGCCAGTCCATTGCCATCCAGAGGCGCCGCCGATGCCAAAGTCACGGCCGAACATGTCGAATTGATCAATCTCTTCGGCGCGGGCACCCGCGACCACGATCAGTCAGAAGCATCCGCGGTGCGATCAGTCTTTGGCGACCGCGCAGCAAAGATTCCCGTGCTCTGCACGAAGGGCTCGATGGGCAACAATGGCGCCGGTGCGGGTGCCGTCGATATGGCAGTCATGGCCAATGCCATGCACCGCGGCGTGGTTCCGCCGTCACTCAACACGGACGCGGTCGACTCCGATTGCGGCATCCATGTCGTTCGCGGCGATCCGATCGATTGCCGGGCAAATGTGGCCGTTTCACTTGCGGCGTCGCTCTCGGGCGGCCAGACCGCGGCCCTCGTCATTCGGAGGTGGCAGCCATGAGTCAGCGGCGAATTGTTATCACCGGCATGGGTTGGATCACCCCCCTCGGCCACGACATCGAAACAGCCTGGAAGGGAATTCTCGGCGGCGACAGCGGCATCGCGAAGACAACCATCTTCAATGCCGATACGTTTCCGACGCAATTCTCGTCCGAGGTAAAGAATTTCGATCTTCGCAAGTTTCTTACGCCCGAGGAATTTGAACGGCATCAAACCGCGTCGCGCCAGGCGCGCTTTGCCTTGGCGGCCGCGAAGATGGCATGGGAAAGTTCCAAACTCGCCGAAAAGCTCGATCTCGATCGCACCAACGTCGGCGTCTATCTCGGCGGTGGCGAAGGCCCGCTCGATTTCGAGAATTTCGTCGCAGCCGCCGTCGATGGCTGGGATTACTCGGCAGGCAAGCTCAACAGCGTGCGCTGGGCCGAAGTTGCGATGAAATGCCTCACCGAAACGAAAGAGGCGGAGCAGGACCCGAACATGGCCGCCGCCCACATCGCGGAGCTGTTCAACATTGAAGGCCCGAACTTCAACACGCTCACGGCCTGCGCCGCCAGCACACAGGCCATCGGCGAAGCGATGAACATGATTCGCCGCGGCGATGCCAACGTGATGATCTCCGGCGGCTGCCACTCGATGATCCACCCCCTCGGCGTCACCGGCTTCAACCGCCTTACCGCCCTTTCGACGCGCAATGACGCCTGCATCTCGGCTTCGCGCCCGTTCGACCGCACGCGCGACGGCTTCGTCCTTGGCGAAGGCGCGGGCATGCTGATTCTGGAAGAACTTGAGCACGCCAAGGCCCGTGGCGCAAAAATCCTCTGCGAAGTGCTTGGCTATGGCTCAACCGCCGATGCCTTCCGCATCACCGACATCCACGAAGACGGCCGCGGCGGCATCGCCTCGATGCGCATGGCCCTCAAGGATGCAAACGTGCCCGCAACCGAAATCGACTACATCTCCGCCCACGGAACCGGCACGGCCGAAAACGACAAAATCGAAACCAAGGCGATCAAGGGCGTCTTCGGCGACCGTGCCAAGCAGGTGCCCATCAGCAGCGTCAAGAGCATGCTCGGCCACCTCATCGCGGCCGCCGGCGCGTGCGAGCTCATCACCTGCGTCCTGGCCATTCGCGATCAGATTCTGCCGCCGACGATCAACTACCAGAATCCCGATCCGATCTGCGATCTGGATTACGTACCCAATGAGCCGCGCAAGGCCAAGGTGAAGACCTGCCTGAGCAATTCGTTCGCTTTCGGCGGCCAGAATGATACGCTTGTGATACGTGAGTTTGTGAACTAAGAAAAGGTTGCCGAATTGTCAGCCGGCCTTCTAGGCGACGCGTGCTATGCGGGCCAACCTTTCAGAACTTCGTTTCATGCGAAGCGATGAACTCGCTCGCCATTGCGTCGCGGCAGGCGAACTTGCTTCTTTGGGGGCGCTCAAATCATTGGCGCGCTTCTCATCTGCAATCTCTGGTTTTTACTCCAGGGTTTCTGGATAGGCATTGGCTCATGGTACACCTATCCCCTCATCGGCGTGCTACTGGTGTCGTGGCAATCAATGCTCTGGGTATTCTGGAGGCGACGGCTTCGTCGAAACCTGAGAATTGCCATCGCGAAAGAGACCCCTTGCTGCATTTCATGTGGTTATGATCTCACGGCAAATGCAACCGCAGTTTGTCCGGAATGTGGCGAAGATTGTGTCGATCGAAAAAAATTCCGATGGCGGCGATCGCGCTATTCCAAAGTCACGAACGCGATGATAGCCAACGGTCTAACCGCATTCCTTGTTGTTTCAATAGGAGCGGCTTGGATCACGCTCGCACAATTCGAAACACTGACCACCTACTTGCTAATAACATTTTTCGGCTGCTGCATCGCACTTCCAATCGCTGTCCATAAGGCCTATCGAGATAACAAGAATTGATTAGGAGTTTCCCTCTTTGATGAGCTCTTGATAGTATGAATCTGTGTCAGTCTTGACTGGATCTCTGAACTCACGAAGGAATTTTCGATGCCAAGCCACCGCCGGGCCTTCCGTCAGATACAGCCCCCACCCCTCCATCACCATGATCCAAAACGTCATCGCCGCAATGATGGAAAAAACCGGTCGCACGCTCGAAGAATGGATTTCGCACGTCAAGAAAAAGAAGTCGCCCGGCGCGATTGGTTGAAGGCCGAGGGACTCGGAACGAATTATGCATGGTGGATCGCCGAACGCGCCGAAGGCCGTGGCTGGGAAGATGACGACCCCAAGGCATATCTGAAGGCAGCCGTCGGCTACGTCGAAAAAATGTACGCGGGCTCGAAGGCCGCACTCAAACCGATTCACGACGCCCTCATTCAACTCGGTCTCTCCATCGCCGACGACGTGAAAATCTGCCCCTGCCAGACCATCGTCCCCCTCTACCGCGAACACGTCTTCGCCGAAATCAAACCCGCCACGCAGAGGCGAATCGACTTGGGCTTTGCGCTCGGCAACATGAAAGCCACCGGCCGCCTCATCGACACCGGCGGCTTCGCCAGGAAAAACCGCATCACCCACCGCATCCCAATCGAGTCAATCGATCAGATCGACGACGAAGTCGAACATTGGCTACGCATGGCTTACGAAATGGATGCGCCAAAGGCAGCAACGAACAAAGGCATCGCCAGATCAAAACCTATCGCCTCGGCTACGAAAACTCCAAGTAAGAAAACTGCGAAAAAAGCACTCGCTCTCGGGAAGCCAATCGCTAAACGGCTATCGCCAACGTGCCGGAAGCGTTAGCGACCGGTTCTTTGAATACAGAACCGCGTCTGATACAACAATGGCCGCCTTTCGACTTGAACGGTCTACGAGCCAGCTGTAATCATCGCAAACTTATTTCACTTTCTAGGAATCGCCAATCTCGCCATCGGTCGCCGCCTCGCTCATGCCGATGTATGTGTATTGCAGCAAGAAGGCTGAAATCACATGGCAACAGGTTTCCAGACATTCAACATTAAGACCGCCTATGAAAAGGGCGGGGAGCAATCTGCGCCAGGTTCACCGATATCATCATCGAACACAGGATCAAAAGCATCGCTTTTGGTTGTTGGCATTGCAGCAATTTTGATCATCGCCCCCACCCTCGGCAACTGGTGCTCCCTCGCCCCGGACAGCTTCGACTATCTCACCACCGCACGCTCCCTTCACAAAACCGGCTGCTACCCCGATTATCACATGATGCGCCCGCCCGGCTTCCCAACTCTTATCGCCCCACTTTTCCAGTTTGGCGATCCGCCCTTACTGGCCATTCGATGGCTTCTCGCGGCCAGCTTTATCGTCACCGGCATCCTGACGACCGCCCTTTTCCACAGATCGCTCGGCCGCTTTCCGGCAATGGCCGTCGGACTGCTGACGATCACGAATTCCGTTCTGCTCATGCAGACCACCGTGGCCCTCTCTGAGGCCGTTTTCTTGCCAATCCAGTTGGCCGCGCTGATCGCCGTCGAACGGCTACGACGCGGCACATCATGGCGATGCACAGTTGTCGCCGGGCTGCTCGTCGCCTGCGCCATCATGGTGCGAACAGTCGGCGCGGCCCTGGTCCCTGTTGCAATGCTCGCGGTGCTTTGTCGCAGGGGCGATTCTTGGCGCAGTCGTTCCATGCATGCCACCGTCTTCCTTCTTGCCGCCGCGGTCATGCCATTATTATGGCACCTTCGTCAGTCTGGTTTTCCCGCGCAGTCCGGATATGGCCGCATGTGGACACAGGCCATGGAATCGGAAACAACCGATGTAACCGGCATGTCGCTTCAGCTTCAGCGATTCCAGCGATTCGGCGCCGAAAGGCTCGCCGACATCAAGCGGGCGGTTGTTCCGAATCATGTCGGTTGGCGCGCGTTTCAAGGCGATGCATCGTCCGTCATCACGGCCGTTGTCGCGCTGCTGGTCATCATCGCGTGTCTCGTCCGATTTGCGATTCATCGCGAGCCCACATTTGCCTATGCGCTTCTTGTCCTCGTCGTCGTCTCGCTGTGGCCCTGGGATGAAGGCGTGCGCCTCGTCGCGCCGCTCATTCCGATTTTTTGCGCGGGCCTGATCTGGCTGCTGCTCACAACCCGAGGATGGCTCGGTCAAAAAGGTGCCGCCGCTGCAACCGTTGGAATCGCATTGCTCCTTGCGGCGAATACATGGGAGACGATCGAAACCCTTAGAAGACTTCCGAAAGTGGAATCCAAGGCGGTCCAACGTCTGGCAACCGCCCGATCCTTCGCCGAAACTCTAACGCGCTTGTTTCCTTCGAATGCCCAGTTGATCTGCGTTACCGAAGATGGAAGCAACGCTAAATTGACCTTTGCTGGCGGGGCCTATTTGGCAAAACTTGGAAACACGAGCTATCTGGATCTCAAGCCTGAAACGAACCTCGAATTGGGTAAGATCAATGAGGAGTACGCAGCCATCGAACGTGCCGGGGAATTTGATGGCTTCGATCGAATCGGCACTAAGGCAATGTTTGTAGGCGATGAGTTCGTAATTATTAGAATTGACAGATGATTAGAGTTCGTTCATTCGTTGCCCAACCGTTTGCTTTACAGATGACCTGCCTCCATTTTGCTTACCCATCCACTATTCTACTGGGTATTATTACCCATTTACTCCCATAAAATGCCTTTTCACCGCTTACTTCGAATGTCCAGCTAATTGGCACACCGATTGCCCCTGTTCATTTCAAATCCCGACATTGGGTCGGGACATGACTTCAAACCGGGCTCGGTGAGGAGACATGCATGGTTCCCGGATTGAATGAGGTACTTGAGTTTCTCCAGGGTTTGTTCGGTAACGTATGGAGCGTCGTCGGTGGCGTAATCAGTGCCATCCTCGGCATCTTCGGTCTTTCGTAAAGCGGAACTGTCCGAAGCTACATGAGCGGCCCTCCGGAGCGATCCGGAGGGCCGTTTGTTTTTTGTCCATTTCTGCCGCACATCAAAAAAGCGGGCGAGCGCGTCGGGAATTCCCGACGCCTCGCCCATGCTTGTCACTGACGACACTCGGCTTTTGCCTCATGCCGTCAGGCTTTATTCAGGATAGGTCGATCTGATCGCTTTTGAGACAAACCATTACCAACCGCAGCGGTTCGAATAGCGCGGCCGGTAGATCGGTCGCGGTGGCGGGCAGTAATAGCGCGGCGCGCAGCTGGACCGGAATCCGGAGCTCCGGTATCCGCTGCTGTAATAACCGCCGCCGCCATAATACCGGCTGCCACCATAATAACTTCGGCTGTAGCCGGAGCGGTAATAGCCGCCGCTGCCGCATCGACTGCCGCCGGAGCTGTAACTGAACCCGAACGAGCGACCGCGGTGATCCGCCTTCGCTTCGGCCGGGCTGAAGGCGGCCATCGTCAACACGGCGACGGCAACCCCCAACGACACTTTCAAGTTTCGAGCGATCATGTCCGTTTCTCCTGTGAAATGCGGTAAAATTGACCTCCGTCGTGCTGATCGACGCATCGAACGTAGCCTCGATCCCCGCGGATCGAACATACCGGTAGACCCCGCCCCCGTGGGAAGGTTAGGGGGCGAAGCGGGAATTTCAACGCCTTCCAACCCTGTCACGCCCGGCGATGCCTTTTGGACCGCATTCCGGCCGGATAGTTTTACATTTTTCCCAACCCCGGCCCCAAAATCACACGTTCTGCTTTAAAAATCCCGGCATCACTTCCCAAGGTACCAAATCCCCAAAACCGCAGCACCGAGCAGGATTCGATACACCGCAAAGGGGACCAGTGATTTGCTCTGCACATACCGCATAAAACCCGCCACGGCCATCCACGCGACGACAAACGACACCGCGAAGCCGATGAGCATGACCCCGAGGTGTTCGCCGTCCAGGGCTTCGGGGTGCTTGACCACGCGCAGCACGCCCGCCCCGAGCAGGGTCGGGATCGCAAGATAAAACGAAAACTGCGCGGCGGTCGCCGCCGGTAGTCCCACGATCAGCCCACCCATGATGGTCGCCATCGATCGACTCGTCCCGGGAATGATTGCAAAGCATTGGCATAGGCCGACGATCAGTGCCTGCCGGAGTGTCATCGTTTCGACATCCGGCCCTGTTTCGGGTCGAAACTTCCTTTCAATCCACCACATCGCGCCGCCGCCGACAATCAGCGCGAGCGCCACCGGCACTTCCCATTCGAGATACTTGTCCATCACATCATTGAGCAGCACGCCCGCCACGCCGCCCGGAATCATTCCGACAAACACCTTCACGGCCACATGATTCGCCCAGCCGCGCGTCGGCTTTGCAAAAATCTGTCGCAACAATGGGCGAAAAAAGTAAATCACCACGGAAAGGATGGCGCCGATCTGAACGAAATACAGAAATGCCTTCCAAAACGGCTCGGGATCGATCGGATCGATGCCCAGCCACGGCATCGCCAGAATCATGTGGCCGGTGCTTGAAACCGGCAGAAATTCGGTCAGCCCTTCGATAACGCCCAGAATAATGGCGCGAAGCGTATTATCCACGCGACTGCTCCAGAAGCGCCTCGCGCGAGGCAAACACATAACTGACCGCGCTCAGCGCGGTGAACAGCACCATGACATGCACGACAATCACCCGCGCATCGACAAACGCCTTCCAATCGCTACAACCGCTGAGGCTTTGCAGAATCCAGCCGAGGCAGATGCTCTGAAGCAACATCTTGATCTTACCCCACCAATTCGCCCCGAACGCCTGGCCCTTCGCCTCGCTGAACCCGCGGAGTCCGGAGACCAAGAGTTCACGCGCGACGATGATCACGACCATCCACCCCTTCAGGTCCGTGACATTATTGCCGTTACGTCGCGAAAGCCGTCGCCCAACAGCAAAATGAATGAACCCAATACCAGAATTTTGTCGGCAAACGGATCGAGAATCCGCCCGAAGGCCGTAATCTGATTGTGCCGCCGCGCGAGATAGCCATCGAGGATGTCCGACAGCGCGGCGATAATGAAAAGCCAAAACGCGGTGTGAATCATCCAAGTCTGGGAATCCCGCCTGGCCCAATCAAACATCCCCAGCAAAACCAGCACGACAATGCCCAGAAAAAAACGTCCGACGGTGATCTGGTTGGGAACGTTCATCCGCATGGGAGATGTGCTGCCGCCCCCGGATTGATGTCCAAGACATGTGTTCGTATTCGACCGACTTCAGCGATCGACATTGGGGGCCTCGGCAGGACATGCGGCACCGGGAATTCGCCCGTGCCGCATGTCCTGCAAAGTTCCCATTACAATGGGCGCGGCTGGATTCGAACCAGCGAAGGCGTAAGCCAACGGGTTTACAGCCCGTCCCCTTTGGCCACTCGGGCACACGCCCCAGTGCGATTCCCACTCTCAAAAAGCCACGTCGATGAGAATTCGCAGCTCAAACCCGCATTTCCAGCGAAATAACGGGCATTCGGAATGATCCGAGCCACGGATATTACTCCATCACTCCAAATCGGCAAGGGCCGGGTACAAGACGCTTCAATAGCGCAAAAACCGCAATTCAGTCCAAATTTGAGGATTCTTCGTGACATGATGAAGCGAAACCGGCGGCGCGGTGCCTTATTTCCGCTGACCATCCGGAACCTCGGTCTGGGGTAGTAGCCGACCGGGGATGACACTCGCAAAGGCAGGCTTATCGATGCGATTTCTAACTGCTCAATCACAATATTATCTGTATCTGGCTCGACTCTCTGAACAGGCACTGAATTCAAAACGTGATCCCCGCTCCATCCGCCCCCGATCGGCGCCGAGGCCGGGATTCCTGCGGCGACTGCACGTTGGAACGGCGGCATTGCTCCTCGCCGTTTTTTCGACGGCCGGTTGCGAAGTGATGGATGTGCCGAATGGAAATGCAAACTCGAATGTAAATTCCAACTCCAACGTCAATTCAAATGACAACGGAAATGAAAACGTAAACAACAATACCAACGCCAACACAAACCCCAACCCGAAACCCGACGAGGATCCGCCGGCCTCCATTCCGGCGACGACCAACAGCATCACCAAAGTGGCGGCCGGAATGCGGAGCGATCCCGAACGGATTGCGGCAGCCGCTAATGTCACCGTCGTGACATGGAAGGACGCACGTGGCAACGACAGGTCGATGACACTCGGCGGCCATCTTTACCAATACGACTTCTCCTTCGACGACAACCAGCAGCTCATTTCGCGAACCGCAAACGACGACGCCTACGGCCACGAAGGTTTCGGCTATGTCGTCTCGCACAACACCCAGACGGGAAATTCGCCGCTTGGAAAGGCAAACGTCCCTTCCAAAGTCGATACGACATTGTTTGCCGGCGCTCATCATGCAATTCATCGCATTGAGATGGTCTACGATCGCGACAAGGAAGGCGGTGGCATGGGTATCAAGATTCCGCTGGTGATCGAGTGGTTCGTCGCCACCGGCCGCGATCACCCTGTATGGTCAGTAACGTGGAAAACCGGGGAAATCGTCAATCCCGGTAACGTCAATTTCGACACCTATCGCATGGATGTGCGCGGCCTTATGGCTCGCTCAATTTCGACGGCGCAACGACACGCAACATGGGCGACGCGATCGGCGGCGTGTCGTGGGGCGACGCGGGTTTCTCTTTCGCGACAACTGACGCACAACTGACACTCAACTCTCCCTGGCTCTACAACATCGCAAACACAGTGGCTTTCACACGCGCCTGGACGGCCAACACCAACGCGGAAATGGGCATTGTGCAAACCAAGGCGATGGACAGGGAAATGGGCTACGGCGACCGCGTGGTCGGCCGCGAACGCGGAAATACGTCCGCCAGCGTGTTCACAAATAAAGGCGATTGCGGCGGATTTGGCGATGCCCGGAATTACGGCGTCCCCTGCGTCAGCGGATGGCCCTATCAACTGATGAACTACGACTGGGACCCCGGCACCGGAAAGCCGGCGGGCGAAGCAACCGGCACGAAGCTAATTGCTTGGGGCACGCCTTACGGCTGGCTGGCCTCTTCGAGCTTTGATCTCTTCGACTATTCCGGCAAGGCCGACGGACGCGGCGACCGGTCATACGCTACGTTCATTGTGCTCGGGCCTAAAGCTCGATACGACGCGGCAGCGCTGGCCTGGAATCAGCCGGGCGACGTGGCAATGGCCGTGGCGGAAGTCGAGGCGCTGGCTGCGGCAACCATCGACGGCGTCACCAAGGGATCCGTTTCCACCCTGCTGCCCAGGGGCCCGGGTGCAACCGAGATGAAAACTGTCGCGAATGGATACAACGACACCTACGCCGCATTTTTTCTTGACGCGAGTGCCAACTCATCGGCATTCACTTTCACGCCGGCCGTCGGAATGCCGGTCGATCGGCCGATCTTTGTGATTCGAGGCTATTCGGCGCCGAACCTGCCGAAGGTTAGCATGAACGGCGGATTACTCACCGTAAACAGCGGCGATGCCACTTCCGGTGCCTTTGTCTCCATGAACGAGACATCGAAAGAGCTGTGGATCACGATAAACTCCACCGTCAGCGCGGCCACGGCACTGTCAATTGAGCCGTAGATTTCGCGCCGCAGTCAAGCGGCGACGCAATTGCAGATTGCGTACAGTGCCGAAATAGGCGCCGCGTCGCGATTGACAGGACAACCCATGTGCAAAGAGGACGCAATCGAGAATAAGTCGATCGCGTCCTCTTGATTTTGTCGCAATTGCTGCCGGGCAGGAATCAGACCCGAACTGCCTTACGGGTGAGACGCATTACCGTCGCGATTTAGACTTGGTCGGCTTCGACGACTTCACCTTTTGCTTCAGCCTTGCCGCGGATTTCAGCGCCGAGGCGGCCATCGATTTGGACTTGGAGCCTTTTGAGCCCTTCCCTGGGTTGTTCAATTGATCTTCGATGACGGCCTGCGACGCGGCCAGCCGCGCGATCGGAACGCGATAAGGCGAGCAACTGACGTAGTCCATGCCGGCGGCATGACAGAACTTCACCGATATCGGATCGCCGCCGTGTTCACCGCAAATGCCGATCTTCAGATCGCCCTTTGTCGCCCGGCCGTTCTCGATGGCATGCTTGACCAGAAATCCGACACCATCGACATCGAGCGTCTGAAACGGGTCGGTCCCGAAAATAGCGGCCTTGGCCTGATCGACATAATCCGGCAGAAAGCGACCGGCATCGTCGCGCGACAATCCCATGGCCATCTGCGTCAGGTCGTTCGTTCCAAAGCTGAAAAAGTCGGCCACTTCCGCGACCTTCGCCGCGGTAATGGCAGCGCGCGGCGTTTCGATCATCGTGCCGACCAGGTAGGCCAGCTTGATTCCGGATGTCTCGATGATTTCATCGGCAACTGCGCGTCCGATCCGTCAAAATCTTCAATTCCTTCGCATCGATGCAGAGAGGAATCATGATTTCCGGAGCGACCTTCGTGCCGCGCCGGCGAACCTCGACAGCCGCCTCGATGATCGCCCGCACCTGCATTTCGAGAATCTCGGGGTACGTGATGCATAGCCGGCAACCGCGATGGCCGAGCATCGGATTGGACTCATGCAACTGATCGATGCGGGTCCGCACCTTCTCGAAATCCGCGCCAATCTGCTTCGCCAGTTCCTGCTGCTTTTCCTCCGTGTGCGGCACAAATTCGTGCAGCGGCGGATCGACCAGACGAATCGTGACCGGCCGGCCGTTCATCGCTTCAAAAATGCCGATGAAATCCTGACGCTGGAACGGGAGCAACTTGGCCAGCGCGATTTGCCGCTCTTCCAGTGAATCGGCGACGATCATTTCCTGAATCGCCAGCCGGCGTTCTTCGGTATCGAAAAACATGTGCTCTGTGCGGCAGAGGCCGATGCCTTCGGCGCCCATGCGCACGGCGTTTTCGGCGTCATACGGCGTATCGGCGTTCGTTCGCACACGCAGGCGGCGAATCTCGTCGCACCATTTGAGCAGCGTTTGATATTCCTGCGGCAGCGTCGGTGTGACGAGCGGCAATTCGCCCTCGAGCACCGTGCCTTCCGGAGCCGTCGAGCGTGAGATAGTCTCCTTCGCTCAGGGTCTTGCCGTTGAGCGACATGGTGCCCTGCGCTTCGTTGATGCGCATGGCGCCGAGGCCAACAATGCAGCACTTGCCCCAGCCGCGTGCCACGACTGCGGCATGGGACGTTTTGCCGCCCGTGGCCGTCAGAATGCCCGCTGCGGCGTGCATGCCGCCGACATCCTCCGGACTGGTTTCCTTGCGGACCAGGATCACCTTCTTGCCTTCCGCATGCCACTTTTCCGCCACCGGCGCCGTAAAGACGATTTGCCCGGATGCCGCGCCAGGCACTGCGTTGATGCCGATGCCGAGTTGCTTTGTCGAAAGCGATTTGGCATCGAAATTCGGATCGATGATCGGATAGAACAATCGCTCGATGTCCACAGCCTTGATCCGCATGACAGCCTGTTCGCGCGTGATGATCGGCTTCGTCGCGATGTCGGCGTAACGCTTCGGCAGGTACTTCTTCTTGACGAGTTTCGCGGCCTCGGCTTTCGACAAGAGCGGCTGCGTCGCATGTTCAACGGCAATCTTAAAAGACGCCGCCGGCGAGCGCTTTCCGCTTCGACACTGCAGCATGTACAGCTTGCCGCGCTCGACGGTGAACTCGAGATCTTGCATGTCCTTATAGTGTGCCTCGAGCATGGCACGAACGCCGCACAACTGCTCATACACTTCAGCATGCGTCTTGCTCAAGTCCTTCAGCGGCAGGGGCGTGCGAATGCCGGCCACCACGTCTTCGCCCTGGGCATTCATCAACAAATCGCCGTAGAACTCGTTTTTGCCCGTGCTCGGGTCGCGCGTAAAGCAGACGCCCGTGCCGCTGTCTTCGCCCATGTTGCCGAAAACCATCTGGCAAATATTGACGGCCGTCCCGGGCAGGCCGCTGATTTTTTCGACGCGCCGATAGGTCAACGCCTTCTCCGCCATCCACGAACTGAAGACCGCATTGATCGCGCCGACCAGTTGGTCCCACGGATCCTGCGGAAACGGTTTTCCGGTCTGTTCATGAAAGAATGCTTTGAACTCGCCGCAGAGCTTCTGCAAATGCTCCGGCGTGAGGTTGGCATCCGTGTTCACACCCGACTCATGTTTCAAGTGAGCGAGCTTTTCTTCCAGCGTTTCTTTGGACAACCCCACAACGACCGTGGAATACATCTGGATGAAGCGGCGATAAGAGTCCCACGCAAAACGGGGGTTGCCCGTGCACTTTGCAAGGCCTTCAACCGATTTGTCATTCATTCCCAGATTGAGAACGGTCTCCATCATGCCCGGCATCGACATCGCCGCGCCGGATCGAACCGAAACCAGCAGCGGGTCTTTGGCATCACCCAGTTTTTTCTTGCAGATCTTTTCGAGTTTCGCGAGATGGGCGCGAATCTCCTTGTCGAGCCCGCTTGGCCATTTCTTCTTGTTCTCGTAGTAATGTGCGCAGGCTTCGGTGGTGATCGTAAAGCCGCCGGGAACCGGGAGACCGATGTTGGTCATTTCCGCCAGGCCGGCCCTTGCCGCCGAGTAGAGGTTTCTGATCGCCACGACCTTCTGCTTTGCCATTGCCGAAAAAGTAAACAAACTTGGTGCCCATTCGAGAATAACTCCTGATCGATCGAAGGCAGGCAAGCAGCGAGACGACTCAGCCTCTTGCCATGCAATAGTTGCGTGATAAATCGTTTTACCGTGAACAGAACCGCCCTGCCAGCCGTCAATTTCTTGGGCCGATGCGACTGATGTTCAACATCCGATAAACCCGCAACTCTAAGGACGCCTTATGGGAGTGTCAACGAATGGATTCTGTCGTCGTGGCCGGGATGGTGAATCCGCGAAACCAGACAAAAACCCCTATTCTCTGGCTTTGGTATCGCCTTTTTCTGTCATTTTTACACCGTGCCAAATCGTCACACTGCCGGCCGCTGTACCCAATCCCCAGTTAACTGTTCCATCATGGTCTTTCAGACCAGCCTTCACCCGTAACTTCCCGTCAAGAAAGACCTCAATCTCGCGATCGCTCACTTCAACCTTGAAACTGGTTTGACTGCCCTTACGAATACCATCCAGTTTGGCCACGCCAATGGTCTCGGTTCTATTTTCGGCGGTGATGATTCGGTTGATCCGAACTTCGCCTTCTTGCGAAAAAATCACGGTCACCGAGCCGCGGTGGCCTTGTCCGAAAAAGACGTGGGATTCGCTGTTTCGCGCCAGGTTTTCGATCATCTCCAGCGAACCCTCGATTCGAAATGCTCGCGAATCGATGCGTTGGGTTGCCATCAGCATGGCAGTCTTGGTCGGAAATGCGATTTGAATCCACCGATCGCGCAGGCAATTTGTCGATCGATAGCGCTCCTCCCATTTCGGCCGGGACCGCAAAACAAATTGGCGAAACTCTCCATCGAGTCGCTGCACCGCGTCCGCCCCGCCAAGCTGATCGACAACACGCCGCGCGAATTTCGCTTTGAATTCAGCGCCGGCCTTCACGGATTGGGCAAGTTTCAATATTGCATCCAGTTCAGGCTTTCGCACCGGCTGCCGCATAAATCGGAAAAATTGCCAATAGATTGCGTACCGATCTTGCAGGTGCAGCCCTTTGCTCCCGCCAGAAATCAGGTCTTGCAATGGTGGCAGCCGGTTGTCAGTCACCCGTCGGATGGCCCGTGCCATCATCGTACTTGAATAAGGGTCATCTTCGACCGCTTGCATCCAGCCCTTTTCCAGGAGCGCTTCGGTCGCCACAAAAGTCGCGAATCCCTCGGTCAGCCATTCCGGGTGCGATGCATGATTTGACACCATCGAATAAGTGGCCAAGTGCGCCGCCTCGTGGGCGATGAGAACGCGCGTCAAACCCGGCAAACCGACAAGATTGAGTGTTTTCTTCGCACACACCGGCTGAACAAGCAGGTGGGCGGATTTGTCCTGGTGAAGCGAAAAACTCAAATTCTCGCGAAACCGACCGCCCGTCCTTTTCGCATCTGCCGCTTCGTAGGCCTCCAGCGTCTGATACAGGTAGATCGTAAGCGGCTTTTGGGTGACGTCGCGCTCCATGCCCCATGAATTCTCCACGATTTGCCAAATCGCTTCCGCCGTCTCGATCGCTTCCTCGGCCACATTTTGGTCTTCAAAATCACAGATAACGCGAAAGTGTCGACCGGAAACGATCGAGTCATTCGCAGCCCATGCAACCGATGAAAATGGCAGCCCGATCGCGCATCCTGCGACGAGTCCAAGACCCATTTTGAAGTGCTTCATGCGGGACTCCTCTGTGATTCGGGGCAATCGATTCGGCCGAGAATAGCGAATATCGTCGATATTTTCTCCATCCTTCCACGGTCCAGCGCGGATTTTCGGGCGTCTTCGGGTTAGAATAAAGAAGCTCAAATTAGGAGCGGGGTAGGGAGTGGTTCAGGAATCTCAACTTCCGCGACATATATTCATTGGACTTTGGGTGGAATTTCGAGCACACGCCGTCGGCACGCTCGACAAAAGGGGAATCATGTTGTCAAAAATCTGTTGTTCAGCCCGTCGGAATTCTTCTGTCTCGAATCTGGCTACGCTTACCAGGGCGGTCATTGTCCTGGCGATCACGGCCGGCGCTCAGACTCTTCTTGCCGATGACCTCATCGTCGAACGCAACGCCCAATCGGGAGCCGTCGCATTTATACGGGGCGCCAACGGCGGGCCTCTGCCGCTCGCTCCGGCAGCCAATGCAGTCCTGGTTCCAAATGCGATTGATGCGCTCAAGTCGTATGGACACCACTTCGGAATCTCGGATCCTTCAACCCAACTCATTCAGACGCGCGTCGAATCTGATCCGCTCGGCTGGACCCACACCACGCTTGAGCAACGTCACCTTGGCGTGCCCGTCTTTTCCGGCGTTCTGAAGGTACATCAGAATGCGGCGGGAGAACTGATGTCAATCAACGGCCGGTATTATGCCATCTCCCCCAAACTCTCGGTCACGCCGGAAATCGATGCGTCCATGGCCGAGCAAATTGCGGCGGGCACCATCGACTCGTTGACCAAAATTGTCGATCGAAGCGAATTGGTCGTGGTCGATCCCGGCTGGTATGGCGACCCCGGCATGGGTCCAAAACTGGCCTATCATGTCATCATCACCAATGCGGATGTCTCATTGCGCGAAGCCTTCTTCGTCGATGCCCACTGCGGCGAAATCCTCGATCAATGGTCAATGATTCATACGGCCAAGGATCGCGATATTTACGATGGCAACGCAGCGCCTTCGATACCCGGCACTCTGGCTCGAAGCGAAGGAGATCCCTCGGTTCCTATCCCTGCCGATGTGGACAGAGCCTACGACTATTACGGCGATACCTACGACTTTTACCTGCGCGCGTTCGGCCGCGACAGCATTGACGGCGCCGGGCTCACCATGGTTGCTACCGTCAACTCGACGGCCCCCAATTGTCCAAATGCGTATTGGAATGGCGTTCAAATGGTCTTTTGCGACGGTCTTGTGACCGATGATGTGGTGGGGCACGAACTCACCCACGGCGTAACGCAGTATACCGCCGGACTTATTTATCAAAACCAATCCGGCCAGCTCAACGAATCTTATTCCGACGTCTTTGGTGAACTCATCGACCTCTATAACGGCGACGCGGCCTTCGCCGGCGCGCCGGGGGGTACGCCCTGGCTGGCCCACCCGACCGGATCGGGCCTCGACACGCCCAACAATCTGCGCGGTGCGGGGTGCAGCTTGCGGCCGGATGGCTATCCGGACGGCGTTCGCTGGCTCATCGGTGAAGATGTATTGGCGATTTCTAACATCATTCGTGACATGTGGAATCCGCCCTGCCGCAACCATCCCGATTTTGCAAATTCAACGTTGCAAACCTGCGCAGCCAACGACAGCGGCGGCGTTCATAGCGGCAGCGGCGTTGCCAACCATGCCTTTGCCATCGCCACCGACGGAAAAACGTTCAACGGCTACACGGTGACAGGCGTCGGTCCGATTAAGGCCGGGGCGGTGTGGTATCGCGCCCTGACGGTCTATCTGACCCCCGCATCGGACTTCAGCGACGCTTTTTTCGCGCTGCGATTGGCCGCGCTCGATCTGGTGGGCTTCGATCCCAGCGATCCGCGCACCGGCCTGCCTTCCGGCAGTTCGATCACGGGATCCGATGCCGCCGAAATCGAAGAAGCGCTTCTTGCGGTCGAGATGAATACCGATGGATCATGCGGCGGCAACGACACAATTCTGAGCGGCGACGCCCCCGTGGTCTGTGGAAATCAAACCGTCATCTTCGCCGACAATTTTGAAGGGGGCGTAAACGGCTGGACTGTTTCCAATTCCAACCCGATCACGCCCTATGACTGGGAACAATCCGCTGCGCTGCCGCAAGGTCGCACAGGCACAGCCTGGTTCTGTCCCGATCCGTCGATCGGCAATTGCGGTTCGCAGGACGAATCCGGTTTCCATTCACTGTTCAGCCCGACGATCGTCATTCCGGTCGGCGCGACGGCCCCCTTTGTCTCGTTCACACACCTCATCGGCACCGAGGGCGGCTTTGACGCGGGCAACCTGAAGATCGATATCAACGGCGGCGGGGCCACGCTCATTCCACGTGCGGCTTTTGCATTCAACGCATACAACGGCATCTTGAACGATATCTCCGAAGGCAACACCAATCCGCAAGCGGGCGAAGAATCGTGGAGCGGTTCCGGCGCGAGCTGGGGCACTTCGGTGATCGATCTGCGCGGCATTGCCGCCCCGGGCGATTCGATCCAGTTCCGATTCGACCTAAGCAAGGACGGCTGCACCGGCATCATCGGCTGGTATGTCGATGACTTCTCGGTCTACAACTGCGGCGATTGCGATGACTCCGGCGCGCCGGACATCGATTCTTATTTCTACTCCGCGGCATCGCCCATTCTCGGAGGCGTGGGGGCCGGCGTTCCTCAATCGCACACATTCACGTCACCGCCCATCGCGGCGAGCGACGTCATTCTGACTTTCAATGCTCGGGGCGATTTTTCGAGCGCTACGGAGAACTGCACGATAACCGTAAATGGGACTGATGTTGGAACCGTGTTCGCGACCACGCTGGAGACTGCCCTAGTAGTCCCGAATATCAGGCCCCTACCATCCCTGCGGCGACGTGGAATGCAGCCGTGGCCGGCGGCAATGCACTTGTGCTCATGACAGCCACCGAAGATGTCAATGCCAACATAAACTGCAACGGCAACGTGTTCACCGCCATGTCCGTGCGATATGAACTAAACGGCCCGGCGGACTGCAATGTCAACGGCGAGTTCGATTCATGTGAATTGACCGACGCCGGCGTCGCGGCCTTCGTCGATGTCCTGCTCGACAACGCACCGTTTAACTGCATCTACGATTTCGACAACAACCTCGCCAACGATGGCGGAGATGTACAGGGATTTGTCGAAGCCGTTCTCGGGATTTGAGAATGGAGTAACTGCGACAACAAGCAGATCGCGAAACGAATAGTGTTTATTGTTCAGAGCCGGGCGCCCCAAACCCGGCTCTGATTATTTCAGCGGCGTCGAATAAAGGGTAATCCAACACCTTCAGAAACGCCGCGGCGAAGCCGCACTCGAATCAGAGCCGCGCCCGTCAGGAAGCGGTCGGCACACAATCGCGAAGGACCACTTCCCGGTGAGAAATTCACATTACTGCCATGTACATGTGCCTTTTTTGCTCGCCTAAAGATCAACGGTATTCCAATCCCGTGCAACCGACATGCCGATGCGATGAGTGCCATGAGGAATCCACGGCCCGTTCGGTGTGTATTGAAATCCAGCAGGATCGATTAGGGAATCTCCGGTGACAAAGTCAATTGAACTGCCGTTTGTCTGGACCGAACGGACGGAATAAAGCCCGACCCTTCGTGGTGTTTGAAACAATCCGGCCCGGACATCCTTTGCGGCTTGCTCGAATGCATCCCTGCTCAGTCGAAATCTTAGTACAAGCGCCCACGGATACAATAATTGCGAAATGATCACAAGAAGAAAAATGGGCACAACCAACCATCGCCCGGCACGACGCCGATCATACGTCATTGCTGAATGATTCGCGCGCCGGCGATCCGCCCAAACGGCCGCGACTCGACAGAAAAAAACAATGACAATCGGCACCCAGATGACACCTCCACAAATCATGCTCAACGAAAATAGCACAGATGAATGCTCAGGCGGTGAACTCGAGCCCCAGAGTATAAGCACTCCGAAAATGAAAATGGCAATGCACTCAAACATCGTCGGCGGCCGCGCCCAGGCGCGCCAAGCGCCGGGTTGGTCTCCCACGCGAAACGTTGTCGGATCGTGAGAATAAAACAACCGTCCGCACTCCGGACAAACACCGCTCTCATTTGTAAACAACCGATACCCGCAATCGAGACATCTCGCGTCATCCGGTAGTTGCTTGTATCGCGTGCCGGCATTGTTCATCACGAATTACTCTACTCGCATTCTAAAAGGAATACGTCCGCCACTCTTTCGTCAGTTGGTAGGAATTCGACGAATTGCCCGGTGAATTTGGTGCAAACTCGAATCCCGTTTCGTCCGGCGGCAAACTCGGATTGCCAACCTCAAATCGAACAACACCTTGGGGCAATGCTTGACCCGACGGGGTGACAGTTTTTGGACTGACATGATACAGGCCAACCCATTTGGAACTCTTGAGAGTACCGGACTGCACGTCCTTCACAGCCTGCAGAAAAGCCGAGTGGCTCAATTGAAATCGCAAGACCAGCAGCCATGGATAAGCAAGCGATGAGAGAGACAACCCGACAAACATCGGCAGCCATATCCAATTCAATCGACTGGCCGATCGGGACCCGCCGGCGCGATCTTCATCGAAGGATGGTCTTCTGATTGCGATCACCTGCATGGCCAGCCGCAAGAGATAACTGAGCAACAGTGGAACCCAGACTACGGCGCTTGCAGACAATCGCACCCAAGCCGCCGAGGCCCCCATTCGATGCAGGACAACTCGCACAATACAGCACATAGGCCCCGAATATCGCCGTCCACCAACACTCCTTACGCGAAGGCGGAGCCCCCATTTGCGCCAACGCTCACGTTCACTTCCCATGCGATATGTAGTCGGATCACTCGGATAAAACGCCCGGCCGCATTCGGGACAGGTAAACTCCGGCAGCCCGAACAGGCGATACCCGCACCCAACGCATGTTGCATCGGGAGGAATAAATGAAAGCGGTTCATTTGGAAGTTGGACGGGAGGCATGGTTCGTATCAGCTACATCAATCTTCCGTCGCCAGCAGCACATTCACCGCCTTGATAATCGCCTTCACCCGCGAACCCTTTTTTATCCCCAGCTCCTTCAGCGAATCCAGCGTCATCACCGACGACACCGTCGCCCCGCCGGCAACCTTGACAGTCACCTGGCACATGAGCGTACCCTTTTTGATGGCAATGACTTCACCAACGAGCTGATTGCGTGCGCCGTATTTCACAGAACCTTCTCCTTTTTTGACCTCCGGCATTTTTACGATGAGATGAACGAATGTAATGGACTACTTTGACGCGTCACGGACTCTCTTGAGATCCAGCGAAAACCCCGGAATCGCTTCGCTTTCAAAAGATTCACCCGAAGGCTCGATGACGGCGAATTTTCCGTCCATCAGTCGATAAAGACTATTGTCTTATGTGCCGGATCGGCCAGCCAGTATTCGCGCACGCCGAATCGTTCGAAATCGTCCTTCTTGGTGCCCGTGTCGATGCGACGCGAGCCGCGCGAAATGACTTCCAGAACCATGTCTGGCGCGCCGATGATTCGCTCCTCCATTCCCGCCATTCTTTCGGATCGAATGAATACCAATTCCGGCCGATAGACCAAATCGCCGCCTTGCGGTCCTTTACCCAAATGGACGTCGATTTCAGCAAACAACTCGCCGACGGGATTTTTTTCCAGATAATCGCCGATCAGGTATGCAATCCGCATGGCAACGCGCTGATGCTTTGGTGTCGGACTGGGTGACATAATCACCACTCCATCAACAAGCTCATAAAAGTGTCCGCCATCGGGAATATCAAGGAATGCATCGACTGTCATGCGCGCGCCGACGTATTCAGCTTCAGATTCCGATGTACTACGAAATGAAGGGGTCGGAGCGATGGACATGATGCAATTCCTCCGACACGATTATATCGCCTTTGCTCCGCAAAAGGTAAGCATTATCGACCCTTGCTACTGTTCTTACACCGCCGCACACACCTTCTTCGCCGCATCCGTCAAGTCGCTCGCGGGCACCAACTGCGGTATCGCCGCCTCTTTCAGCATCACGCGGGCCTTTTCGACGTTCGTCCCTTCCAGCCGTGCGACCACCGGAATCTTGAAGCCCACTTCCTTCGCCGCGTGAATCAGTGCATCGGCGATGACATCGCATTTGGCAATGCCGCCGAAGATGTTCACCAAAACGCCCTTCACCTTGGGATCGGACAAAATAATCCGAAACGCCTCGACCGCGCCATCCTTCGTCACGCTGCCGCCCACGTCGAGAAAATTCGCCGGCGAGCCGCCGTGCAGTTTGATGATGTCCATCGTCGCCATCGCCAGACCGGCGCCATTAACGAGACAGCCGATGTTGCCGTCTAGCGCGATGTATGACAGGTTCGCCTTCTTCGCACGAATCTCGTTCGGGTTCTCCTCGGTCGGATCGAACATGTCCTCCAAATCCGGGTGCCGGAACAAGGCATTGTCGTCGAAGTTGAACTTCGCATCGATCGCCATGATGCGCCCCGGCTCGCCGCCCTTGCCCTTGGTCAGCACCAGCGGGTTGATCTCCGCAAGGCTGCAATCCTTGTCCTTGAAGATCTTGGCCAATGCCGACATCACCTGTGACGCCTGCTTGGCATGATCGCCGGCCAGCCCAGCGCCGCCGTCAGCCGGCGAAGCTGAAACGCCTCCAGCCCCAGAAGCGGATGAATCCACTCCTTGATGATCGCATCCGGATTCTTCGCGGCCACCTCCTCGATTTCGACGCCGCCCTCCTTCGACACCATCATCACCGGGCAATTCTTCGCCCGATCGATCACCATGCCGACGTAATATTCCTTGTCAATGTCCACCGCCGGCGCGAGCAGAATCTTCTGCACTTTCACGCCGTCCGGTCCGGTCTGCTTCGAGACCATCGGCTCAGCCAGCATGCGCTTCACATTTTTTTCGATCTCCGCCGCATTGTCCGACAGAATGACATAACCGGCCTTGCCTCGTCCGCCGGCATGAACCTGGGCCTTCACGACCACCTGGCCCGTTCCAAGCGTTTTCAAAGCGCCGGCCACCTGCTCAGGTTTGTCGATGACCTCAAACTTGGGAACCGGCGCCCCGGCGGCGACGAGAAGTTGGCGGGCCTGATATTCGTGTATTTTCATGGAATTTGCTCCGTGCTCATATTCTGGGTCTGAAACGCTGAATCGGGTGCATCCTACGGCGATTATGGCCCTCATTCAAACGCGCGGCCCCATTCGGCCATACGGTAACTTTGAGTCGAATCTCGCCGCCATTTTCAGCCGAAGTCACCTGCACTATACTGAAAGGCTCGATTATGACGACGTGTGAATTGACAAAAGCGAGAGGCGCATCCATGCCGAAGTTTCTGGGTAAAGTTGAATTTCCGGTCACGATTGAACTCGGCCGGGGGCTCGAAGGAGCCATCACCAACATCACAAAAATCGGATATGTCGACGGCGAGGCCGGACATCTCAATTATCGCGGCTATCCAATCGAGGGGCTTTGCGAGCACGGAAACTATTCCGAAATCGCATATCTCCTCATGTTTGGCAAGCTGCCCAACCGCGCCGAGCAGGACGCGTTCAGCGCCAAGCTTCAGGCCGGCGCCCCCCTGCCGCCCGCCGTCGTCAAAGTCATTGACGCACTCCCCAAAGACGCAAACCCGATGAACGCGCTTCAGGCGGCCGTCGCCGCCGCCGGCTGCGTCGACCGCGAGGCCGGCATGGTCGCCACCCATGCGTCCGACCCTGCAAGCTCGATCGAAACCGAGACGAACGTCGGCATTCGCGTTCTCTCCGTGACGCGCACGGCCGCCGCCTACATCGCACGTTCGCGCGAAGGCAAGCCCATCGTCACACCCGATTCTTCCCTGTCGTTCGCGGCGAATTATTACTACATGATGACCGGCCAGAAGCCCGATGCCATCACGACGAAAGTCATGGACGTCCTGTTGATTCTGCAGGCCGACCACGGCATGAACGCCTCGACGTTCGCCGCCATGATCGTTCACAGTTCCATGTCCGACATGTATTCAACCGTCGCCGCGGCCATCGGATCGCTGCGCGGCCCGCTCCACGGTGCTGCCAATCAGGCGGCACTCGACGACCTGCTAACAGTCGGCGGACCGGAAAATGCAAAGGCCTGGGTCGAGGATCGCATGGCCAAGGGCCAAAAGGTCATGGGCTTCGGCCATCGCGTTTACAAGGCCTATGACCCCCGCGCGACGGTGCTGAAGCGATATGCCGAACAGCTTTGCAAACAGCGCGGCATGGAGAAAATCTACCAGACCGCCGCCGCGATTGAGGAGCACGTCCTTGCAGCCATGAAGCAGGCCGGCAAGCCGATTTTCCCGAATGTCGACTTCTACTCAGGCGTTGTCTATCACGTTCTCGGTTTCGCGGCCCCGTTCTTCCCGGTCATCTTCGCTGTCGGCCGAACCGCCGGCTGGGTCTCGCGCGTGCTGGAGTATCTTCCGGAAAACCGCCTCTTCCGCCCCCGCGCGGTGTACAACGGCGATACGGATTTGAAGTACACCCCGATGAGCGATCGCAAGTAATCTCGCCGTCCCTGGGAAACAAGACTTGAAGCAAGAACACGAAGCCGCTGGATATTGATCCAGCGGCTTTTGCATGTCTGGGAAAGTTTAGCCTTCAGCCGCGATAACGATGCGGCTCAACTCTTTGCGCCAAGAAAAATGAGGATCACGGTCTTCAGAGACCTTGACTTAACATACGTAAATGCCAGCACCATGCCGAACATCACCAACGACGGAATGGTCTGCGGCACCGAAAAGTGAATCAGGCCGAACAATGTCGCGCTGGCCGCCATTGCAGCCCATGTTGAGGGCCATGTTTCCGAAAGAAACCGGAAAATCAGTCCCCGAAATACGAATTCCTCAAGGATGGGTGCAAGTATGACGGCACTTACGATGGTGACGGCCGCCAGCCACGTCGGCCCTTGTCCGGACTCCAGCAGCAGAATCGCCGAATGTTCCTTCACATAGGGAATGCCCGACAACTCCATAATAATTTTGGTCAAGTGAAACAGTCCCGCGCAAACCGGCCATGACGCCAGATAAATCAAGACAGCCTGCAAAACGCGCGAGCCAAATCTCTCAAGCGTTAATCCCCATGCCGAAAAATCCCTCCCGAGCCGAACGCCGACAATCACGAGGACCAGCGCGATGTTCATCACCTGGGCCGCCAACCCCAAAACCGCCGTCACAGATTCCGAAATTTCCGTGCCGCCGTCTATCGACTGAGAAGTCGAAACTTGGCTCCCGGTCATGCTCGCATAAACACTGAACAGAAACTGGCCCATCAGCACAAACAGACAAATGACGATTCCGATGTCGGTGGGTTGCAATGACAAGCGCTTGACTGGCGGCAAGTCCATCGCCGCCTTCCATTGCCGGGTAATCGAAATCCGAAAGGCACCGGCAAACAGCGTCAAAATACCGACCATGAGAATCGCGGCTTCGACTCGCTCGGCTGTGTTCATGTCGTTCAGTTGCAAGCGGTTGCCGCTCCGGGAAATGACAACTACATTGTCTCTAGTAGGATCGAAAGGACGAATGTGGTCGGGACTATATTGGAAAAAATCGTCGAGACCAAACGCCGCGAGGTGGCCGCCGCCAAATCGTTACGGCCGCCCGATGTCGTCCGACACGAGGCCAAGCTGGCTGGCGCGCCGCGAGACTTTTGCAAGGCGGTCCTGCCGGCAATCAGGAACCCTGAAGCCCCGATCCGACTGATCGCCGAAATCAAAAAGGCGTCCCCATCGGCAGGCCTCATTCGCGCCGACTTCGATCCGGTGGCCATCGCCGAAGCCTACGAATCGGCGGGGGCGTCGGCCATCAGCGTATTGACGGATCGTACTTATTTTCAAGGCGATCTCTCCTACATTGAGCTTATCAAGCAAAGCGTGGCGCTTCCCATTCTTCGCAAGGATTTCATCATCGACGATTATCAAGTCCATGAGAGCCGCGCGGCAGGCGCTGATGCAGTATTGCTCATCGCATCGATTCTGCCGCCACAGCAAATTGACAAATGGAGCCGATTGGCGATCGACATGGGAATGTCATCTCTCATCGAAGTACATAATGAAATGGAATTGGAGGCTGTGCTGCCATACATCAATATTGAGCGCCGCACAATCCTTGGAATCAACAACCGCGATCTGAAAGCGCAGCGAACCGATTTGGAGGTCACGCGCCGTCTCGCCGAATTGCTCCCCGAAATCATGCCATTCGTTACGGAGAGCGGCATTGCCACAAACGAAGATGTGAGCGCCTGCGCTCACAGGGCGCCGCCGCCATGCTGGTCGGCGAAACGCTCATGCGCTCGCCAAACATCGAATCAAAAACGCGCGAGTTGCTCGGCAAGTAAGCCGGATTGGCTGATGGTCGTTTACTTCGTCCCGTGCCTCAAAGGATCATACTCCAGCCCATAATGCTTCATTTTCTTGTACAGCGTCGTGCGATTGATATCCAGCATTTCCGATGTGGTCTGCCGATTCCAATTGTTCAGCCTCAGCGCCGCTTCGATAATACTCTTCTCCGGCCCCTCCAGCGCGTCCTTGAGCGGCATCGGCTTGTAATCGAACGATCCAATCGATGACCCGCCGCCCAGTCGTCCGCCCGGAGAATCGCTCAGAACATGCGCCGGCAGATGCGATACATCGATATGCCGCTCGCGGCACATCACCACCGCGCGCTCCACCGCATTCTCAAGCTCCCGCACATTGCCCGGCCAGTGATACGCCTGCAGTGCGTGCATCGCCTCAGGAGTAAAATCGAGAATCTCCCGCTTCACCTCCGCGCGATACTTCTTCAGAAAACTCTCCGCAAGCCGCGGAATATCGCCAATCCGCTCTACAAGCGACGGCATTTGAATCGTGACGACATTGATGCGATAATAAAGGTCCTGCCGGAATCGGCCTGCCGAGACTTCCTCCGCCAAGTCAACATTCGACGCCAAAATCACGCGCACATCGGCCTTGACGGTCTCATTCGATCCGACCGGTTCATAGCACTTTTCCTGCAACACGCGCAGCAGCTTCACCTGAAACGCGGGCGACGCAGAATTGATCTCATCAAGGAATATCGTGCCGCCCTCGGCCGCTTTGAACTTGCCGTCTTTATTGGCGGTCGCCCCGGTAAAACTTCCTTTCGTGTGGCCGAACAGCTCGCTCTCCAGCAACCCCTCCGGTATGGCCCCGCACGACACCTCCACAAACGGCCCTTTTCCTCGATCCGACCGATAGTGCAGCGCATGCGCGATCATGCTCTTGCCCGTGCCCGACTCGCCGCTGATCAGGATGGTCGTCTTCGTGTCGGCGACGGCTTCGATCATGTCAAAAATCTTGAGCATCTTGTAGTCATGGCCGACGATGTTATCGAGTGAGTATCGCAGATCGAGCTGCTGCCGCAGCGATCGATTTTCGCGAACCAGCGAGTGCTGCTGCACCGCCCGTTCCAGCACCAGCCGTAGCTCGTCATCGACGATCGGCTTGGTCAAGTAGTCATATGCACCCATCTTGATCGCTTCAACGGCCGACTCGATCGTGCCATAGCCCGTAATAACGATCGGCACCACATCCGGATACCGATCGCGCATCAGCCGAAGCATTTCAAAGCCATCCGCCTCCGGCATGTTCACGTCGGTGATGACGATGGCGAAATCCTGCTTCGCCAACTTCTCAACTGCTTCGCGGACGGAATTGACGCCCGTCGCTTCGTAGCCCTCGACGCGAAGCAATTCGGCGAGCGAATCGACAATAATGCGGTCATCGTCGACAATCAGCACGCGAGAAATCACCGGCTTGTCAGTTGTGGAGGACCGTCGCGATTGGGTATTCGTCGAGCCTTTATGATTCGTCCTTGATGCCACGGCAATGCTCCTGTTTCAAAAGTCGATCACTCGTTAAGTGTGGCACAGCTTCGCCGGAACGGAGTCGGCCGCGCCGCCTGACTTATCAACGCCCGACACTACTGAGTTGCAACCGCATTTCGCTGCGGGAATCGAACCGTCATCGTGGTGCCTCTGGGTTCGCGCCGCGATGCCCCAATCGACCCGCCGAGTCGCTCGATCAGCTCCCTGCAAACGGCCAATCCCAGGCCGGTCCCCTTGCCGTCAGTCTTTGTCGTAAAGAACGGCTCGAAAACGCGCTCGATGTCGGCCGGAAGGCCGATTCCCGTATCTTCCACCAGCACAACAACATCGCCGCTACTGAGGTCGGTCGAAACTGTCAGCGTGCCGCCATCGGGCATCGCATCCACCGCATTTTTGATAAGATTGCACAGCACCTGAAACAAGCTGCTGCCGCGCACCACCGGCATGTCGGAATGATGAAAATTACACACCACCGTGACGTTGCCTTCACGAATTTGGCCTTCCATCGCCGCCAGCGCATCTTCGACAATCTGATTGATGGTCGCCTGCTCCATGGCCCCCGGCGCCGACCGCGAAAACTCCAGCAATGTGCCCAGAATCTGCGCCATGCGCTGAATGCCGCTCTTCACATTTTCGAGATATCGATTGAGCGGCTCGTCCTGATTCGGTTCGCAATGACGAATGGCGAGGTTCGTAAAGCGCAAAATGCCGTCAAGCGGATTGTTCAACTCGTGGGCCACGCGTGCCGCCAGCTTGCCCACCGCCGCCATCCTCTCGGAAACGGCCAGCCGCCTCTCCATGCTGATGCGCGCCGTCACGTCATCCGCCAGCAACAACCCGCCCAAAACTTCGCTCGAATCGCCGGCGCGTAGCGGACTGATCACGATGGACAGATAACTTTCGGTTTGATCCTTGCCGCGCGGCGCCATCGCATCGAAGTGTCGCGAGTGCGGCGATTGAATAATTCCGCGAAGTTCCGATTGCCAGTCGATGCACGATCCTTCGATCGTCAGGCGCGTCAGCAGGGTCGCGACATCGTCTGCCGGAGGCAAAATGATCTCCGCCGCGCGATTGCGCGATGAAATACGAAGATTGCGGTCAAATACAACAAGACTGCTGGGCAGGGATTCGAAGACCGCGCCCATGAGTGACGCGTCCGCGTCGCCATAAGAGCCGGACGGCGATGTTGATTGGGATGAACGTTCGACCATCGAGGTGACTGACCGATCCTTCTGTCCCCTAAGCACTTACGTTGGGACAATGCGAATTCTCAACTGCCGTCGCGCGGAGCAACGGCGTTCGCAAACTCTATCGGTCAGACAGCCCCGCAAGGCAATCAATTGTTGCTTTTTTGCATCGTTATCACGCGCGAAAGAAGTGGGAAACGCTGGGCGGGCATACTTGCGTTTTGATTATCGGAGGGAGAATCCCAGGGAGTGCATCGACCACGCCGAGCCTTTGCCTCACCGGAACAACAACAGTCTATTACCGGTCGATTGCAATCGCACCCGGCGGATCACGGCCTCTATCGCGAAATTACAGGCAGCGGCAAACTGCCATCCGCTCTTGGCAGCGGATCCGGCGGCTTGATGGTGACACCACCGTGGCGCAGTGTCGCTTCGCCGCGCTCCACGCGCTGGGCAAACGCCAGCGATTCCTCATACAGCGCATCCATCATCTCACTTTCGTTCACCGTGCGCGTTTGTTCGCCCTGTACATAGATAATTCCCTTTCCCTTGCCCGCAAAGACGGCTACGTCCGCGCCCTCGGCCTCGCCCGGCCCATTCACCACGCACCCCATCACCGCCACCTTCACCGGCACCTTGATCGTCGAGAGTTTTCGACGCACATCCTGCACCAGCGTGATGAGATCCACCTCGATCCGCCCGCACGTCGGACACGCAATCAACTCCGGCTCCACGCGCGGCTTCAACCCCAGGCAATTGAGCATCTCCTTAGCATCTTCAACCTCAAACACCGGGTCGCTCGCATAGCTGATTCGCACCGTATCGCCGATGCCGTTTGCCAGAAGTGTCCCCAACGCCACCACGCTCCGAATGCATCCCGACTCTTTCGGCCCGGCATGGGTCACGCCCAGGTGAAGCGGAAAATCAAATCGCTCGCTGATGGCCGTATAGGCTTTGATGACGATCCGCGCGTCGATACTCTTCGCGCTGATGACGACATCGCCAAAATCGTTTTCATCGAAGATGCGCAGATAATCCTCCAGCTTTTCGACCATGATGCCGACAAGCTCTTCTTCGTAGTTCTGCTCCAGCTTCGCTTTTTCCTCCGCCCGTTTTCCCTTGTCCTTCCGTTCGATGATTCCGCCTTCGTTCACGCCGACGCGAATCGGAATGCTCCGCTCGCGGCACGCCCGAATCACCCGATCGACCTGCTTGCGATCCTGAATGTTGCCCGGGTTCAACCGGATCTTGTGTACACCCGCCTCGATCGCTTCCATGGCCCGCTGAAAATGAAAATGCACATCCGCCACGATGGGAACCGGTACCTGCGGCAAAATGTGCTTAAGCGCTTCCGTATCTTTCGGCTCCGGGACGGCCACCCGCACGATGTCGCACCCCGCCCGCGCCAATGCCTGAATCTGCTCGACCGTTTTGTCAATTTCGTAGGTGTAGGTGCTGGTCATCGATTGAATCGAGACCGGTGCATCGCCCCCGATTGCAACGGGGCCGACTTTCATCTGACGGGTTCTGCGACGGGTAAACATGGCCATCCTTCAAAAAACTACCTTCAATTTGACGCAATTCCATTCTAGTGCGAAATCGAATCGGCGGATAATCTACCCGATCAATCGACCCTCGCGGCTCGTACAGACCATGTGTCGTGTGCGCGTCCAAGAAAACTACTGAAAACAGGAATCTACGGTTCATGTCGAATCGACCGGCTCAAGCCCAATCCAATCCGCTTTCGCCATTCATCGGGGCGGCAACCCTTTTTTCCCTATTCGGACTCATGTCCATTTCCTGCATCGACCCCGCCGACCGATCGATAGACCGTGCCGATCGCCCAGCGGCCGGTCAGCGCCGTCTCATCGGCCGCTCCGTTCAGGGACGCCCCATCGAATCGTTCACTTTTGGCAATGGGCGCGATGGCGTGCTCATCATTGCCACCATTCATGGCAACGAAGACGCCGGCACGCCGCTCTGCGAAAAACTCATTGACCACTTGCACCGAAATCCTCGGCTCGTTGAAGATCGACGCGTTATTATCATTGCCGATGTCAATCCCGATGGCCGTCGCAACCAGACGCGATTCAACGTTCGCGGCGTCGATCTCAATCGGAACTTTCCGGCCGGAAACTACAACAGCAGCGGACGACATGGTGACAAACCGCTGTCAGAACCGGAAAGCGAAGCTCTGCATGCGGTGATCAAACGCGAAATGCCGGCCCGAATTATCAGCATCCACCAGCCGCTCAATTATGGCAGCGAGTGCATCGACTTCGACGGTCCGGCCGAAATGCTGGCCGACGCCATGTCCGGCCATACGGACATTCCCGTCAAGCGCATCGGAAGCCGCCCCGGCTCTCTCGGCTCATTCGCCGGAGAATCACTGGGCATTCCGATCATCACGCTCGAACTGCCGAAAGACGCAAAGGGCCGCGATGCATTTTCACTTTGGCAAGACTATGGGAACATGCTCATCGCAGCCATCACTTTCCCGGATCGGCATGATTCTCTCGCGATCGATACCGAACCATGATTCCCGCAGAATCCAATTTGGAAGACCGAATCGTGCCAACGCTGACTCAAGAAAAATCTGCGACTTTCAGAAGTGCGAGAAAGCTGGCCCGAAGCCGGACTCTTGCTTTGCTTGTAATGATGCCCTTGGGCGCCTTACTCGCATGCCAAAGCACCGAACTCGAAAAGCGTGAAATACGATCGGTTCTCGACGCCCAGGTCGCGGCATGGAACCGCGGTGATATTGAGGGCTTTATGCAGGGCTATTGGAATTCCGAACAACTCGAATTCCGCTCGTCCTCCCGAAAAAGCAAAGGTTGGCAGGCAACACTCGATGGCTACAAGGAGAAATACGACACGCGCGAAAAAATGGGCACACTCGAATTTAGGGATCTCAAAATCTCACCCCCAAAGCGCAATGAAACGCAGGTGACCGGTGAATTCCAACTGTTTCGAAAGGAATCCCCGCCGAGCGCCGGCCGCTTCGAGCTTCTCTTTCGCAAAATCAAGGGCCAATGGCTCATTGTCCGCGATCAAACAAATTGAAGCAGCATGTGTGACTCTATTGAATTCCGGACAACGTCATCGACAGTGAACCCAAACCCGCATTTTCCCACCATCGGCCGTAATCACCTCTCTTGAATACATGCAATTCTACTCATAACCAGAGGAGAGGCTCTTCTGGGCAGTGCCTGGACTTGGGCCGCTACGTTGCGGATATTTACGCCAAAAAGATGGCAAGAAAACCGAATTACGAGGCCCGCTTGCATGTCCCAGCCTTGGCGCCAATTCTTTCAAAGCGTTAATCAAATGGGGACAAAGTGAGGTGGGAACACGACATTGACAATCACCAATGCATGCAACACCACCGACTAGGATAATTCCTAACCAGATTCCGCAATTCCGATACTTCGAACCCTAAATTGTGCATAATGGCACGATTTTAGAATTGAAATGACAGTTTCTTTGAATTCCTGGGCCTATTACTGGTAATATCAGGTCAGGTTCGGCGTTTATCGTTTCGGTGCGCCAAACATAAAAGGGATTGCATTTCTCGGCCGCCTGGGCGGCCCGAGGGGAGTGGGTATGTCTCGTTGTAAAGCCGTTTCAACCGTTGCGCTGACCGTCTGCGCCTTCCACGCCTCGATATCTCTGACTAACGCAAACGAACCGGATTCTGTTGTAAAGTTCGGTCGCGAAGGAACCGTAAAGTTGCGGCTGACGGACATGTCGGTCTTGCCCCAATTCCAACAACGTGACGCGCTTATCATCGCCGATTACGTCAGCTTTACCATCGTCGAAGTGCCGGCCGGCAACTTTATTCCCGTTCCCGGTAGTGAAATAATCGAACGAGAGAATCTGATTCTCCTGAATGCAGGCCCGATCGACACGACAACCGCGTATGCCAAGGGCCTTCAATCTCCAAGAAGTCCGTTCGACGGCAAGGCACTGCACCTCATCCAATTTGCCGGACCGGTGAAACCAGAGTGGCACGCCGCGATCGAAAGCACCGGCGTGGAAATAGTGACGTATATCCCGAGCAATGCTTTTCTTGTCTATGGCAATGCGGCGTCACTGAATGAGGTACAATCGCTCGCAAAGGCGATGCCTGAAATTCAATGGGAGGCAGCTTATCGCGATGAATACAAAATCGACCCAAGGGCATTCGACGGCGAGGATCAATTCGCCATTCAGCTCGTGGCGGATTCAACGGCCAACACCAAGACGCTTGAAGTCATCGATCGGCTGAAGCTTGCCCCGATTCAAAGCGAATATTCTGTATTGAACTATCACAACATCGTCGTAAGAATCGCGCCGGACAAAATTGCCGAGCTGGCAAAACAGCCGGACATCGTGTCGATTCAACCCTACGAAACGCCCATTCTGCTCGACGAGCGCCAGGATCAAATCGTCGCGGGCAATCTCACCGGCAATAATCCCAGCGGCCCGGGTTACCTTGCATGGCTGGGCACCAAGGGATTTACCCAGGCACAGTTCACTGCTTCCGCATTTATCGTGGATCTTTCCGATAGTCCCGTCGACCAGGGCAACACAACGCCGAACCACTTCGGCCTTTGGGAAAATGGCGCCATCGGCAGTGTCAGCCACCTTGCATACCAGCGCAAAGTCGCCGGTACGGTGCTGACCACACCGTCACCGCAAAAGGGATGCGACGGCCACGGCAACATCAATGCACACATCATCGGCGGCTATGACAATCTCGCCGGCTTTCCGTTCGCCGATGCATCGGGCTTTCACTATGGCCTTGGCGTCTGCCCGTTTGTGAAAATCGGTTCCTCCGGAATCTTCACCACATCTGGCAGCTTCACCAGTCCGAATTACACAACGCTGCAGTCCAACGCCTACAACAACGGCGCGCGCATCAGTTCCAACAGTTGGGGCAACACTTCCGGCAATACGTACAACACCGATGCACAAACATACGACTCGCTCGTGCGCGACGCCCAGCCCGCGTCTTCGCCCTTCCCGGTCGCCGGCAATCAGGAAATGACAATTGTCTTTGCCGCGGGCAATTCCGGCCCAAGCTCCAACACCGTCCACCCTCCATCAACCGGAAAGAACCTCATCGTCGTTGGCGCTTCGGAAAACGTGCAGGCGTTCGGCGGCGCGGATTTGAATTGCGGCACAACCGATTCCGAAGCCAATAGTGCCAATGATATGGCGTCATTTTCGAGTCGCGGGCCCTGTTCCGACGGCCGCAAGAAGCCGGACATCGTTGCGCCGGGAACCCATGTTTCAGGCGGCGTCAATCAAACGGCCTCGCCTTCATCGACAGGTACAAACGACTGCTTCACGGGCAGCGGCGTCTGCGGCGGTTTTAACAGCATCTATTTCCCAAACAGCGGCCAGCAATTCTACACGGCCTCTTCAGGTACAAGCCATTCCACGCCGGCCGTTGCCGGCGGCGCGGCACTCGTGCGGCAGTTCTTCATCAATCAGGGCATGAGCGCGCCCAGTCCCGCCATGATCAAGGCATTTCTGATGAATTCGGCCAGCTACATGACCGGAACCGGCGCAAATGACACGCTTTGGTCGAACAGTCAGGGCATGGGGCTCATGAACCTTGGCGATGCATTTGACCGCGGCGCAGTCACGCCGACCGTTTTCAGGGATCAAGTCGGTGTCGACATGTTTACGTCCACCGGCCAGACGCGCACTTTCACCGGCACCATCAGCAATACCTCCAAGCCCTTTCGTGTAACACTCGCCTGGACCGATGCGCCCGGCGCCACCAGCGGCGCGGCCTACAAGAACAACCTCGACCTGACGGTGACGATCGGCGCAAATAACTATCGGGGCAATGTCTTTTCCGGCGCAAATTCGACCACCGGCGGCAGCGCAGACGTCGCGAACAACGTCGAAAGCGTATTCCTCCCTGCCGGCACCGGCGGCAGCTTCACCGCCACGATTACGGCTTCCAGCATCAATTCCGACGGCGTCCCCAATGTCGGCGGTTCGCTCGATCAGGATTTTGCCCTGCTCATTTACAATGGGACAACTGCATCGGTGCCCGTCATCGCCGGAACCAATTCGACTATCACGGCCCAGAGCTGCTCGCCGGGTAACAACGCCATCGATCCCGGTGAAGTCGTCACGGTCGACTTCACTTTGCAAAATGTTGGCAGCGCCAACACTTCAAACGTGGTCGCAACCCTTCAGGCCACCGGCGGTGTCACTTCGCCAAGCGCCGCGCAAAACTATGGCGCGATGACCGCCGGCGGCGCCAGCGTAACCCGTTCTTTCTCGTTCACGGCAAACGGCACCTGCGGCTCCACGCTGACCGCCACGCTGCAGATTCAAGATGGAGCCTCCAATCTTGGAAGCGTGACATTCAACTTCACTTTGGGCTCAAATGCTGTTTCGTTCTCGCAGAACTTTGACGGCGTCACCGCTCCAGCACTGCCGTCGGGCTGGACCGCCACGATCGGCTCAGGCAGTCCGACTCTCTGGGTCACCAGCAGCTCCTCCAGCGACACCTCGCCCAACGCCCTCTTTGCCGGCGACCCATCAACCACGACCGACAATCGCATCACCTCACCCAATATCGCAATCACCTCTGCCGCTTCGACATTCTCTTTCAGACACAACTACATCACTGAATCATCCTGGGATGGCGGTGTTCTTGAAATCTCGATTGCAGGCGGCGCCTTTACCGACTTCCTTACTGCCGGCGGCTCATTTACGTCCGGCAGTTATGTCAGCAACCTCAACAGCTCTGCCAATCCGCTGACTGGAAGAGCGGCTTGGAACGGGAATTCCGGCGGCTACATCACAACGTCAGGTACATTCCCGCCTGCGGCAGTGGGTCAGAATATTCAATTGCGCTGGCGCATGGGCAGCGATGGATCAATCGGCTCCACCGGATGGCGCGTCGACACAGTTTCCATCTCGCAGCCCACCTGCTGCTCTGATCCATGTCCGGGAGGCACGCCCGCGACACCCACCAACCAACTGGCCACCCCCTCGTCCGTTTGCACGGGTTCCTCGGCCTCACTAACCGCCAACGTCGGTGCCGGAGAAACGGTCGATTGGTATAGCGCGTCGTGCGGCGGCACACTCGTCGGAAGCGGGTCCGGTCTGAATGTGTCGCCATCCGGCACAACCACCTATTTTGCACGGGCGCGAAACACCAGTTCAGGATGCACCAGCGCGAGCTGCGCCAGTGTCACATTGACGGTCAACACGGTACCGTCAACCCCGACCTCGCCCGTCGCGACACCGGCATCGATTTGCGCGGCGCTTCTTCGTCCCTTTCAGCAACCGTGCCGGGCGGTGTCACTGTAGATTGGTACACCAGCAGTTGCGGCGGAACACTTGTATCTGGCGGTGCAAACCCGTCAGTCTCACCTGCCTCGACCACAACCTACTTCGCGCGAGCAAGAAACACGACCAGCGGTTGTGTCAGCGCAGCATGCGCAAGCGTAACTGTCACCGTTAATTCATTGCCTGCGACGCCAACCAGCCCAACGGCCACACCTTTGTCGATATGTGCAGGCGCGTCGTCGTCGTTATCAGCCAACGTGCCAGGCGGCGTTACCGTTGACTGGTACACCGGCAGTTGTGGCGGAACGCTTGTTTCCGGTGGAGCCAATCCTTCAGTCTCTCCCGCCTCGACAACAACGTATTTCGCTCGAGCAAGGAACACGACCAGCGGCTGCGTCAGCACCGCATGCGCAAGCGTCACCGTCACCGTCAATTTGCTGCCATCCACGCCGACCAGCCCAACGGCCACCCCCCCATCCATCTGTGCAGGCGCTTCCTCGTCGCTGTCTGCAACAGTGCCGGGCGGCGTTACGGTTGACTGGTACACCGGCAGTTGCGGCGGAACGCTTGTCTCCGGCGGTGCAAACCCGTCAGTCTCGCCCGCCTCAACCACAACCTATTTCGCACGTGCAAGGAACACGACCAGCGGTTGTGTCAGTGCGGCCTGTGCAAGTGTTACGGTCACTGTAAACTCCGCTCCTTCAACGCCAACCAGTCCACTGGCCACGCCTTCAACCGTGTGCACGGGCGGTTCATCAACCCTCACGGCGTCGGTCCCCGGCGGTGTTACCGTCGATTGGTACACCGGAAGTTGCGGCGGCACGCCGGTTTCGGGCGGAGCGAGTCCCTTGGTATCACCCGCCGCCACGACCACATACTTCGCCCGTGCCCGCAATGCAACTACCGGCTGCATCAGCTCGGCCTGTGCAAGTGTGACGGTCACGGTTGGCGATACAACCGCGCCAATCATCAGTCAGTGCGCATCGAATCAATCCGCAAACGCCGACGCAAACTGCCAGGCAGCCGTGCCCGATTTCCGGTCCGGCGTCGTTGCGAATGACAATTGCACCGCGACCGGCAGCCTTGTGGTAACGCAAAGCCCGCCCGTCGGCGCCTTCGTCGGTCTGGGGCCCACACCGATCACCCTGACCGTTACCGATGCCGCGAACAATTCGGCCAACTGCGCAGCAACATTCACCGTCAACGATTTGACGCTGCCGACATTCGCCAACTGCCCCGCCAACATCGGCCCGGTTCCCACTGATGCTGGCCTTGCGACGGCTTCCGTCAATTGGACCCCGCCGACCGCCAGCGACAATTGCTCGACACCCTCTGTTGGAACCACGCACAGCCCCGGTTTCGCATTTCCGATCGGCACGACCTCCGTCACCTACACGGCCACCGACGGCGCCGGCAACATTCAAACCTGTTCCTTCTCCGTGACCGTGCAGGACATCGAGGCCCCGAGCATTCAAAATTGCCCCGGCACCATCACACTCAGCGCCGAAACGGGCACGTGCAGCGCCATCGCGAGTTGGACCGAACCGACCGTTATTGACAACGCGCCCGGCGCGACAATCTCGCAGATTGCCGGCCCCGCTTCCGGCGCTTCATTCCCGGTCGGCTCGACAACGATTCGCTACAGCGCCATGGATGCAGCCGGCAATACGGCAATGTGTGAATTCGATGTCATCGTCGCCGACGACGAAACCCCTGCCTTCGCGGGTTGCCCGGACAATATTTCCATCGGCACCGCCGCGCCGGATTGCGAGGCATCCGTTACATGGACCGCCCCGAGCGCGTCGGACAATTGCGGCATAGCCGGCGTCTCCTCGTCGCACGACTCGGGCGACACATTCCCATTAGGCACAACGCCGGTTCTCTACACGGCGACCGATGTAAATGGCCGACAGGCAATGTGCAGCTTCAATGTCACCGTCGTTGACGACGATGCACCGACCATTCAAACCTGCGCCAGTGATCAAGAAGGCGCTCCGGATGAGAATTGCCAGGCGGCTGTGCCCGATTTCACCACCGGAGTAGTCTCAAGTGACAATTGCACGCCTGCGGGCAGCCTCGTCATCACTCAAAGCCCCACGGTTGGTACGCTTGTCGGCGCACCCACGACAATCACAATCAGTATTGCCGATGCGGCAGGCAACATCGCAACCTGCGAGGCAACGTTTACGGTTACGAATGCGGACGCGATTCTCCCGACAATCACAACCTGCGCGGAGGATCAGCAGGTTTCGCTCAACGCAAATTGTCAGGCGTCCGTGCCCGATTTCACCGCCGGCGTGGTCGCAACGGACAATTGCACACCCGTCGGGAGTCTCGTCATAACCCAAAACCCGTCGGCAGGAACATTGGTGGGCGGCGGATCGATCACCGTCACAATCAGTGTGGCCGATGGAGCCGGCAATATCGCGTCTTGCGAGGCGACACTGACAGCCACCGACAGCGCGCTGCCCACGATCGACGGCTGCCCGTCGGACCTCACCGTAAATTCGAATGCGCCGAACTGTTCGGCGGTTGTCTCATGGACTGAGCCGACAGTTAGCGACAATTGTCCGGGCGCTGCCATCGTTCAAACCGAAGGCCCCGCGTCCGGCTCCTTGTTCGCGAATGGTTCCGCCACAACCATCACCTACACGGCAACCGATGCGGCCAATCAGGCGGCGACATGCAGTTTCACTGTCACCGTCAACGCATCAGCCGATGTCAACGATGATGGCTTCGTGGACATGAACGACATCGCGCCGTTCGTCGGCGTGCTGATCGATGTGAATACAAATGTGCCCGACATATATCGGGCCGACGTAAACTGCGACGGCCAAGTCGACGGACGCGACATCGAGCCGTTCACCGCATTGCTCGTAGGACCGTGATGCAAATGGCGTTCAGTTAAAGATCGCAAATCGTACGCAATTCATGATCGCCAAAAATCGATTTGTTTCGCAGCCCGGCGGCCGCGCGCCAATCGCCACTTTCAAGCGTGGCTTGCCGCACAAGTTCCTATTTGGATCGACTGAGAAATTGAATGCCAAAACTGTGAATGGCCGCAGGGCGCATTCGATCCAGTGGCGCTGTGAACAATTTGCCCACGCGAGATGTGCTGTGAATAACGGAGAAGGGGGATTCAGAACCCCGGTACAGGGATTAACCCGTACAACGGTTTAGCAAACCGCCGCTTTAAGCCACTCAGCCACCTCTCCAAGAGGCGCGACCTAGGTCGCCCGCCGTGAAATCTTAGCTTACCCGATCGATGCCGTCAGTCAACCGATCACCGCTCGCACCGCGGTGCACAGGGTGGCCCGCAATCACGGGGCTGGCGCGATTTCCCGTACTATGATTGCCCATGAGATTCTACGGCGAAAGCAGCGCAATGGGTCGATTTTCCCCACATGGCTGGGTTACTTTAATGCAATCCCTAAAGAGTCCGGAGTCGGTACGGTTGACGCCTTTCGAAGCGGTCCTTAGGCTAACTCCCGTGCGGAATTCGTGCCCTCCGGCGAACGGTTGCCGGGGTCAGCGGTCCAGATTTACCAGGGTGAAACTCCTTTGTCCACGTCATCAGCCCCCCCCACCCAATCGTTGCTCGAACGCAATCACTTTCTGCTTCGCAAATTGCATTCCCTCTCGGGCGTCGTCCCGGTCGGCGTGTTTCTCATCGAACACCTCATCACCAACTCGATGGCGGCCTATGGACCCGAACGATTCAACAAGTCGGTACAGTTTATTGCCGATTTGCCTTTCCTGCCCTTTCTTGAGATTTTCGGTATTTTCCTGCCAATCGCTTTTCACGCCATTTACGGCATTAAGATTGCCATGAGTGCGGATTACAATTCCGCTCAATATCCTTACATGGCGAAGAAACGCTACGTTACAACGCGTGACCGGATACATCGCGTTCGTCTTCCTAATCGTTCACCTGGCCAAGTTTCGATTCGCGCACCTGATCTGGCCGACAATGCCGGATGGATCGGCGCGGCACCATTTCCTTGAGACGGGCAACTTCTTTCAAACGACTTACGATGGCATGATGAACTGGCAGCCATGGGGCATTCCGGTGGCATCGTCTCTTGTGTTTACCTTCTACATCATCGGACTCGCCGCCGCTTGTTATCACTTTGCAAACGGTCTGTGGACATTTTGCATCAGTTGGGGCATCACGGTCGGCGCGAAGGCGTTAACAACGGTTCGGCTATGTCGCGGTAGTAATCGGGCTTTCGTTGTTTAGCTTGGGCGCCTTGTCGTTGTACGGCATCGCGACAAAAGGAACGCCGAGCGATACAAATGGTCGCGGCTCCACGACGGTCGTCGAAGAGACAAAACAAAACTGAAATTGGAGAAGAACGGCTGATTAGCGGATCACATGGACTAACGTTGCAACCCCGTTCCGCATTTGCCATTCAACATCCTGAATTAGTCATCAAGGCAATGAGTCCAAATCGGCGAAAACTACGCCGAGTACTTTCGGATAGACTGAGCAGAATCACATGGCAAATCAACGCGTAGCAATAATCGGCGGAGGCCTCGCGGGCTTGGCCGCCGCGATGAAACTGGCGGAACTCGGCATCGCCGTCGACCTCGTCAGCATGGTCCCCGTCAAACGCTCGCACAGCGTCTGCGCCCAAGGCGGCATCAACAGCGTCAATGCCACAACGCGGGCACAGGGCGACAGCGAATACCTCCACTTCGACGACACGGTATATGGCGGCGACTTTCTGAACAACCAGCCGCCCGTCAAGGAAATGGCCGACTGGGGGCCGAAGGTCATCGACTTGCTCGACCGTCTCGGCGTCCCTCAACCGCACCCCCGAAGGCCATCTCGACCGGCGACGATTCGGCGGCACCCTCTACAAACGCACCGCCTTCGCCGGCGCGACCACCGGCCAGCAGCTTCTCTACGCCCTCGACGAGCAGACTCGCCGTTGGGAAGCCGAGGGCATGGTCAAGCTCTATGAATTCCACGAATTCCTCGGCTCCATCCTCGACGACAACGGCGCGTGCCGCGGCTGTGTCATTCAAGACATGTTCTCCATGGAGATCAAGGCCCTCAAGGCCGACGCCGTCGTCATGGCCACCGGCGGCTGCGGCCTGATCTTCGGCAAGAGCACCATGTCGATGATTTGCACCGGCGGCGCGAATGCCCGCGTCTACAAGGAAGGCGCGAAGTACGCCAACGGCGAGTTCATCCAGGTCCACCCCACCGCCATCCCCGGCGCCGACAAACTTCGCCTCATGAGTGAAAGCGCTCGCGGCGAAGGCGGCCGCGTATGGGTGCCGAAAACGCCGCAGGACCCGCGCGATCCGAACTCGATTCCCGAAAACGAGCGATACTACTTCCTCGAAGAGCGGTATCCCACTTACGGCAATCTCGTCCCGCGCGATATCGCCACCCGCGAGATTTTCGATGTCTGCGCCAATGGCGGCCTCAGCGTCGAGAAAAACGACTTCTGCGTCTATCTTGACTTGACGATGCTTCCCGCCTCCGCGCACCACAAACTCGAAGGCATCCTTGCCATTTACGAAAAATTCGGCGGCGGCAACCCGCGCACCAGCCCCATGAAAATCTTTCCGGCCGTGCACTATTCGATGGGCGGCGTCTGGGTCGACTTTGAAAAGAATGAACAGACCGGCGGCCTCGTCTACGGTTCGCCGCGCAATCAGCGGACGAACATCGCCGGCCTCTACGCCATCGGCGAGGCGGACTATCAGTATCACGGTGCGAATCGCCTTGGAGCCAATTCCCTCCTTTCCTGTATTTTCGCCGGGCTCATGCTCGGCCCGACGCTTCAAACCTATTTCAAGTCGTTGAAGCAATCGGCAAGCGACCTGCCGGAATCGGTCTTTGATCGCGCCGTGCGAAAACACAAGGACCAGATGGATCAGCTTGTCGCCCGCAGCGGCAACGAAAATGCCTATCAGTTGCACGACGAGCTCGGCAAGTCCATGACGGCCAACTGCACCGTGGTCCGCCACAATGAAAGATCATGCAGACCATCAAAAAATCGACCAGATCGCGGAGCGATATCAGCGCGCCCCGCTGGCCGACTCGGGCAAATGGACGAATCAGAATCTCTCGTTCACGCGCGCTCTAGGCGACATGATCCTGCTGGCTAAGGTCATCGCGATGGGTGCGATGCGGCGCGATGAATGCCGCGGCGCACACTACAAGCCCGCGTTCGACATTGCCGGTCTCGATCCGAATGCCAAGTACGACCTGACCACCCAGGCCCGCCGCTGGTGCCAGGATTTCAAGAAACGAAACGACAAGTGGCTGAAAACCACAATCGCCACCCATTCAGCCGACGGCCCCAAAATCACCGACGAACCCGTCGACACCTCGCTCATTCCGCCGCGCCCGCGCACCTACGGTCTGAAGGGCGCAGAGGAAATCATGCGAATTTGGAAAACCGAATTCTCCACGGGAACAGGCAGTTCTGACGACAAGAAACCCGCCGGCGCAGTCGCTTAGAGCATTGCACGTTTGCATGTGACCCGTCATAGGTGGCATGGGCAAGCGGCCTTTTGCTTGCCCGTGCGAGCGCCAAGTGGCGCCATTCATTCGTGAACCGCTCTAGCCGTGCGTGGTTTCGCAATGTGTCGGATGCACTTGCCGGCAAATCGTCATTCGTCCGTCGTCGTTGCTGCTTCCGCTCGTTGGCGGCCGATTGTTTTGGCCAATCATTGAATGGCCGATTATCATTCTCGCATGCCAACCCCAAACATCCTCATTCTCCGCGCCCCCGGCATCAACTGCGACGAAGAGACCGCTTTCGCATGGGAATCAGTCGGCGCAAAAACGCAGCGGCTCCATGTCAATCGCCTTTGCGAGAATCCCGCGCTGCTCGACAACTTCCAGGCCCTCACCATCCCCGGCGGCTTCTCCTACGGCGATGACATTGCCAGTGGAAAAATTCTCGCCAACCAGATGAGGCACCACCTCGGCGACAAGCTGCTGCCTTCATCGAACGCGGCGGACTCGTCCTGGAATCTGCAACGGCTTTCAAGTCATCACCCGCCTTGGCCTGCTGCCGGGCCCCGATTCCGGCACTGCGGTGACACTCGCCCTCAACGAGAGCGGCCGCTATGAGGATCGGTGGGTGTATGTTCGTGCCGAAACCGATCGGTGTCCCTTGCTTGTCCGCGGAGAGGTCTATCGCCTGCCCGTTGCACACGGCGAGGGGCGCATCGTTGTTCAAGGTGCCGACGAAGGAGCGGCAATTCTGACAGCCAAGGATCGGGTCGCACTTCGCTACGTCGCACGTCTCAATGGCTCGACGGATGGTCAATCAAATGAACATCAATCGCCCGCCGACCAGTGGCAGACAAGCCCCAATTTCCCCGAAAACCCCAATGGCAGCATTGACAACGTCGCCGGCCTGATCGACAGCACTGGCAGGGTATTCGGCCTCATGCCCCACCCGGAGCGATGCATCTTCGCCACCCAGCCCCCCACCGGCTCCCCCGTTTTCAGCCCTGAAAACGAGGTTGATCTACAACCGGACGGCCTGCGCTTGTTTCAAAACGCAATTCGACGCCTGAAATGACGCAAATCGTTGCAGCACAATACAATTGCGTCCGATAGAATCGCCGGTACACTTCAGAAAACAGGGAACAGCAGCACTGCAAGGATGCAAGTCATGCTTCACCGAACATGGATCATTGGCGTTTCGATCGTGGCCCTCGGCCTTCTTTCCGCCGCCTGCAATTCACCGTCGAACGGCCCGTCCGATCGGAAAGTCAGCTCCAGCACACCGCGCGCCAACTCAACCGAAACGCGCCCCGAATGGGCGAATGACCAGCCGGAATACATGACACCGGTCGACGACCTCACGCCTGAACCGACGGCGAGGGTGACGGACCCCCTGCACTATTTCACCAATCGCCAGTCGATCATGATCCGTCAGCCCGGCAACTACGATACCAACGAGACCCCGCGCGTGTCTGTCTGGGTCACAAGCGACAATGGCTACAACTGGAAAAGGCAGGGTCACTTCGGCCGCGGCCAATCCTACTTTCCATTGCAGGTAAAGGGCGATGGCGACTATGGCGTGCGATTCGTCGGTCCGGGCCAGGACCCGGCGAACGAAGTGCCTGCACGCCCGGCGCGCGTGTATCACGTCGATTCCTGTCCGCCCGAAGTCGAAATGTGGATCGAGCCGGAGCAAACGTGGTACAACGTGGGCGATACAGTCACCATTTCTTGGCGGGCCAACGATCCGCACCTCATCGAGTTTCCCGTGCGCATCGGGATGATGAAGGATTTCACGTCCGATGACGGGCGGCTGATTGAGATTCAGGGCGAACTTGCCGATGAAGGCACGCTCAGCTATGTGCTGCCCCCGGAATCCTTCGACCACGAAGTCTGGTTTCGCGTCGAGGCGATGGACCGGGCGAACAACATGGGCGTCGCATATTCCTTCGCCCTTCAGGTGGTTGATACGAATCTCGCCGCCACCGATGAACTCAGGACTGAAATAGAGCGCGTTGCCAGTAACGATGGAATGACACCAGAAAGCGCGCGTGCCATTCTCGACCGCGCCGCGGCGGAATATGGCGATCTGGTGTCGTCGATGATGACGGCCATTCGCGAAGTCTCCGAGCGCGGTGAGGAGATCCGCCGGAGCAACGCAGTCGGCGATGCCGGACCAAGTGAGTACGGCCCCACGTCCCCGGTTTTCGGCCGCGAAGAATCATCCAACGACATCGCGATCGGCGACATCGAGCCCTGCGACGAAAACCCCCGCAACGCAACACTTGTTGCCATGAACACAAATGACGAAAAGGAACAGGACGGTCCGATGAGCGACAACCAAGGTTCGCTTCCTTACGCGACCGCCGCCGCCCGCGAAGTCGCCGACAGCACCAT
>JADJRI010000027.1 GCA_016712275.1 Planctomycetota bacterium
GTGTGAACACTCCGTTGTTCCTGGTCGAGGTCGACGTCCTTGTCCTCTGGGCGTGCCTCTGGTGTGCGCGGACCAGCCAACGTGAAGACGGGGGTGCGAAATGGGGTAGATTCGTTGCCGGGCATCCATGCCCAGGCGGAAGCGGAAGAGTTGGACTACACCTCCTTGTTTGTTGCGGCAGGCAAAATATATCACCAATTCTTGGAGATGCTACTTAGGATTGTCCCTAATTTGAAAAATATCTTTTGGTCGCTCGAGGGTATGTCGAAGTGCCGGGTGCCAGTCGCTCTAGTTCATTGACCGGCGAAAATTGCCGGTCGATCACTTCAGCACGGTTAGCAGCACTGTCAGAATGACGATGACGAGAAGCTGAACGACCACGATCGCAATCAACCAGGCCGGATAGATCATTTGCGTGATGACGCGCTGGCCGGAATGGCTCTGAGAAAATTCAGAAATATTTTCCTGGCTGCCATCGGTCAGGCTTTCAAGCAGCTTCTCATTGAACGCGCCGCGCGCCTGCAAAGGCGGTTTGCCCTCGCGAATCCGCTCCAGGTCTATCAGGAGATCCTTCGTCGACTGGTATCGAACCGTGCGATCTTTGGCCATCATCCTTTCCACCACCTCGGCCAGTCCGGTCGAAAGCGATTTGTTGATGTGGTCCGGCGGCGTGAGCGGCTGCTTCAGGTGTTTCTGCATGATCGATGCGGGGGTGGCGCCTTCGAAAGGCACACGACCCGTGACCATGTGATACAGTGTACCCCCCAGCGAATAAATATCCGCTCGAAAATCGACATCCGGAACACCACGGATTTGCTCGGGCGATATGTAATACGGCGTGCCGAAGGCCCGGCCCTTTTCCGCCTCCGCGGCCGCTGCATCGTCGGCCTGTCTTGCCAAGCCCATGTCCGCGAGTTTCGCGGTTTTGTCCTTGGCGATCATAATGTTCTTGGGCTTCACATCGCGGTGGATCAGCCCCTTTTCATGAGCGTGTTCCAAGGCTCGGGCAATCTGGATGATAACGTTGAGCGCATCCGCTTCCGTGTAAACCCGGTTGCGCATCAGCTCGTCATAGACCGTTTCGCCGTCGACAAACTCCATCACGAAATAGTGATAGCCGGAGTATTCGCCGACATCGATCGCCTGCACGATGTTCGCGTGGTTGAGCTTGGCCGCCGCCTTGCCTTCCTTGTAAAACCGCTGAACGAATTCCGGGTCTTCGCTCAGCTTTTTCGGCAGAATCTTAATCGCGACGATTCGATCCAGCGACAATTGTTTCGCTTTGTAGACGCTGGCCATCGCGCCGGCGCCGATCTTCTGCTTCACGTGAAACCCGGGAATATGCATGAACGACTGGCTGCCGGTGTCCTCGGCGGGGTTGTTCAGCCGCTTCACCTGCGAAGGGGTGATGAATCCGGCCTTCAGCATGATATCCACCAGCCTTATTTCACGACCCTGCTCGCGCAATTTATCGCGCTTGGCAACGCAAGCCTCATACTCCGCCTTGGTTGCAAACCGGGCGTCGACGGCCGCCTTGCCGAGCTGCGTATCGCTCAGGGCGGTTGTCTTCGAATTGGAGAGTGGCTGGTCGGTGGACATTTCCGTCACTCGTGGGACTCCCGCTGGCTGGCCGCGCGGGCGCGGTCTGGGTGTGCAAGCGATTCCTACTTAAGCCTATGTGCGGACAAGGGCTTAATTCAAATCGCGAAAGCGGGAATGATGGCGAAAGAGGGGTATAATGGTCAATAAGAAATCCCTGCTATGGGACGAAATCGTTCAAATCGACCATTTGAGCAGCGCCCGGTCTCAGCCCATCGAGAATTACTTCAAAATGGTTTGCGGGTCCTGTTGAGACTCGAAGACGAAGCCGGCATTGCCCGCAGTTGCCGCGCCGGCCACCACCGGTCCATCGCCCGCCGGAATCGACCCGCCCCGACCCCCAACACCACCACCCGAACCGCCGCCTCCTCCGGCCCAACGCATTGTGTTGTCTGTGATCGGTGTTTCATTGGAACCGGCGCTGCCGCCATTGGCGACAGATTCACCGTCATTTGAAATTTCGGGGGCGATCATATGCACGATTCCACCGCCGCCACCGCCGCTGGGACCATTGTTTGAGTCGGAGTCGGCCCCGTTTCCCCCGGAGGCGGAAATCGACCCATCGTTGGAGATCATTGTCGTCGATGCCATGATGATCACTCCGCCGCCTCCGCCCCCGCCAAGATCGTTGCCGGATTCAGCCTCGCCATTTTGCCCTTCCGCGAGAATTGTGCCATGGTTGAGGATGCCGTCGCGCGCGATGATAACGACCGAGCCGCCGCCATCCGCACCCTCGTTACTGCTCACGCCGGTGTCGGCATCGGTATCCAGACCGCCTGCCGCTCCGCCACTACCCGCATTGGTCGAAGGCGCCAGCACCACGCGTGACTCAAACTCGCTCAGACCGGCCGCACCGGCGCCGGCGCGGCTTAACGCCCGCACTGGGGCCGGCCTCTCCCTGCTGCTCCGTTCGCGTCGCGATGCCCAGAGCTGGCGGAATGGTGATAAACGCAAAGTCCGGACCGTTGGGATCATCAAGGCCCGCAAATCCGCCTTCGGCCGCCGGCCTGACGAAGATGGTGCCATTATTCTCGAATGTGCCTTTGCATCGGATGGTCATGCCACTGGGGAGGATCAGCGTGACGCCTTCATTGATGGTCAGATCGGTGAACTGAAGATTGGTCTGCCGATTGTCCGCCGTATTCCAGTTCTCATCGCCGGAAACGACCTTGGCGCCGGCCGAGCCGTCGCCGTAAATGCGGATCACGGCCGCACTGTCGTTGTTGTTGTTGTTGTTGTTGTTCTGGTTGCCGTTGGGGTTGAAGTCGATGCCGCAGGTTTGCCCCATGAGAACGGGGGCGGCCAGCAGAATGACGGCGGGAAGAAGCATCTTTCGGTTATTGATCATGTTGGTGTTCTCCATTGTCGGCGAGGACCAATTGAACATCCCGTGATTCTAACACGAATGAGCCGCGGGGTCGGACCGCGAATTTCGTCGGGAATTGGATCGCACGAAAATTGCCGGTTTCGTGGCAAAAGTCCGCCGTTTGACGCGGCCGGCCTCACGGCTACACTGAGGTCTTGTAAATCGTCGAAAAATCAAACTGCAACAAGGATTCACACGTGGAAAAGACGCTGATTATTCTCAAACCCGACGCTCTCCAACGCGGAATGGCCGGCCGGATCATCACCCGATTCGAAGAAAAGGGCTTTCAAATCGTCGCCATGAAGGCCATGCAGATATCAAAAGATCTTGCCGAAAAGCACTATGGCGTCCACAAGAGCAAGGGGTTCTATCCCCGCCTGCTTCAGTATATCACTAGCAGCCCGGTTGTCGTCATGGTTCTTCAGGCCAACAATGCCATCGCCGTCGCCCGCAAGATGATGGGCGCCACGTTTGGCAGCAATGCCGAGCCCGGAACGATTCGCGGCGATTTTGGCCTGTCCAACAGCTTCAACTTAATTCACGGTTCCGATTCGCCGGAGGCCGCTCAGTTTGAAATGGGCCTCTATTTCAAGCCCGATGAGCTGCTCGGCTATGAGCGGGGCAACGAAAAGTGGATTTACGATTTCAGCGGCGACAAGCCGGAGTAAACCAATTCGGCTTTCCGCATTATTAGTTTGTTAGTAAGCTCGTGAAGCGCGTTTGATTACGGGCAATTCCCGAGAATCAGACAATCTGTCAACAATTGGGAATCCACCAGCGTCACCTCGGTGTCGCCATTGAGGTCCGCCGCGCAATAACTGGCCGATCCTGGCGTGCCGCCGCCGGTCAGGAGTTCCACAAACAGGTCCACATCCTGACCGTCAATGCGGCCATCCTGATTGACATCGCCCTTGCGGCAGGCCGCGGGTTCAGGGCAAGTGACATTGAAGACCATCACCGCGTCTAGCGCCGCCTCCGCCCGCGAGTTGTTGGGATCATCGGCCACCGAGAAGCGGATGCGCGTGATGTTGGTCGGCGGGATGAAATCCGCCACGCGAATAAAGCGTTGCTGCCAGTTCGTTGCGCCCGCCACGCTTTCGACAGGTACCCACGACACGCCAAAATTGTTTGAGAGTTCGACGAGCAGCCGATCCTCGCCGGTGTCGTTCGTGAACCATCGCGCGTAGGAGATCATTGGCAATGTTGCACCGGTCAGATTGAACGATGGCGACCACAGCCGGTGGGTCCGCCGTCGACATCCGAATCGCCGATCGCGTTTCCGGTCAGCCAGCACTGACCCGATCCGTCGAAATCGAAAAGGGGATCTCCGCGGGTGCCGTCGCCGGCGGGGATGCCGCGCTCCCATGCGCCCGAAACCACACTGATATTCTGAACCGTCCAGCCGGCCGATGTTTCAAAGTCAAATGATGCCAGTGTTGTGACACTTTGTGCGGCCAGTGTGAGAAATGACTCGGCGGGGGCCGCGAGCGGCTCCGGCGTCATATTGCCCGTTTCGGTCGATGCCGTCACATAATATCTCAGTGTTTCGGCACAGACCGTCGGCGGAAATGGGCCTCGAAACAACGAGCCGCCGATGGATTCCAGCTGACGCGATTCAAATCCATCGCCCGAATCGACCCAGAGCCAAACGCCGGCGGCTGCCGGCACATGGCCGTTTCGACCGGTCACTTCGACCAGCAGCTCGGTTCCGCCAAGTGGATCGATCCATTGCGGCCGTCCATTTGGAAACGCGAAATCGAAAAAGCGGGGAATGCAAACGCCCTGAGGATTCGCGATGGCGGTTTGCAAGTCCGGGTGCAGAGTGCTGCAACCGCGATTCGTACCGCCGGTGGAGGTGCAGCCGCCGTTGGTGTGAATCGCCACGGCCAGTTGACTGCTGTCATCGAAAACTGGCGAGCCGGAGTCGCCGCCGGAACTGTCGATGCGATAGCTGAGTGTCGTGCCGGAGAAACTGTTGAGCGGCCCGGCCAGCGTCTTTTGGGCCTGATTCCATTCGCGCGGAACCGTCGAATCGGTCGTTCCGCAGCCCGTCTTTCGAATAATCGTGCCGGCCGTCGGGGCAATGGGCGACAGAGCAAAGGCATCGCCCTGCGCTTCGTAGGCGGTGAGACCCGTGGTCGAGTTGTCAAAGGTGCCGAAATGGGTCCAGTCGTTTCCAATGTCGACGATGGACGCCTTTTGAATGGATGCCGGATCCACGGCATACTGGTCCGACGGCGGTGGATGGTTGATGAGTCCACCCACGTTTGAAAACGGCACATTGAATTCAGCCACCGCCAGCGACGTTCCACCGCCCGCAGCGCAGTGCCCAGCCGTGAGGAAATTAAAATTCGCATCGCGTATCAGCCAGCCGGTGCAGCCGATCGGCAATAGCCGGGCCACGCGGGCATCGTTGGACGGAATCCGATCGTCTGTTGCGTCGCAGGTATTGCGCGGTTCAACGGATTCGCCGTCGAACAGCGCCGCATCAATGTCAATTCGGCAGGGGCCTGCGCCGGGCGGAGAAATGAGCTCAACCAGCACGGTGTCGCCATTAAAGTAGGCCGACGTGTGTCGCCACTCCCGTATCGAACGGGCATCGAGCAGTTGAACGGCGCCGTCCAACGCCGAGGTCAGTCGAATGTGTGCCAAATTATTGGCACTCCAGGCAGGCCGGGGCAGGTGCACCGTTCCAAATGACACGCGCAACCAATGAGCGCCGGGTAAATGTATCGGTTCGGCAAACAGACACATGGTGTCATCCGAGTTATTTTCCAGGCTTCCAGACGAAATGGAAATTGGAAAGGACTGATGGGGATTCAACAGCTCGGCCGTTTGTGCGGCAGCGCGCGAGGACAACATCGCGATCAGGGCGACGCAAAAGGTCACAGCGGTTCGAATCGGTTTTGCCATCCCCATCCACGATCTCGCGTGATTGCCCCGGCCTACGGGCAGTTGCCATTCACGATGCAGTTCACGAAGGATTCAAGATCGTCGGTCGCTTCGAGAATGCCGTCCCCGTCCATGTCGGTGGCACAGAACGGCTGCGTGCCCGATCCGCCGCCGCTCAGCAGCATTGCCATAAATCCGGTGATGTCCCGCGCATCGACCACTTCGTTATCGTCGAGGTCGCCTTTCATGCAGAGAATGGACTCGCCGGAATCGCACACATAATCGATGATCGAAAATGCGTCGAGCGCCGCTTCGGTTCGCGAGTTGTTGGTGGGATCCTGCGCAACAAATCGAAAACGCATCTGTGACGTAACCGGACCGAAGTCGCTGAGCTTGAAGCGCGATACGGCCCAGTTGTCGTGGTGACCGATCGTCTCAAGGGTGTTGTAGCTCAATGCCGTTGTTTCTCGAGATTTGAACTGTCAGCAGGTCCGTGTCGGCCGGAACGTTTGTGTACCACTGGGCATAGGAAAGGTAGGCATTTGAAGTGGCCGCGAGATTGTAAGTGGGCGAGCGTAGCCGTGTCGCGTTGCCATCGACATCTCCGTTGGCCAACACATTTCCGGTAACCCAGCATTTGCCGGACCCATCGAAATCGGTCGCCGGTGCGCCAGGCGGCGGTGGATTGCCGGTGGTCGTGTTGCGGACCGGAATGCCATTTTCCCATGCTCCCGTGGTCAGCGAAACATTATCGACGAACCACCCCGATACATCTTCGAAATTGAGATTGGCGATGACATTAATGGTCGTGGCGGAAATGGCCAAAAAGGTGTTGACCGGATTCGAAATCTGATCGGGCATCCGAATACCAGTGGTTGTTTCCACACTGAAGTAGTAATTGACAAATGCTCCACAACCGAAGGCGGGAAACACGGCATCGTAAATGTTGGGTGAAACTTGATTCATTGGAACAGTGATCCAGCCGCCGCCCGAGTTGGCGTTGTAATGCAGTTGGCCGGTGCCGGGTTGAGGCTCTGATCCGTTGGCTCCGCTCACTTCAACGCGAATCGCGGTACCACCGTTTGGATTGAGTAGTTCGGGCAGGCCGTTCGGGTGGTTGAAAACAACCGCAACGCAAACACCGAGCGGATGGTTCAGCGCATTGCGAAGGTTGGCATTGGTAATCGCCGTTGCCGCGTTGGCGCCGCCGGTTGTCGTGCAGCCATCTTCCGAGGCAATGCCGATGACCTCGTCGGTGGTGTCGTCAATGATCGGCGTGCCGGAGTCGCCATTTGTCAGATCGTTGCGAAAAAGAATGCGCGTGCCGGTGAATGACGTGTATTCCCCGACCTCGGATTTCTGAACAAAACTCCATGTTCTGAAGATCGGCGGCTGCGTGAATCCATTGCCGGTGGTTCGAACGGCCCGGCCGTCGACCGGCGGGATGATCGAGGCAAGTTCAAAATAGTCTCCTTCGGTCTGAAATGGCGTCAGGCCGGTGGTTGAATTTGCAAATGCGCCGAAGTATCCCCAGTTATTGCCGGTGCCCGCAGCGCCGGATGCGGATTGCTTCGAGGAGAAATCGGCGATGTACTGGTCTTCGGGCGGCGGATGATTCAGCGTTGATCCGTTGGGGTAAGTCAGCGGCGCATGAAACTGAACCACCGCATCGTTGTCGATCAAATTCGCAATCGGCCCGGAGGTCAAAAACGTGTGATTCGGATCATCGATCATGAATACGGTGCCGATGGTTGTTGTGACCGTGGAAGTGCCCGTGGTGATGATGATCCGTGCGACACGCGGATCGTCCGACAGCTCGCGGTTGTCGTAGGTATCGCAGTATGAGCGCGGGGCGATATCCTCCTCGCCGTCGAAACTGTCTTCCGGAATCTCAAACGTCACTTCATCGACCGCCACGCGGCAAAAACCCGACTGGCTGGTGGTCAGCAGTTCCACGCGAACGCCGTCGCCGTTGAAATAGGCCGACGTGTTGTTCCATTGTGCCAAATGCGTGGCATTCATGGTTTGCACCGCGCCGTCGGCCAGCGAGGTGAGCCGCAGGTAAGCGCCCCTGGCCGCCCGCGATATCGCCGCCGAGACTGGTGTCGACGAATCGCAATCGAAGCCATGCCGCCTGGGCATGTAAACTTCCTGATCAAAGACAACTTGATATTCGATGGAGGTCGCGGCGACCCAGCCCCGAGTCGACCGTGCCGGCCGATTGAGACGCTGTGAACGCCGGCTGGACGAGCACGTCCGCCACGGAAAACTGCGGCATGAAATTACTGACGACCAACGAAAGGCAACTCAGTGTCATTAATTGTGCGCGACGATTCATAATGGCATTCCTGGCAGCGGGCTTGAAATTCGACTCGGCTTTGACCGAGCATGCGGGCGGGGCAAGGCGGATTCCGATTTGGTGCGATTAGAGACTGTTCCTTCGCGAACTTCTGCAACGAAATTAACCAAGAATCCGCGTCTCTTGATACTCGATCGCCGTTTCAGTATTCCCTATTGGGAACGTTAACAGATTCTGTCTGTCACATCAAGATTTCGCCATTGACGACAGCAAATAGAGGGCCATAAGTCGGCTTTTCGAGCCGTCAAACGAGGTTGGCCCCCTCTTGGATAACGTAAATTCTCTGCCAATTGTTCCCGAAATCATGTGGGTCCGCCGGGGGGGCGGGGTCGTGGCCAGATGGTCCACCCTACACCGTACGGATAACGGGTTTTCATAAATCGGTTTTCGGAATGGCCGTCGAGAAACAGGATGGAGTGATTTGAGAATTTGCGATGCCAGCCTTTGGCCATCAACCCCGCGCCGGTGTGGTCGGCATCCTGCAAGAGAAAATGGCAATACGATTCATAAATGACGACAAATGTCGATGCCCGCCCACCGATCAATTCCTTGACCATGGCCGGCGACTTGCTATTCATTTGAGTGGTGCCCCATGAGCCGGGGTAATAGTAATTCATCCACCACCAATTGATCGCATAGCTGTTGCCGGCCGCCTTCCAGGATGACATGGCGTCGTGTTCGTTCACATCGTATGCAGGAAGGCTGCCAATCGTCCCAAATCCGCGCGTTCGATCACCTGGACAAACATAAGTGCCGATGGTGTCCGAACCGCTTACACCAGGCGCGACATACTTGTTCAGCGGCCGGTCTTCTGCCTGCCATTTCATGTAGTCGATATTCGTACCGAAGGCCGGCTCGGGCAGCGGAGCGATGAACCCACCCCAGACGAACTGAGAACGAATCGAAGCGGCGGGGTGGGGATGAATCCACGGAATGCCGTTATCGTTATCATTCATGTACATATAAAGCCCGCGGCCAATTTCGCGAAGATTGGCAAGGCACTTCACTTTTCGGCCTTCTTCGCGGGCATTGCTCAGTGCGGGAAGCAAAATCGAAATGAGCAGCGCGATGATCGCAACCACAACCAACAGTTCAATTAAGGTAAATGCCGACCGAAGTTGGTCGCGCGGAGCGGACGTGCGTCGGGACGGGAAATTCGCATCAACCGGGAGGGCCATCATCACCCCCTTCATCCGCCAGGGACCCGAAACGAGCCGGGAATCCACAGTTTGGATAAGCAAGAAACACTGGGCGTTACAGGACTTGAACCTGTGACCTCGTGGATGTCGACCACGCGCTCTAGCCAACTGAGCTAAACGCCCAAGCGAGCGGTCTATCATTGGGCCGTTTGCCGATCTTGTCAATATTCCGCGATCGGCTGCTCGGCGCGCTAAGGCTGCAGCGCCTGCCAGATCAAATCCCACAAACCGAATTCAACGAACATGGCGGCGCCAAGGGACAAAGCGTTGCCGATTAAGAAAATCAAAATCATCCGTGATCGCTCCTTCTAATGTATCGACCAAGGCAAAATCCTGCGGGATTCGCTCTGATCGAAGTGTGATCAGATTCTAATCGATTGACGGCGAAAATCGTCATGTTTTTCGCGAGGGTGCCTGCGATTTCGTTCGAGCGGGAATCCGAGGATCCCTCAAGATGCCATCGCTTTCATTGGCCCGGTTCCGAATGCTTGACGCCATTCGTCATTTCGCTACGATTCAGCATTCGTCGTTGTCACCTTGGGGCGGCAGCGATTTGCGCGACTAGCTCAATTGGCAGAGCAGCTGACTCTTAATCAGCGGGTTCGGGGTTCAAGTCCCTGGTCGCGCATTCGACGGGAAATTGCATATTCTCGGAACATCGTACAATTTCAAAACGATTCATGCGTTTGAGTTGACGCCCGATAGCCGCATGCGGCCTTTCGAATCGTCTTCGCATTACATTCCTTCGATCATGCTCGCCGCGCCGTTTGACGAATCTCCTATGCGGGCGATGATTTACCCGTGAAAGAGAGTTCAAACCGCGCGTGAAACCCACTTCCCGAAAAACAGGACTTTGGCTGATTGGCGCGACCGGCAATATTTCGGCCACCGTGGCCGTGGGGTTGGCGGCCATGCGCCGCGGCTTGGCGTCGGGTCTTGGGTTGACGACGGAATGCTGGCCGGTCAACAAACTGGACTTGGCGCCGCTGGATGAAATCGTTTTGGGCGGACATGAGATCGGCCGGCGCACGGTGATCGAAGCCGCTCAAGAGTTGGCCAGCGAAAGCAAAATCTTCTCCGACAGTCTCCTCAAGTCCGTACAGATCGACCTCAGGCAATTCGAAAAGGAAATTCGGCCGGGGCACGCGATTCGATGCGGGCCGGCCATCACGCGCCTGGCGACGCGGCCCGGCGCGCGGCGGGCCGGAACGGGCCGAACAATAGTCGATCAGTTTCGGCGCGACCTGGCGAGTTTTGCGAAACGTCATCGGCTCGATCGCGTCGTGGTGGTGCATGTGGCGTCGACCGAGCCGCCCTTTAAGCTCACGCGCGAGCATCAATCATGGACAGCGCTCGACGCCGCATTAAAACGGCGCGTTTGTCCGTTGCCGGCGAGCAGTTTGTATGCGATTGCGGCCATCGAGGAAGAGATGCCGTTCGTTTGCTTCACGCCGTCGCTGGGGTGCGATGTGCCCGCGATACGGAGCTGGCGGCAAGCCGCGGCGTGCCGATCATGGGCAGCGACGGCAAGACCGGCGAAACGCTTCTCAAGACGGTGCTGGGCGCCGATGTTTCGCGACCGGCACTTTGAAATTGCAAGCTGGGTGGGGCACAACGTACTGGGCAATGGCGACGGGGCCGTGCTCGATTCGGTCGAAAACAAATCATCCAAACTGAGCAAGAAGGATGGCGTCGTGGGTTCGATCGTCGGCTGCGCCGCAGACGCGCACGACGATCGAATATGTGCAGTCGCTGCACGACTGGAAGACGGCCTGGGATCACGTTCACTTTCGCGGATTTCTGGGTGTGAAGATGATTCTGCAATTCGTCTGGCAGGGATGCGATTCGGTGCTGGCGGCGCCGCTGGTGATCGATCTGGCGCGGCTGGCGGATTATCATGCCGGCCGGGGCATGCCGGGGTGATGACCCACCTGGCGTGCTTCTTCAAGTCGCCGATGGATGTGGCGGAGCACGATTTTTTCGCAGCAGATGGCGCTGCTGCACAACTATGTCCAAACCGAACTTGCGGCGCGAAAGACACGTCGGTGACACTGAAGCTGGCCTACAGTTGCAACGCCTACATGCGATATCCGCTGGATGCGGCGCTCGCGCGCATCGCGACCCTGGGCTATCGCGGGGTGGAGCTGATGGCCGACAGCCCGCACCTGTGGCCGGGCGACACCTCGGACGCGGCGATCGACGGCGCGCGGAAAACGCTCGACCGGCTGGGTCTCGAAATCTCCAACATCAACGCATTCATGATGAACAAAATCGGCGACGCCCGCCAGCCCTATTGGCATCCGAGCTGGATCGAGCCCGACATCGCCTACCGCCGCATTCGCACGGAGCACACCAAAAGTGCCATAACGATGGCACGAAAAATCGGCGCGCCCTGCATCACCACCGAGCCGGGCGGGCCCATCGAAGGCGCCGGCGCCTACGGGGCGGCGATGGACCTGTTCGTCGAGGAGTTGAAGCCCGTCGTCGAACATGCGGAGCGCGAGGGCGTGCTGCTCTTGGTCGAGCCGGAGCCGGGGCTGTTGATCGAGCGGTTCGACCAGTATCTCGAACTGCGCGGGCGAATCGATTCGCCCTGCATGCAGCTCAACTTCGACATCGGCCATGCCTACTGCGTCGGCGAGGAACCCTCGGCCTGGATTCCGAAAATGACGGCGCACACGCGGCACTACCACGTCGAAGACATCGCCGCATCGCGCAAACATCATCACCTGGTTCCCGGCACCGGGGCCATCGATTTCGCCGCGAGCCTGAAGGCCATACGCGACACGAAATACACCGGGTGGATCACGGTCGAGTTGTATCCCTTTGTCGATGATCCCGACCGGGCCGGGCGGGAGGCGAAGGCCCATCTCGAAAACATCGCGTCGACGATATGATGCAATCCCGGTGTTCCACGGGCGATGGCAGGCGCGATGATGAAACTGAAAGCCTATTGCGAGCTGGTGCGGCTGCCCAATCTCTTCACGGCGGCGGCGGATATTCTGGCCGGTTATTTTTTCATCGTTCAAGAGGTGCATCTTTCGGCCTCGCTGCTTCTGCTCGTGGGTGCATCCTGTTCGCTGTATGCCGCCGGCATCGTGATCAACGACCTTCGCGATATCGAGATCGATCGGCGCGAGCGGCCAGAGCGGCCGTTGCCATCGGGTCGCATCGGCCGGCCGGCGGCCGTTCGGCTGGCGGCGGCGCTGTGCGCACTTGGGCTGATCTGTGCGACGCTGGCCTGGTCTCCGACGCAGCCGCTGAAGGTGTTCGAGAGTGTCAACTTTACGGCACTGACGGCCGTCGGGCTTCTGGCGGCCATTTTGCTGTATGACCTCGTGCTGAAGGAGACGGCGCTGGGGCCCATCGGCATGGGGCTTTGCCGGGCGCTGAATTTGACCCTGCCGCTGGCGCTGGGGCGGTTCGGCGACGAGGCGACCTTTCGCCATGTGGCGGCGATGGTCATTGCATTCGGCATCTTCGTTGCGTCGTTCACCCATTTCGGGCGCGACGAGGCGGGGACGGTCGGCCGGCGGCGGCTGGTGATCGGGTTTTTCGGGATTGTGGTGGCGCTCTTGGCGCTGGGCGTGCTGACGGCATCGGCGGGGGAGCCGACAGCGCCGGCGGTGATATTGTGGATGGCGCTGGCGGTGCATCTCGGGCGCGTGGGGCTGCGGGCCATCCGCCGGCCCTCGCCCGGCATGGTGCGATATGCGATGAAGACGTTTATTTTCGGCATCATCGGCTGGGGGGCGGTGATCGGGGCGACGACGGCCGGCCTGCCGGCGGCGGGGGTGATTTTGTGTTTGCTGATCCCGGCGATTGTGGTGGGGCGGTGGGTGTATTCGACGTAGATTGCAGATAGTGAGTGGGGTCCGGAGCAAACGCCAAAACGCCGAAATGTCGAAACGTCGAAACAGGAAATGGGTTCGAGGGGCCGAGGGGGAGGGTTGGGGCATGTGCGGGCTTCCGGGGTGGGCCGGGTGATACCTAACAAAGGTCGAACATATATCTGGAAAGTCAAGTCGAGATTTGTAAATTGTGGCCGAGTCGTTGACTCGCCGACCATAAGACACTGCGGTAAAGAAAAACGTGCCACCCGGCAAGTGTGCTCTTCGATATTCCGGCATGTACGATACGAAAACGCGAACACCGCGCTGCGTCAACATTTCTCTCCGCGAGGTGGTGCGTCGGCGGTACCGGCGGGCGGCGGAGGGCGAGGAGCTTTATCCGGACATCATTCTCACGGGCGGCGGGCTGGGCCAGTTGCATGCCGCGCTGGAGGCGGTGTCGGAGGCGTTCGTGAAGCCGCCGATGGTGATCTCGCTGGCAAAGCGCGAGGAGGAGATTTACATCCAGGCACGGAACCGGCCCATCAAGCTGGCGCGGAATGATGCGGCGCTGCGGGTGCTCTCGCAGGTGCGGGATGAGGCGCACCGGTTCGTGCAGCATTACCACCACATCCTGCGGACGAAGCGTCAATTCGACGAAGACATCAAGGCGGGCAAGCGTCCGCCGCGAAGGGCGAGGGCCACGCCGGTGACACCCGGCGATTCGCCGGCCCAAAGGCGGGCGAAGCGGAAGAAGAACCGAGAGGTCCGGGACGAAAGGTCCGTCAACTCGATTCCGCTGGAGGTGATTCAGCCGACGCCGAAAATTGATCCGTTTCCGGAGGAGGACGTGCAGAGGCATCCGGAGGAATAGAAACACGAGTATGGATTGGGCGATTTGGCGATGGAGACCACTTTCCGATTCTCTCCTCTCCGGCCCCAGAGATTAGGAATGAGAGAACGCATAATACAGCGGGTTTTCTTTCGGGCGGGAGGATGATGGCGGATGAGGGGACGGCGGGGCGTTGCCAGCGCCGGGGAAGCATGTCAGGCCGAAGGTGCCTGAGGTGGCATCGGAAGATTTGGCGATTGTGCCGCGCGAACGGCATCGCCGCGTTTAAATTATCCTGACCCTTTCCGAAAGGGCCCAACGGGACGGGTCACCCGGGCGAATATTGCGCGGTTACATCAGGAGAGCTATTACAAACGCTTCCACGTCTCCTGATTCGATCACATAGCTGCCATCGAAATCGGCCTTGCAAATATCGACGGCAGACGTCGAGCCTTCTATTACGGCGGCTGTAAACAACTGTATGTCCATTCCATCTACCATGCCATCCAGGTTCATGTCACCATCAGCAATGCACGGAGTCATGAATACCAGCACCGTGCTAAAGCCATCCCCACCATCAAAGGGCCTCACCCATGATCCTTCAACATAGGTTTGAATGAACTCGTATATCGAGTATTGAGTATTGGGCTCTAAGAAGACAGATCCAGCTAGAGCACTCGTATATCCATCAGAGTGATTCAAGTGCAGTACGGTGGTTGTCAATTCGTTGGTTGGAGGTAAGTGCTTACGGACGTCAAAATAAGCAGAAACGTACCAGCTCGGGGTAGCAGTAGAATCAAATGGCGTTAGCGTGTTACTGGCCGACACGGTAAGTTCCATAGGTACGGTTGTTTCGAATGTACAGAGATTGGCATTAAATAAGGAATGCTCATTGAATGTGCGTACGATGGGCCAAGCACCTATTGATGGGGCCAATTCGCCTATGGCATAGTCTGTGGTGATCTCAAGCTTCACCTCTGAACCATCATCCGTGAAGTCGTAACTAGCCCATCCCGATACGTTAGGCGGAGTGTCCAAGTTCTCCGCGAAGATCGAGGCCTCGAATGGTAACGAATCTACTTCGATGCTTGAATACCCATTTTGGCCGTTATTGTTGTTTATTGCCTCGATCCCATGCCTAAAGCAAACATCGGCAATCAAGTTCGGCGCGCCAGCTGATACGACACGGGGATCCTCAAGATGCTGAAAAACGGCAAGTAAGAGGATCGTTGGTGCTAGTCGCTTCCTCAAAATTGTCATGCTTAATCTCCGTTCCTGCTCGGGCTGGGGCGGCCCGCCGCTTCTGCGTGCGCCACGATGATCGTCAGCAAAACTGCTTACAAAACGTGAAGAAGTATATCGGAATCCTTTACCTTGGTCACTGGAGTGCGGACGGGTGACCGGTCCTTTGAAATAACGACGATAGACGGCCCGGTCAATTTTCGAATAACGAGTATCCTATGACTCCAGTTGCCCATCGTCCATTCGGACATTCGGTTTCGGGCTGGGGATACGCCGCTCCGGCGTGGGGACGTGGCACTCCGGCACATCTCGCATATGTCAGAAAAATGATTGCTTTTGCCTTGTTTCTTTCTGTAAACGCGACGGATCATCTTGCTTTTGTCACAAAAGCAGGATGATTTCTGACATTTCTTAGTGCTTCTGCCGCAAATCCTCAAGAGTTTGCGGCGAATGATGGATATTTTCCGCCAATTTCTGACGATTTTGCGAAGGTGCGTGCCACTGGCGGCCGACCAGAGGGATGCGGGGTGATGCCGAATGGCTGTCACCCGCGTTTTCAGGAGCGCCAGCCCATGTCCACGCTTCCACGAGGCCGCACCGCTGATTTTCTGGAGTGGTGTCAGGCCCATGTCCCGGTCTTCGACCAGAACGCGGAAGAGATCGGGCTGACCAAGGCCCAGGCCGGGGATTTTGCGGCCACGACCGTCAAGGCCCAGGCATCCCTCCTGAACCAGCACGAGGCCGAGCAGGCGGCGCGGGCGGCGACGCTGGGCCATATCTAAGAACGCCAACGGCGTTCTGCCTTTAGCCCAGGGTTGCCGTACGTCGTCTACCCTGGGAAAACGATGCATTGTGACTCTCAAACCCCAAAGGAGTTTCGCCATTCGGGGCGGGCGACGTCACAATCCACGCATGTTCATATTCAGAGATTGGAATTCGATTCGGGTCTTCATCTGCATTCGGTTTCGTAGTTTTGTAAGGTTGGCCTCTTGACCCACCACTTCGCGGAGAAAACCCCGCGAACACCGAACCGCATCGCCTGTCACGGTACGCGAATCAACTCCTCATCATCACAAACCTGCGGCGGCGCATGTCTTTGTCACCCGCAACTCGAATCACCGCCCCATTCGCCCTTCCCAAATTGATCGAACGATTAACACAATTCACAAGAGTCCCGCAAATCCCCTAACCCCATACATCCCCCAAACTTAACATTCCTCCGCCCCAAAACAAACCACCCTCTTGCGGAGCGCTGAGCAAGATTTATGGGTGGCGGAGGTCTAGCGCCATGTTCGAACCAACTGTTCTATCATCGCCCCGCGCCAAACGCCCGGCGCCGAAGCTTCACCACCATTCACTCCCAATCCCCGCTTCCCAATGCCAAGTCCCCAACGCCATATTCAGAATTCCCGACACCCAACTTACGTTCCAAACCGAGTGAAATTCACCCCTCAGGAGTTTTTTCGATGAAATCGCCAACCAATGACACCGACCAAAACCTAACTACTGCCGAACCAACAACTTGCGAAACCGCCTCCGCCGCCGCACCCCCTCATTTTCACCCCCAAAACCCCACGGATAATCCGGGTGAATGTGAATCGGCCATTCACCCCGTTCCGGCCATCCCCACCGGCTCCCAATCGACAATTCCGTCCAAGCTCACCCCCGAAGAACTGGCTGCCGTCCACGAGGCACTCGCCGACCCCGACCGCGCCCCGTATGGCGTCATTTTCGATAAGCTCGCCTTGCGCGAGAAAGGCATCGGCTTCACCGCCTTCTACAACTATGCCCGCCCGATTCGGCTGCACGAAGCCTGTCTCAATCAGGCCGGCCTCAGCCGCACGCTGGCTCCCCATGCCCACAAGCTCATGCCCGACCTCATCGCCGCTCGCCTGCTTGCCGCACTCGTCGACGAGACGTCGCCCCGCGTCAGATTCAATTTCTCGTCGATGCCTACCGCATGGCCAGCAACCTCAACCTCGCCCACCGCCGCCTCAGAGCACAGGTCAAAGACCTGAAGCGAAAAACAAACGCAAACGAACTTCAGGAACTCAGTCGCACCGTCAAGGAATTCACCCGTCTCCGCCGCAGTGAAATCGCCGCATCAAGCCCGCAAGCCGCGGAAGAGCAAAATGATGACGAATAACAACACCGCGATGCCACCTGAGAGAGGATGTTTTGCATCTAACGACGGCTGCAACGGCGAGTTACGGCTCCTTGTCAGGGCGCGGGCGGCTCTTTATGATGCGGTGCTCGAAATTCGACCCGGCTGCCGGGTCGTGCGACTTCAATCCTTGACTGATGAAACCGGGAGGCACGCTGGTGGGTAAAGCTGAAAAGAACATGAACGGCACTTCGCACGTTTTTACGTCCGAATCCGTGAGCATGGGGCATCCGGACAAAGTGTCCGATCAGATCTCCGATACGGTCCTCGATACGCTCCTCGAAAAAGACCCGAACGCCCGCGTGGCCTGCGAAACACTGTGTACGACCGGCCTGGTCGTGGTGGCGGGCGAGGTGACGGTTCACAACAAGGAAGCGGAACTCGCGCTGAACAACATCGAGGAAAAGGTTCGCGAGACGATCAAGGACATCGGCTACACCGACCCGCGTGCCGTTTCGATTATCTGAGCTGCGCGGTGGTGCGCACGATTCACAGCCAGTCGCAGGATATCAGCCAGGGCGTGACCGAGACGAAGGGCCACGAGCAGGGCGCCGGCGATCAGGGCATCATGTTCGGCTTTGCCTGCCGCGAGACGAAGGCCTACATGCCGCTGCCGATTCACCTGTCGCATCGCATCGTGGAGAAGCTGGCGGCCGTTCGCCAGAGCGGCAAGCTGGACTGGCTACGGCCGGACTCGAAGAGCCAGGTGTCGATTGAATACCACGGGCAGACGCCGGTGAAGTTGCAGACGATCGTCGTCTCGACGCAGCATCAGGAACGCGGCGACATTCTCGATAAAAAGGGCAACGTCAACGACAAGTTTCGCAAGGCGATCATCGACCATGCCATCAAGCCGGTGATCATGGACGAATGCCCGAAGCTCTGGAGCAGCAACATCAAATTTCACATCAACCCGACCGGCCGGTTCGTCATCGGCGGTCCGCATGGTGACACGGGATTGACAGGCCGGAAGATCATCGTGGATACGTATGGCGGCCGCGGGGCGCACGGCGGCGGGGCATTCAGCGGCAAAGACCCGTCCAAGGTGGACCGCTCTGCCAGCTATATGGCACGGCATGTGGCGAAGAACATCGTCGCGGCGGGGCTGGCCGATATTTGCGAGGTGCAACTGGCCTATGCGATCGGCGTTGCAGAGCCGGTGAGCGTGTTGGTGGGCACGGAAGGCACGGCGAAGATCTCGGAGCGAACGATCGAGAAGCTGGTGCGCGATCACTTCCCGCTGACGCCGCGCGGCATCATTGATTACCTGAAGCTGAAGCGGCCGATTTATCGGCCGACCGCAGCGCACGGGCATTTCGGCCGGACGGGTCCGGGCTTTACGTGGGAGAAGACGAACAAGGCGGCGGATTTGAAAGCGGCGGCGGCGAAGTATCTGTAAGTTCGGTGCAGGGCGTTACGATTGATTTGTGATAAATAGAAGCCCGGGATGGGGAAGCCTGTCCCGGGCTTTTTTGCTCTGTGGGTTTTTGTTAATAGATAAACGAGGGCACGCGCGAAACTATATTTTCAGCTTTGTGCCGGCGATGATGCCCTCGAACGCCATGCGGCCGTTGACAAAGGCCTGCACGAGACATTGGAATTTTCGCATGCGCTTGTCGATGACATGGGCGACAAGAATGATGCGGGCGGGGGGAAAAATGGAGTCGCGAAATTTTGCATCGTTGATGCCGGCGAAACCCATGATGCCCTCATCGGGAATCAGCTTTTGCTGAATGAACGCGGAGAGCTGCGCGGCCGATTCGACCATCAGCACTCCGGGGAAGATGGGTTGCTGCGGCATATGGCCGCGACACCACCATTCGTCGGGCCGCACATCGCGATAGGCGGCGTAGACGAGATTTTCGTTATCCATGTGGATGATGCCGTCGAGCTGTGAGAATTCGAATTGCTGGGGAAGAAGCTTGTAGATGTCTTCGCGTGAGAAGAGTACTTTTCCGCAGTCGAGCGCGGCGGGGTCGAGAATGGGGGCTGGGGGCATTCGTGCTGGGCTCCTTGGCCGCGATCCGCCTCTTCGACAAAACAAATTCCCAGTGACGGGTGCATGGATGCGTCCGCCGCTCGATTTGCTCGCTGCTCGCCGTGAGCCAACTTCGCGGGAATAAGAAAAAAGCGGGCCACATGGCCCGCCGCTTTCGTAAGTCGTTGTTACTGAGGGGTTGACGAGCGAACTTCAAGAATGGTTTTGCGCACATCCTGCGCGGCGTTCTTGATGTCCTGCATCGCCTTTCGTACGCGCGTGCCCGCCGCCTTGTTGCCTCCTTCGGCCTTGGCGACATCATCCGCGCAAGCTTCGACGAGCTGCTTCAGTTTGTCATATTCTTGCATCAAAGTCGTCTCCTCGTATTGTTGACGTTGCGCCCTTCAATGAAAAACGCAGTTTTGTTTACTTCATTGGGAGGCCATTACGGCCATCCGGCAGGGAAGTTTAGCAGAGGGGCACCGCTCCGCAAACACCATTAACGTCGGCAACCTCGTTTTCGGGTCTGAAATGCGGTTTTTATCACTCCGCTTCCAGCTGGTGGTTTTGGCCCTCTTGCAGTCGGCAAGTACGGGTGTTATATTACTTGGCTCGATTGAAAAAAAAAACGGAAGATTTGAGGCAGTGTCATGCATTATCCACATCGTAAGAGTTATCGTAAACGCTTTCGCAAGCAGGGGTTCCGTGCACGCATGCGAACGCCCGGCGGTCGCAAGCTGATCGCGCGAAAGCGCCGCCGCGGACGCTGCGTGAACATCAGTAAGAGCATGTAACGTCGATCGGGAATGATTTCCCGGCTCGTTGTTGTCCATTGAATTGAGAACTCGCGTTTGGACGCGGCTCGGGCTTTTTGGCCTTGGCGGCCTCCAAACGCGAGTTTTTTGTTTCTCGTGGCTCAGATCAAATGCGCGGCGTATCGATGGGTGAGGGGACCGGCCACGGCTCGACCATTTGGATCATGTCGCGAACGCCGATGGGTCTTGGGACTGCATAAAGCTCGCCGTAGTTGTAGCCGCACATACCACCTTCATAACCGGCGAGTGACATGATGTAGTGTCGGACGCGCTCAAAGCGCTCCGGTGGGAATTGCGAGCGGTAGCAGGCCACTGCTGCCACTTTTTGATCGATTGTTTCGCTAATATCGACAACAAACTGCGCCGGAAAGTTGACCGGTTCGGCGGCGCGGATAAGCGGCCGGTAGATGAGGTGTTCTATCGGATGCGGTTCGGTACCGTCGAATCTGTCGTTCCATTTTGTCAGTTGGGCGTAGAAACGGCTGGCTTCGGTGATGAGCTGGGCCTGGTAGTGGTCGGGCGAGGCAGCGACGGTGCGGCCGGCGATGCCGACGAGGACACGCGGTTTGTATTTTCGAAGGACGGACGCAACGGCATAACGCGGCTCTGGGCCATCCATCAAGACGCGGTTGGGAATGTCGAGCATTTCGCAAACCTGAACACCGAGAATGTCGGCGGCGGCTCGCATTTCCTTCATGCGTGTTTCGGGGTCGCCGAGCGGCGTAGGCTCTCCATTGGTCATGTGGACAATGCCCACGCGGTAGCCCTGCTTGACGAGCTTGGCGATTGTTCCGCCGCAACCGATTTCGAGGTCATCGGGATGGGGGGCGGTGAAGACGATGTCGAGTCGTTCGGCCGAAGCAGCTGACATGCACGAAATCCTCCAGTTGAGATCAGGCGATCATAGTTTCGGTAAAAGGCGACAACAAGGCGACTGGACCGGGTTATGCAAATGTGCGAACGAGGCAGCACGGTTGTATGGGATTCGACGAACTCATACGATAGTGACGATGGCTTGCGGCACGAGCAAAGGAATTCGATGGCATTGGATGGGCGACCGGGGTCGTATGGGATTCACGCCGGTGTTTTCCATGTTGGCGATTTTCTTCATAGGCTGTGCGAAACCGCAGCATTTTCGCGCGGATATTCAGTCCGAAAACGCCGGCGACCGAATTCTGGCCATTCGCAAGGCCGGCGAGGCGAAGGATCGCAAGGCGGTTCCGCTGATCGTCGATCGATTGGATGATGAGGATGATGGCGTTCGTTTTTTTGCGATTATCGCATTGGAGCGTATTACCGGAACCCGGCTCGGTTATGACAATTCCGCACCCTCGTCCGAACGCAATGCGGCGGTTGAGCGGTGGCGGGAGTTTGTGCGACGCGGCGGTCATCTGAGCAAGGATGAAAGTGGCGTGGCTGTTCGCGGCGGCGCTGCAAATGGGGTGGAGGGTGGGGCGGCGCCCCACTAAAATGCCCTTATGCGACAGGAACACCTTGTTTCGCTGAACATTCACAGCAACGCGCGGAGTCTCCCCGTCGTGCGCGGTGCTGTTGAACAGCTCGCATCGTCAGAGGGATTTGACGCGACCGAGACCCACGGGCTTGTCCTCGCGATCGACGAAGCGCTCGCCAACGTCATCAAGCATGGTTACAACGGACAGTCGGACCAGCCGATCACGGTGACGCTGTCGGTGGTGCAATCCGACACCGGTCGTCGCGGGCTTGCCATTGAGGTTCGCGATCAGGGGCGTCAGGTCGATCCGACGAGCATTTGCGGCCGGGATCTGGATGATGTGCGTCCCGGCGGCCTTGGCGTTCATATCATCAAGGCAGTCATGGATGAGGCGGCTTACAGCTGCCCAAGCGAAGGCGGCATGTGCCTTCGGATGGTGAAATTTGTCGGCGAGCATCCCTCCGCGAAATAGGGCGGCATGACGTCGATCCTACCGGCAGGGAATTTTGCGCGTTGAGTGCCCTTAATTTGGCACTGACGAATTGTATTTGCAGGTTGAATCTGAATCGTCCGGTTTTTTTCGGTCGGACAGAACGAGTCTCGATGGGCGACGAAGTCAACAATCTGGTGAAGGGCATCCAAAAGTCGGCCGAAGCGACGATCGTGGTGCTGGCGGGGGATGTCGACCTTCGACATTCGCCGGCATTGCATGCGGCTTTGGTGGAGGTGGCCAACGAGCGGCCGAAACGGCTGGTGCTGAATCTGACGGATGTACCGTACATGGATTCATCGGGTGTGGGGACGCTGGTGGAGGTTTTTCGGCGGGTCAACAAGTATGACGGGAAGCTGGTGCTTTGCGGACTGACAGCGCGGTGCGCAGCGTGTTTGAGATTACGAAGCTGGATCGGTTTTTTTCGATTTTTGAGACGGTGGAACAGGCTGTGAAGGGCGGCTGATGACGAAGCCGCGACACGGGTCATGTCGCCGGTTTTTTGCAGCTGAGTTCGGCTTTTTGCACTATAGCAATTCGCGCAGATTTTTTATTACCCGATCAACGTCCGATTCGCTCAGGAAGCCGTGGAAGGGAAGTGCGATGGTCCGGGCGGCGACGCGTTCGCAAACGGGGAAATCGCCCTGTTTGTAGCCGAAATCCTCACGATAGAATTTCTGCAGGTGAATCGGTGCGAAATAATTCGAGCAGCCGATGCCGCGCTCACGCAACTTGTGGATGATCTGGTTGCGTTGCTCCTCGGTGTAGTCGTCGTTGAGCTTTATCACGAAAACGAACCAACTGATCTCGCATTCGGCCGGGATTTTCTGCATTGAAATGCGCGATTCATCGCGAAGGCGCTCGCGGTACATGTCTGCAACTTTCGCCCGCTTCGAGAGAATTTCGTCGATGCGCGTCATCTGCACCGCGCCGATGGCACAGGCGATGTCGCTGAGGCGGTAGTTGTAGCCGAGGCGCTCGTGAGAGAGCCAGCCCATGCCGGTATCGCGGCCCTGAGTTGCATGGACTGGCAGAGGCGGGCGATATCGCCGTCGTTGGTAACGATCATGCCGCCTTCGCCAGTGGTGATTTGCTTGTTTGGGTAAAAGCCGAAGACGCCGGCATCGCCGAAGCTGCCAAGCATTTTGCCTTTGTACTTCGCGCCGAGGGCTTCGCAAGAATCTTCGATGATGCGGAGATTGTGCCTGGCGGCGATGCGCGCGATGGCATCCAGATCGGGTGCCACACCGAAGACATCAACGGGAATGATCGCGCGGGTTTTCGGCGTGATGGCCGCCTCGATCTGGCGCGGATCGATGTTCCATGTTTCCGGGTCAATATCGACCAGAACCGGGCGGGCGTGTTCGAACATGACGCAATTGGTGGAAGCGACGAAAGAGTAGGGGGTGCTGATGGCTTCATGGCCGTGACCGACGCCGAGCGCCCGGATGAGCAAATGCAGTCCGGTGGTTCCCGATGAGACGGCGATGCCGTGCTTAACGCCGACATACGAGGCGACGGCGCGTTCGAATTCCTCGACTTTGGGTCCGAGCGAGAGCCGGCCGCTGCGCAGGACTTCGGTCACGGCGTCTATTTCAGCCTGGGTGATGTCGGGGGATGAGAGATTGATCTGCTCCATGAAGACCTCTGATTTGCATCGCTTGGTTTTTTCGACGAGTCAAGAATTCGAATTCTGCCAGATTCGGCTGGCACCTGAAAAGATACGACAAGTTGTGAATTTCCAATTTAATACGCCGCGATCAAGCATCGAGGTCGAACGCGGAATTGGATCGAGGGTTATAACCGATTTTCACAGTTCCATGCGAGTTGAAGGCGTCATGTAAAAGTATGCCGTCGAGTAAATGAATCGGACTACTCGGCTCTAAGTCCGTGTCTGCTCATGGATTCTGCTTGACACCCATGCGTTATTCACAAATAATCCCTACACATTGGTAGTTTTCCGGTAGCCTTGAAGTGGCAGGGGGCGACCGCAGACTGTCGAGGAAATACGGCGGCGTTGTCAGTCGCCGTTCTTTATTTGTCCGACATTGTGAAAGAAATCACAATGTTTGTGCGTTGATTCGCTAGACGCGTTTCGCAGTTCATTCATGTCGCACTCGAACGGATCGGAAGTAAGCTCGCTTGATTCGCAATCCCACGGCGAAGACGGCGTCGATGCTGCGCCGTCCAAGTCGCCGGCGGCCACTACTTTGATGGGCAAGCTTTTTGTTGTGCCCGCGATTGTGGTATGCATCATGTTGGGCGTGGCCGTTGTGGTTGTTTTGTTTGGAACATCCAGCATCGACAAGCCCGCGACGATTCAGGAACTGCTGGTATCGATCGAAGCCGATTCCGGAGCGCGCGAATACGGCATGCTGCTGCCGGCCGCGAAGGAATCATGGCAGGCCGCTCAGGAATTGGCAGTTCGTTTTGATCAAAAAGACAAGCACTTTAACAGTGAAGACGAGATCGAAGATGCCGCCAATCGCGTGGTTTCATTTCTCGAAAAATCCAAAGCCGGCGCTCCATCCTTGGCAGTGACAGATGACGAAAAGCGCGGGCTGATGCGCGATCATTATTTGATGCTGGCACTTGCAAGACTGGGCCGTCCATCTACGGTCAGCACATTTCAAGCATTGCTGAAGAGCCCGAATGCGGATACACGACGCGTCGCGCTGCAATCGTTGGCGGAAATGGGAAGCGTCGCGGCGGCCAAAGCGGCCGTTCAAGATGTTTATCCGCTTCTAAGCGACTCGGACAGCGCGGTTCGGATGGTTGCCTGCTTGACGGTGGCTGCCTTGGCGGATCGTGGCGATGCAACGGCCATTCGACAGGTCGCGGCGCTGCTTGAGGGTGACCGCGAGACCCAGTGGAATGCCGCGGTCGCACTCGCACGATTGGGCAGTGGTCGTGGAAAGTTGATCCTTTTGAATATGCTGGATCGCGGATTCTGGGAGAAACTCGACCTCGATTATGTGGAAGACGGCCGCCGCGTTGTCCGGCAATTAAGCAGTTCAGAGGTAGACGACCGGCTGCGAGCGGCTATTCTTTCCGCTTCGACGCTTGGCGATGCGGAAGTCGATGCGGTATTGACCAGGCTGCGAGACGGTGACGCGTCGATTCATGTACGCGAAGCGGCGCGTGTCGCCATCGAAGAAGAGTCCAAGATGCGCATGTCGCAGAATCGACAGTCGAACGCCGCGCAGGTTGCGTTGATCGACGAGGGTTGTTGATGGCCACGAAGCAACTTGTCACGAAGGTGTGGATCGCTCCGGGATGCATCGTTTGCGATGCGTGCGAAACGACCGCTCCGGACGTGTTTGAAGTTCAGCACGAGAATAATACCTGTATTATTCGGCCGGCCGCGCTGGACACGGAATTCTGCAAACCGCGCAGCGAGGCCATCGTTCAATCGGCTGAAGAGTGCCCGGTCGATGTCATCAAGTTCGACACCATTTCGGTAGAAGTTCCCGATGATCAGGCGGGCGCGCCGGCGGCGGCATCTACCGGCGATGCGGCTTCGGCCGCTGCGGGTGCGGGCAAAGCCGCGCCTGCGAAGGCTGCCGCCAAGGTTGCGGCACCGCCGAAGCCCAAAGTGGTCGATCCGGCCATTCAAGCATTGCTGGCGGCGACGACCGTCCGGGGTGGAAATGTGGTCATCGACGGCGGGTTGAAACACGCTCCCGCGTCGGTCAAGCATCTCGCCAAGTTGCCGGCGGACCAATTGCCACCGGATGCGCGGCATCAAAAGGTCTTGGAGAAATCGAAGGCCGCGAAGCCGGCCGATGAACCGACGCGGCGCAACGTCATGGTTGCAGCAGGTTGGGGGTTCATGGCGGCGATCGGCGGGGGCAGTACGCTGGCATTTGCGCGATTCATGTCGCCGAATGTGCTGGAGGTGCCCGATCCGAAGGTTCCCTGCGGTCCACTGTCGAAATATCTGGCCATGGCGCCGGGCGATGTGAACGAAGACTTCAAGCCGGAAAAGCCGAGCGGATTCTGGATTATTCGGGAAGAAGATCGCATCGTTGCGGTGTCGATCATTTGCACCCACCTCGGGTGCATTCCATCATGGCTGCCGAACGATCGGAAGTTTAAGTGTCCATGTCATGGCAGTGGCTTCAAGGCGAACGGCGTTAATTTCGAAGGTCCCGCGCCGCGTCCGCTTGAGAGATTCAAGATTTACGCAGACGGCGATAAGGTAATTGAGACCGCTCGAAGAAGTTTCTGGCGATGGGTCCGAACGACCTCGCGCCGTGGAATGATCCCGAGGCGTATATTGCGGTTTGAGTCCGGCATCGAATTGCGAGTTTCGAGCCGGGGATTCGCGATGCGGCTGAGTCGCATTTGTCGCGACTGAAATGTGACTGAACCCTGAATGGAATGATCGATGAGCATGTTTGACTCCATCGGCGAATATATCCGAGGCAGCCAAGTCTGGGGCTCCATCTTTCGACACGGCGTGCCGCGCGATCGTCGAACACGGGCGATGGCGGTGCTCAGCAACGTCTTCCTGCATTTGCATCCGGTCGCCGTTCGCAAGAGCGGGATTCGTCTTTCCTTTACCTGGTGCATGGGGGCTGACGTTTTTTCTGTTCCTAGCCGAGACGATCACGGGCGTTCTGCTCATGTTTTATTACAGGCCGGTGGTGGAATATGCCTACGCGGACATCATCAGTCTGCGGGCACACGTCACGCTGGGACTGATGCGGGAGATTCATCGGTGGGGGGCGCACGCCATGGTGATTGCCATCTGGCTTCATATGCTGCGCGTGTTTCTGACGGGTAGCTACAAACCGCCGCGCGAGTTCAACTGGGGTGTCGGTGTGATTCTGCTGGTGCTGACACTTCTGCTTTCATTTACAGGATATCTGTTACCGTGGGATCAGTTGGCGATCTGGGCGATTACCGTCGGCTCGAATATGGCCCGTGCGCATCCGTTTGTCGGTCATGAAGGCCCCGGCGCATCGCTGCTTGCGATCGGCGGTGTACCGCTGATTCACGCGGGATCGGATGCCCGTTTTCTGCTGCTGGGCGGGACGTCGGTCGGGCCTGGCGCGCTGATGCGGTTTTATGTTCTGCACTGCATCTTTATTCCCCTCGTCGCTTCGGTGTTGATCGCCGTGCATTTCTGGCGAATTCGCAAGGATGGCGGGATTTCCGGACCGTTGTAAGTGCGCTTCACAGGTTGGAAACCTGTGTGATTCATCGCCGGTTTGAACCCGGTGCCCCGGTTCACAGGTTCAAGGCCTGTGCCACACAAAGTTGGGAAAGCGGCCTGTTCAACAGGATGCAATCGTGGTGACCATGAACTTCTATAACTTGCTGGCATCGGACGAAGGTGGGATTGCGTCGGCGATCAAGGCCAAGCTGAACGCGTGGAGCGATCCCAAGTATTTCGTCACGGCAACAGTGGTGCTGTTGATACTGGCCCTGATCACCTACCGTCGCTGGACCAAACCGCGCAACGCGGCGTTGCTCGGGTTATTTTTTCTGGCGTTTTATGTCTGGAGCGCCACCGATCGAAACTTCATCAAGATTATTGCCAAGCCCGACAACGTGCCCATCACCATCATGCTGGTGGCCACGGCCGTTGTGACATGGCTGGCCTTTCGACAGGCGGCAATCAACGACGAGCGCATGGAGCGTGGCGAGCCGCTGATCGAAAGCGGCGCGGACGACAAGGTTTTGGTTTGGCCGGATCTTGTTTACACCGAGTTGATTTGTCTGATCTTATGCAGCGTGGTTCTGGTGGTGTGGGCGATATTGCTCAAGGCGCCATTGGAGCCGGCGGCAAACCCGACAAACATTCCCAATCCCTCGAAGGCGCCCTGGTATTTTCTTGGATTGCAGGAACTCCTCGTTTATTTCGATCCGTGGATCGCCGGCGTGTTGCTTCCGCTGCTCATTATTCAGGGATTGGTCGTACTGCCCTATATTGATAAGAATCCGCGCGGAAACGGATATTACAGCTTCAAGGAACGCAAGTTTGTCATCTCGGTTTTCATGTTCGGCTGGGTGATCATGTGGATCGTGCTGATCGTTCTCGGCACGTTTCTTCGAGGACCGAACTGGAACATCTTCGGTCCTTATGAAATATGGGATCCGCATCGGCTGGCGGCGCTGCTCAATGTGAATGTTTCGGACATTTTCTGGGTGGTGTTGCCGTCGTGGTTGGACATGAGCTGGTGGAAGCCCGGCTTGCCGACGGAGTCTTTCATGGGAATACCGGCCTATTTGATTCGGGAATCGCCGGGTTGGATTCTGCTTGGGTTTTATTTCGCCGTGCTGCCGGGTCTGCTGGCGGTGACGTTCTTCAAGAAAATCTACAAGGACATCGGGTTTATCCGGTATGCGATTTTCTGGTCGCTGATGAGCTGGATGTTCCTGGTGCCAATCAAGATGGTTCTGCGCTGGGGATTCAACCTCAAGTATTTTCTCGCGCAGACGGAGTGGTTCTTTAACGTTTGACGCGCCGGCGCGCTTGTAAAGGGAAATCGGCCTCATGCCCGTCACAACTGATACGCTATGGAACATGAAGCGACTGAACGTCTGGTTCGGCGTTTCCGCGCTCCTGGGTTTGGTTTCGTTTTGCTGGATGATGTGGCACGATTATCAACGGCCATGGCGCGACATTCAGAAGGGCTATTTCAACGAACGATCGGCTATCGCACACTTTACTTCCCTCTCGTTTCAAACGCCGGAATCAATGGCCAAGCGGCAGGAACTGGAGGGCGCGCTAAAAGCCGCCAACGCCCACCTTGAATCTCCGGGCGTCAAAGAACATGTCGCGAAGTTGGAGGCGGAAAAAGGAGAGATCGCCGGGAAGCTTCAGGGCGTTTCGCTGACCTATGGCAATCGCAATGCTGAAGTGGCCGTGACGGCGTTTAAGTATGAAGAAAAGCGTGCGCTCCACGGCGATTCGCATCCTGAAACGAAGCACGTTTATCAGCAGTATCTCGATGAGTTGGCGGTCGTCGAAAAGCTGAAGTCGGATAAAGACAAACTCGAAGATGAGTTGCGCAAAAGGGAAACAGAACTCAAGTCCCTATATGCCAATCAAGCGGCAGCCAAGCGTGCGCTGGAAGCCTACGAAAAACTTGAAAACGATGCTGCGCGGCGCGACCAGATGTTTGGTCCCGGCTACATCCGAACTGCGCTCAATCTGCCGATTCTCGATGCCTTTCCGCCCAAGGACACGCCTGGTCGCGAAGAGGTGAAGCAGGTCTTCATGCCGGACATTCGCGTGAATTACAACTTCACCGACTCTTACGTAACGGATCGATGCACGACCTGCCATTATGCCATCGACGATCCAATGTTCAGCAAGGAGAATTTCGTACAGCAGGCCGAAGCGGCTTTGAAAGTGCCGGCGGTTACGACGGTGCTGCGCGACAAGAACAAAGAGATCATGGATGAGCTGGCGCGGCGACTTGCGAATGTTGATGCCGATGATTCGATGGAGCCGCGGGCATTTATCAATGCCTACGTCAATGCCGCGAACATATACCTTGAGAAGATCAAGCGGCCGTTGATCGAAGCCGAGGACATCCAATCCGCGATGGAGGGTGCGAAAAACGATCGCTTTACGGTTCAGTCGAAAATCGACGAGAAGGTGCGACCCATTTTGGCGGCTGCTCCGCCTCATCTGGAATTGAACGGCGAAAAGAAGGCCGTCCCGTTTGCGAAAATGTCCGACACTCAGCAGAAGGCCTATTTCAAAAGCCTGATTGCGGCAGTGAATCTTTATCTGGCCAGCGTCGATCGCCCGCAAATCGACTTCAAGCCCGTGTTGACGGCGCATCCGCGGCTGGACCTGTTTGTTTCGGCGGATTCGCCGCATCCGATGAAGAAAATGGGATGCACGGTCTGTCACGAAGGGTCGGGACAGGACACGGATTTTGTCCTAGCAGCGCACACGCCCCGGAATGAAGAAGAGAAAAAGGAATGGAAGAAGTATTACGTCAAGGAACTCGGCATTCCGCTGACGACCTTTCACGTGGTGGAAGAGTTCTGGGAACGTCCGATGCTACTTTCGAAGTATGTGTCGGCCAGTTGCGCGAAGTGTCACAGCCAGATTTATGACCTCGAGCGGAGCGCCACCGAGCCGGTCGAAGAGGCGGCCAATGTCGTGCAGGGCCGCGAATTGTTTACGCGCGTCGGCTGCATCAACCGCCACGATGTGCAGGGGCTTTCGAATTCGCGAGCGCGTCGGCACGGACCTGACGCATGTCGGCGAGAAATTGTCGACCGGCTTTATCGAGCATTGGGTGGATTATCCGAATAATTTCTGGCCATCGACGCGCATGCCGCATTTCTTTCACCAGGAGAACAACACGGAATCGAGCGCGAATGCGGAGTTCGATCCGCATCCTGTTCTTCGTGGCGAAACTGAAGTCAAGGCGATGGCACATTATCTGAAGGTTTTTTCGAAGCCGCTCGATATCATGCCGTTGCCGGATGGCATGGAAGGCGATGCGGGGCGCGGCGAGGAGCTGCTGACATCGATCGGCTGTCTTGCGTGCCATGTCGACCTGGATGCGAAAGATCCGCTTGATTCCGACGGCCGGTCGTTTGGCGAAAAGTGGATCGTCACGGACATCGCCATGGCAAAGGCCGAAGCCCAGGTTGAAAGCATGGCTCTCGATGGAAAGGACGCATCGCCGGAAGAAAAGCAGGGCTTTATCGATGCGGCGCTGACGGAAGCCAAGGCCGCTTACGACAAAATGTCGAAGAACGACCGCGCGCGGTACGCCTCGCGGCGATTTGACCGGGCGCGACGCGACAAGTCCAGCCTTGCTGCCAAGACGGAGAAGTTTGTTGCGGACATCGAATCGCGCGATGCCGATCCGCTGAAGATGTATGTGACGCCGGAATTCGTGCGCCAGGGACCGGAATTGTCCGGCATGGGCACGAAACTTGTGAATGATCCGAACGATCCGGCGCAGGTGGAGCATGGCAAGCGATGGCTCTATACATGGCTGTCAGATCCACGGCACTATTCTTCCTATACCGTGATGCCGCGCATGTTCCGCGAGGGCTACTATCAGGGCCTTTCACCAGAAGAGCAGAAAAAGCGAAATGACAAGGACATTCTGGATGTCTCCGCTTATTTGCTCTCGCTGCGCAACGACGACTTTCCGACCGTTCCGTTTGAGGCGACGTCGGCACACGACGCCGAAATGGAGCGTTTGATCCTTCAATTGCTTGCAGGACAAAACACGGAATCGGTGTCGAAGCGCATCCTCGCAGACGAAAAGGCCGATCCGAGCGATGAATACGGTCCGTTAACGCGATCGATCATCGCGCAAACGACGCAATCTTTCGGCGGAACCGACGAAGCGAAGGCGCAGATTGCCGCGCTGATCGCCGCCAAGTCCGGATCGTTGAAGGAACGTCAAAAGCTGTATTTTGGCATGAAGATGATCAGCCACTACGGCTGCTATTCCTGCCACACGATCGCCGGCTTCGAAGAGGCCACGCGCCCCGGTACGGAACTGACGACATGGGCTCAGAAATTCATGAGCCAATTGGATTTTGCTTTCTTCTCGCCGGTGTTTGAGCACGACTGGGCCGAAACACCGGATCTCTGGTCCAACCTGTACCTCGGAGGTCGGGAAAACCCGGAGAAGCAATTCAAACATTTTGACGAAGAATTCAAACATCTGATCCGCGACATCGGCGAGACGGCCGATGATCTGATCAGCGGTTCCGGCGGGGTCATACCCACGAGCGGCAATGTTCCGCAGGAAGTAACCTACAATCATGCATCATTCGCCTATCATAAGATGCGAAATCCGCGCATTTGGGATCGTGAAAAAGAGAAGAAGCCCTACGAAAAGTTGAAGATGCCCAACTTCTTCTTTACCGAGTCGGAGGCGCGGGCCATCACGACTTATGTTCTCAGTCGACGGGATGCCGGCGTTCGCGAGACGGTCAAAATTGCATATGGAGACAAGCCCGAGGGGCGCATTGCTCGCGGGCGCGAGCTGGCCCGAGAATTGAATTGCATCGGGTGCCACACGATTGAGGCCAATCGCGAGGCGACCATCCATCAATATTACTCGGAAGATCCGAGCAAGCCGGACGATTTCAAGTACGGCATGCGTTTCAAACCGCCGCTGCTGTGGGGCGAGGGCGCCAAGGTGCAATATGACTGGTTGTTCGGCTTTTTGAACAACGTGGAAATGCTGCGGCCCTGGCTTCTGGCGCGCATGCCCAGCTTCCATCTCACGACCGAAGATGCGACGATTCTCGTCGAGTATTTTGCGGGCTTGTCTGAGTCCGAGGCTGCATTGCTCAAGGACAAGCTGGCTCCCGTCGCCCGACATTTGCAACAGGTGCATTCCGGTGGTGCGGCCGGCGGACTGAATCCGCACTGGTTCCAGGAGGAGAAGTTCGCGGATACGGCCGCTTTCCTGAAGAGCTATGTGGTACGGCACAAGCTCGCCAACCCATTTGAGTTCGATGTGTCCGGCGCGTCCGACGCTGCTGAAGCGACCAGTTCACTGAACGACGCCTATACCAAGGCCGTGAGCCGGGCCAATTTCATCTCGGGTGTTTTCGATATTGCGTTTCCGTATAACGATCTGCGGTCGCACGCGGTTTCCGATGATCGGTTCAAGCTGGGAGAGGAATTCTTTTACGATCAAAAGTGCCTGGCGTGCCACGTTGGCGGCGATCCGACGGTTCCCGGCACGACGACGGACATCAAGGCGCCGAACTTTGCGTTGGCTCACAAGCGCTTGCAATACGACTGGATCATCAAATGGCTGCAGGATCCGCAGGCCATTCAGCCCGGAGCCAACATGCCGCAGATATTTCAGGGCGGCAATGCCTACATTTCGCTTCCCGAAGATCAGCGGCTTGCCAAGGAAGCCAAGTTCGGCAAGACGATCGACGAGCAGGGTCATTTGATGGTCGACTTCCTATTCGCACTGGGTGAGCGAAAATACACGGCCATTCAGCCCGGCGCGACCGACAAACCGGCCGAGACGGAATCCAGTGGCGATATGGAGTTCGATTTTGACTCCGGCGGAGAAGATAAGAAAAAGGATGAAGAGGTCGAATTTGATTTTGACGGCTGATAACTCCGGCTACCGTATCATCGGTGGCAGTGTCTATTAGGTATGAAACGCGTGTGCGCCGTGCGGCCTCACGCTTGCAAATGCAAGGGTTTGCGTTACAACGACAGGGTTGGCCCGGCGTAGATTGGCCATCCGACTTTGACAAGGAGCACACCATGAAGACGCGACAAATTATGATGTGGGCAGCTTGCATTGCAACTGCCGCAATGGCGATGCCGGTTCTTGCGGACGGCAAGAAGGGCACGGCAGTTATCAAGGGCAAAGTTGTTCTCGATAGCACTGCGACGGCCCCGAAGATCAAGCCGCTGGATATGAAGGCCGATGCCGTTTGCGCCAAGGAGCATTCGAAGCCGGTGCCGGATCAGGGCATGATTGTTTATGCCAGCGAAGGCAATGGGGTCCCGTTTGTCTTTGTTTCGATCAAGAAGGGCATTACCGACAAGTACGATGCCCCCGAAAAGCCGGTCGTGATCGATCAAAAAGGCTGCATGTATCACCCGCATGTTTTAGGCATGATCGCCGGACAGGGCATGGACATTATCAACAGCGACAATGTCAACCACAACATTCATTCGCTGGCCCAGAAAAATCCGCAGTTCAATTTTGCCCAACCCAACGCGGCATGAAGAAGGAGCTTCGCGGTAAAGACACGTTTAACAAGCCGGAAATGGCCAAGATCAAGTGCGACGTACACGGCTGGATGGCTTCGTATGTCGGCGTCATGCCCCATCCGTTCTTTGATGTGACCAAGTCCCACGAGGATGACGGCGGCGACAAGGCCAAGCGCGGCACCTTTGAAATCAAGGAATTGCCGGCCGGAAAGTACGAAGTCGAATTCTGGCATGAGACCTTCGGCGTCGTCACGCAGGACGTGGAAGTGAAGGACGGCGAGACCAAGGAAATCGAAGTCAAGATCGGCGGCAAGAAGGCGTTGGCCCCGACTTTCCGCGAAGTTGAATTGGCTTCCGCGAAGGACGCGCCCAAGTCCTGCTGCAAGGACAAGGCGGCCGATGCGAAGTGCCATACCGATGGCAAAGACAACGGCGCTTCCAAGTCGGAAGTCGCGAAGTAAGCACGGCAGCCCTGTAATGGGCCGCGCTGGATTCCCGGTCGCCCGCCATCCGTGGCGGTGCGGCCTGATGCAGCGGGTTGTTTGTCACGGGCGCGGTCGATGTGTGGCCGCCCGCTGCACCAACGTCCCTCGTCGATGTTCTGACGCGGGAGCCTTACAAACAGGTTGATTCAACGGCTTTCGGATCCACCCATCGGTCCGCCCATTGCAGGCGGGCCGATGGCCGATCCCGGAGATATCCGCACAATGCTTGCTGCGTCGAACTACGGAAATTATGGATTGTGGTCGCCGCCGATGCTCTCGGAGCACGGCGACAAGATTGACCATCTGATCAGCGTTGTCCATGTCTTCATGCTCGTGCTGTTCGTGGGCTGGGGCTTATTCTTTGCATACACGCTCTTTCGCTTTCGGAAGCGCGAGGGGCATCGCGCGGTGTATGAGCCGGTAAAGGGCAAAATCTCCAAATACGCAGAGGTGGCGGTGGGGCTGTTCGAGGTCTTTCTGCTGGTCGGCCTGTCGATGCCGGTTTGGGCGGACTATAAGACCAAGCCGCCGGCGCTGACCAATCGCGTCGAAGTGCGTGGTGGCCGGAACAGTTTCAATGGGACTTTCATTATCCGGGGCCGGACGGCATATTCGGCCGAACCGATGCGAAGTTGATTACCGGCACAAACCCCTCGGTCTCGATGAGTCATCTCCCGGCGCGGCGGACGACATTTACACCATCAATGAAATGCACCTGCCGACCGGGCGGGACATTTACGTACGATTGACTTCGAAGGATGTTATTCACTCGTTCGCGATACCGACGATGCGGGTCAAACAGGATGCGATTCCCGGCATGGAAATCCCCATCTGGTTTGAAGTGAAGGAAGAAGCCACGACCGAGACGCTCAAGGCGCAAATGACCAAGGACTACGACACAGCCAAGGCGGATTGGTACCGCCTGCGGCATCATGTTTCGGTTGAGGATTATCGCGACAAGAGCGGCCAGGTCATTCTGGCAAAGGGTGGGGACCTCGGCGCGACGCACGAAGACGGCACGAAGAAAATCAAGGCGCTTCAGGATGCGGGCGTGGCCACCATCAAGCTTCAGCCGCGAAATCCGCTGGAAGTTGTTTGTGCCCAGCTTTGCGGCAACAGCCACTTCAAAATGAAGGCTCAAATCATCACCCACACGGCCGCGGGATTTGACAAGTGGATCGAGGAACAGAACAAGGAAGAAGAGGTCGACTTCGGCGACCAGTTCTAATCGCAGGATTAATCGCACATGGCACACGCTCAAGCACATGCCCACGGGCACTCGCACCAGGACCATGCTCACCACGGCAACGGTCATGGCCACGAGCTGCCGTTCTGGCGCAAGTATATTTTTTCCGTCGATCACAAGGTCATCGGCGTGCAGTACACCGTCACGGCGCTGGCCTGCCTCTTTCTCGGCTTCTGCCTGATGATGATCATGCGGTGGCAACTGGCCTATCCGGGCCAGGCCATTCCCATCATCGGCTCCTTCCTCAGCGAGCCGCTGATCGGCGCGTTGCCCAACGACGGCGGCAATGTCCTCACCGGCGACGGCTACAACGCCCTCGGAGCCATGCACGGCACCATCATGATCTTTCTCGGCGTTGTGCCGCTTGCGGTCGGCGGGTTCGGCAATTTCGTGCTGCCGCTGCAGGTCGGCGCTCCGGATATGGCGTTTCCCAAGCTCAACATGATGAGCTACTGGATATTTCTTCCGGGCGCAATGCTCATGCTTGCCAGCTTTTTCCTGCCCGGAGGTGCAGCGGCGTCCGGCTGGACGGCTTATCCGCCGCTTTCGGTCACCGCGAAAAACGGCGAAACTTGGTGGCTGGTGGCGATGGTTTTGATCATCACCTCGTCGCTATTGGGTTCGATCAATTTCATTGTGACGACCGTACAGTTGCGCGTGAAGGGCCTTTCGTTCTTCCGACTGCCCTTTTTCGTCTGGGCGCAGCTCGTCACGTCATTTCTGCTGCTCCTGGCCTTTCCCCCGCTTGAGGCGGCGGGCGTGCTACAATTAATGGATCGCACGCTCGGCACGAGCTTCTTTATGCCGTCGGGTCTGGTCGTATCGGGTGTCACACAGGATGCACTTGCCGGCGGCGGCAGCCCGCTGCTCTGGCAGCACCTGTTCTGGTTTCTGGCCCATCCGGAAGTGTATGTGCTCATTCTTCCGGCCTTCGGCATCATTTCCGAGATCATCGCCTGCAACACGCAAGCCGCTGTGGGGCTACAAGTCGCTGGTTGGTCATCGTTCTCACATGCCTCATCATCAGCCTGTGGGGTTCGTCGCTGCGGTTCAATACGCCGATGCTGTTCGCACTCTCGTTTTTGCCGATGTTCGCGATCGGCGGACTCACCGGTTTGCCGCTCGGCTTGACTGCTTCGGATATTGCCCTTCACGATACTTACTACGTCATCGGCCACTTCCATTATGTTGTGGCACCGGGCACAGTATTTGCGATGTTTGCAGGGGTGTATTTCTGGTTCCCGAAGGTCACCGGCCGAAAGATGAGCGAATTTCTGGGCCAACTGCATTTCTGGCCGTCATTCGTATTCATCAACGGAATTTTCATGCCGATGTTTTTCATGGGCATGGCCGGCGTGCTTCGCCGTCAATTTGACCAGACCGAGCAGTTGCACGGCGCTGCGGTGCATGGTTTGACTGTCATGGCGTCGTGGTCGGCTTGGGGTCTTGGTCTTTCGCAGATTCCGTTCATCATCAACTTCTTCTATAGCATGTTTGCGGGCAAGAAAGTCGGCGAGAACCCGTGGGAAGCAACCACGCTGGACTGGTCGTGTCCGTCTCCGCCTCCGCATGGCAATTTTGTCGGCACACCCGTCGTGTGCTGCGGTCCTTATGAATACAGTGTCCCCGGCCACGAGCGAGATTTCTGCATGCAGGCCGGAAAAACGGAGGCATAGCCGTTGTCTGATATTCCGATTCCACATGATATCGAGCCGCATCCGCTGACGCGGATGTACAACGGCAAGTTCGGCATCTGGCTGTTCCTTGCCTCGGAAGTGATGCTCTTCGGTGCGCTCTTCAGCACCTATGTGCTGCTGCGCGTCGGCGCGCCGCCGGGGTCGTGGCCGATTTATGGCGCGCCAAGCATTCACGGCCACGAAATTCTCAGCATTCCGATGGCGACGTTTAACACGGCCGTGCTGATCGGCTCATCCGTCACGATGGTGCTGGCGTGGGCGGCGCTGAAGATCGGCAATCTGAGCAGGGGAAAGCTCTACCTGCTGATTACATTTGCCCTGGCCGGCACATTCCTTGTGGTCAAGTATTTTGAGTACAAGGCCAAGTTCACGCACTACCTGGTAGTGCTGAAAGATGCGCCGCCGGACGAACTGAAAGACGTGGTCGATCACCGACCGATTCAAACCGGTGCTGTGACGCGCGACTTGTGGTTCGTGAACGGCCACATGACGGAGGACGACAAAGAGAAAGACTACATCAAGATCGTTCCCGATCCGAAGAAAGCGGCCCACGGCGAAGGGGATGCCGGGCATGCACCGGCGGCCGCAAGCCACGGCGGCGATGGTCACAACCACGCCCCGGTTCAGATCGAACGGTCGCTGATTCAGCGTTATTCCTATTGGGGTCCGCAGGCCAGCACGTTTCTCGGCATCTACTTCTGCATCACGGGCCTGCACGGCTTGCACATTCTGGGCGGAATGATCGTCATCATTTACATGTATTTCACGGCCGATGGCTGGTGGAAGCGCAATCCTGAAAAGATCATCAACCGCGTGGAATGCACCGGCCTATACTGGCACTTTGTCGACCTCGTCTGGATTTTCCTTTTTCCGATTTTGTACCTGCTATGATCTGACAAGCAACGGAGCCAAGCCCAATGGGATCATCTGCTGAAGAAATTAAGAAGCACAATAAAATTTACATGGGGATCTTCGTCGCGCTGCTGATCCTCACCGGCGTCACCGTCGCGGTCGCAGAAATAGACTTTGGCATCAAGATCGGCATCTTCGTCGCGTTGCTGGTCGCCTGTGTCAAGGGCGGACTGGTGGCGGCCTATTTCATGCACCTGACAACGGAAAAGGGGCCGCTGTTTTGGGTATTGGGGCTTACCTTTTTGTTCTTTTTTGTGTTACTGCTGTTGCCAGTCATCACGCTGCATGACAATCCCATGGCCAAGTTTATCGATCCTGTTTCCGGGCAGCTCCTTGGAGAGTAATGTCGTGTCGTTGAAGGCGTTTCATCTTGTTTTTGTGACGGTCTGCGTCCTGGTTACATTCGGCTTTGGTGTTTGGGCGGTGCGACATCACGACGAAGTGGCCGACTCAAGCATTTTCATGTTGGGTGTGGCGTCGATCGCCAGCAGCGCAGGGCTTATTGCTTATGGCGCGTGGTTTTTGAAGAAGCTCAAAGGGACTCAGTATCTATGACGCGACTCTACCGACTGTTTCTGCTCGTCATTCCCGTACTTTTTGCGGCGGGTGAGGCGATGGCCTGCTCTGCATGCCAGGGCAATCCCGATTCGGAGATGACCAAGGGCGCACAGGCCGGCGTACTGATGATGGTTGGCGTGACGTATGTTCTTTTGCTTGGTGTCGGTGCATGCGTCGCTTCGTGGATCGTTCGCGCCAGGCGAATGGGACAGCCGCTTTGATGGGTTCGACGCCTTACAATTCTCCCGACAGATTTGCCGTTGCAAATAAAGAGGGCGCGCCGCGGGTCTGGCTGCATCGCTACGCCTGTCTAGTTGCGTTCTCGACGTTGTTGCTGATCGCGGCAGGCGGCATGGTGACCAGCACCGGAAGCGGGCTGTCGGTGCCGGATTGGCCGAACACCTACGGCGAGAACCTGTTTCTGTTCCCACCGAGCAAGTGGGTGGGTGGCATTTTTTATGAGCACGGACATCGGCTTATAGCTTCCGCAGTCGGCATGCTGACCATTGGATTGGCGGTGTGGATTCATCGGACCGAGGAGCGCCGATGGATGCGCCGACTTGGATGGATCGCTCTTTGTGTTGTGATTGCTCAGGGAATTCTGGGCGGCATGACGGTGAAGTTCAACTTGCCGACGTGGATTTCGGTTTTTCACGCTTGTCTGGCCCAGAGTTTCTTTTGCATTACATTGTCGATTGCGGTTTTCACGAGTCGATTGTGGATGAATCGCGGAAGCCGGACCACCATGGAGCCGGATGGTCGCCTGCGCGCCGTCGCGCTTTGTCTGGTGGCGGTTGTATTCCTGCAGCTCTTTCTCGGGGCGCTGATGAGGCACACCCATTCGGGACTTGCCGTTCCTGATTTTCCGCTGGCGTATGGCAGGCTGATTCCCGGCCTCACCGAATCGGATATTGCGGATTACAACCATCAGCGCGCATTTAATTATCTGCATGTCGAAACTGCACTGCCGGAAGTGACGCGGGAACAGGTGCTCGTTCATATGATCCACAGGGCCGGAGCGGTGCTGGTCATTCTGGCGGTGCTCGCTGCCATGATTGTCGTACTCTCGCGCCGGGTTGGCGGACTGTTTCGCCGCCCAGTCTATTTGATGGCCATTCTGGTGGCCGGGCAAATTGCGATGGGTGCGTGGACCGTTTTGTCCGGGCGTACGCCCTGGATCGCTACCGGCCACGTCGCCATCGGGGCGTTGCTGCTTGGCGTATCCGTCACGTTTGCCTTGCGTGTGTTCGGGCTTACGCGCGTCGTGCCATGTCGCCTTGATGCGGCGGCGCCCAATCACGCCATCAGGGGGATGGCGGCATGAAATCGACCGGTGATCATCAAGACTGGCTCGCGACATCCGGAGTGTTGGCCGGTCATACTTCGGCGGCTTCGTCGGGGGACGGGTCGGAAGTAAGTGGCGGCACGGTTTTCCTCGCCCGCGTTTCCGATTTTCTTGAGCTTGCCAAGTTTCGCTTGAGCATATTGGTACTCGTTGTCACCGCGGCCGGATACTGTTATGCCGCCGGCAACGCGTCGCGTTTGATGACGCTGGTCCATGTGGTATTCGGCACCGCACTGGTTGCATTTGCGGCCAATGCCGCGAATCAGATTATTGAGCGTGAATTCGACGCCACCATGATGCGGACCGCGCGCCGGCCGATTCCGTCGGGCCGGATATCCATCATCGAGGCGACGCTGTTCAGCGTAATGTGCGGCTTGACGGGCTTTGCCTACCTGCTGATTTTTGTGAATGCCCTTGCAGCGTCGCTCGCGCTGGCGACGCTGGTGATTTATTTGACGGCTTATACGCCGCTGAAACGCGTAACTTCGCTGAATACGCTTGTCGGGGCCATTCCCGGCGCCATTCCACCGATGATCGGCGTCGTCGCGGCGACGGGCCGGCTAACGGCCGATGCATGGTTGCTATTTGGAATTCTCTTCATCTGGCAACTGCCTCACTTTTTTTCAATTGCATGGCTCTATCGCGAGGATTATGAACGCGGCGGCTATCGCATGTTGAGCGTCGTTGATCCAACGGGATTGGCGGTCAGCATTCAGTCCATTGGATTCATGCTTGGGCTCATTGCGGTGTCGCTGATCCCCGCCTTCATTGGAAATGCGGGATTGGCCTATCTGTTTGCGGCGGCGACGCTCGGTTACGGATTGCTGATCTGCGTGATCCGATTTGCAGCGGCGCGATCGTCCGACCGCGCGTATGGTGCTCTTCGCGTCGATCGCATACCTTCCACTTTTGATGGGCCTGCTTCTTGCTGATCGGATGATCGGTTGAGGAATCAGGGTTTTTCGCAGCACGGCTGATCCAGTATTCATTGTTGTTGCGGCCGGATTTGGAATTCATGAGTCGTTTCGTGCCGATCGTCAACGTCGATAACATCCGACATCTGTATGGATCGCATGTCGCGCTCGACGGGATTTCTTTTGAGGTCCCTGCGGGCGAGTGCTTCGGTCTGCTCGGGCCGAATGGGAGCGGCAAATCGACGCTTTTTAAGATTCTCACAACGCTTCTTCCTCCCAGTTCCGGAAGCGCGTTCGTCGCAGGCCACAATGTGGTAACGCAGCGCAGTGATGTGCGAAGCCGCATCGGTGTTGTGTTTCAATCGCCGAGTCTGGATATTCATCTCACTGTTCGCGAAAACCTGGTGCACGGCGGGCGGCTTTACGGGCTTTCGAGTGAGGACTTGCGACGGCGCGTCAGCGCCGTTACCCAGGCGCTCAACATTGATGACCGGGCCAATGCTTTGGTCAAGACGCTGTCCGGCGGGCTCAAGCGACGCGTCGAACTCGCCAAATGCATGTTGCACGAGCCGGCGCTGCTCATTCTCGATGAACCCTGCAATGGCCTCGATCCGGTGGCTCGCGTTGAATTCTGGCAGTATCTCACCCGCTACGGAAATCGCGGTGTGACACTGCTGCTGACGACGCATGACATGGATGAAGCGGACCAGTGCGATCGTCTTGCCCTCTTCGATCGAGGAAAATTGGTTGCTTTGGGCATGCCGGACGAGTTGAAACAACGCGTCAGCGCGGATTGCATTACGATCGTGGCGGATGACGCAGCCTTGGTCGCCGGGGAACTGGAGGCCAATTTCAAAATGACCGTACGAGTCATCGATGGTGTGATCCGCGCCGAATCTCGCGAGGCGGCGACCATCATGCCGCAACTCTTTGCACGATTCGGATCGCGAATTCGTTCCATCACACTTTCCAAGCCGACTCTTGGAGATGTCTTTATGCATGAGACCGGTCATCGATTCGCCAATCATGCGGACAAGAACGTTGAGGAGCAGCGATGACCGATTCAACCAATTTGAGCGATCAAGAAAAGAGGCCGGGATTGATCGGTCCCTGCGGCACGCTCATCCGACGGGAAATCGTTCGCTTCCTGCGACAGCGCAGCCGCGTCATCGGAGCACTGGGGACGCCGCTTATTTTTTGGCTGATGGTCGGCGGAGGGTTGGGGCGCTCCTTTACGACGGGAGGCGAATCTTCGGGCATCGATTATCTCGAATATACATTTCCCGGCGCGTTGGCGGCCATCCTGCTGTTTACTTCGATATTCTCGATGATTTCGATTATCGACGACCGCCGTGAAGGCTTCATGCAGGGGGTTCTGGTTGCGCCCGTTTCGCGTTTGGCCATTGTGCTCGGCAAAGTCATCGGCGCGACGGTTCTGGCGGTGGGGCAGGCTTGCATTTTTTTACTGTTGGCTCCGTTTGCGACCATAACGCTCAGCGTTTCGATGTTGGCCGCGACCCTGGCGGCCATGGTGCTCATCGGCATCGCCGTAACGGCGTTGGGCTTCTGGCTGGCCTGGATCATGGATTCGACGCAGGGATTTCATGCAGTGATGAATATGGTGCTGATGCCCATGCTCATTCTGTCTGGCGCTTTTTTCCCGCCGTCGGGGTCTGCGGCGATTGTTCGGTGGATCACATTTGTGAATCCGATGACCTATGCGGTTTCATTGCTGCGGCACGCCATTTACGTTTCCCAGCCGGGGGCGGCCGTAAATTCCATTGGATTTGTCACCGCGCTTCTTGTAACTCTGTGTTTCGCTGTTTCCATGCTTCTTTTTTCGATTTTTCTGGCTTCGCGCGAAAGCGCGCGGGCACTGAATTGAGTGGCTCTCAACGAATTGTCGCGCGGGCCTGGCGCTACTATGATGACTATGCACATGATCGCACATCAAACCAAACAACCTCTCGAATCACAACGCGACGCCGATCCGACCGCGCCGCCGCTCGGCGTGCGACCCGATCCGACCATCGGTCGGGGCTTTTGGGTTCTCATGTTTGTTTCGCTGGCGATTGTCGGCGCGCTGGCCTATTCACAATATCGACGCGTCGATTCGGCCCGCAAAGGCCGCGGCATCATCGCGACGACACAGCGCGATCTGCCCGTGATCGGACCGGTGCCTGATTTCAAACTAACCGACCGCAGCGGCCGCACGGTGACGCTCGCCGATCTCAAGGGCAAGGTCTGGGTGGCTGATTTTGTTTTTACAACCTGCGGCGGGCCGTGCCCCATCATGACCCAGCGCATGCGGGAATTGCATCAGGCGCTTTATTCGCGCGGCGTGACGGATGTCGCAACTGTGACATTCACCGTCGATCCGGAAACCGATACGCCGGCCGTTTTGACTGAATATGCCCGCCAATTCAAGGCCGACGACTTGAATTGGCTGTTTCTCACGGGCGATGTCATGTCGATCTATGATCTCTCCCTGAATGGCTTCAAGTTGCCGGCGAACAAGGCGGACGATGCGGACCATCAGGTCGAGCATTCCCCGCGCTTTGTGCTGGTCGATCATCGCGGCCAGATTCGCGGTTATTACGAAGTCGTCACGGACGAGGAGATGGAGCGCCCCCGTGCCGACGTGATCGACACGCCCATGCCTCATGCGTTGCGCGACAAGATCATTTCGGACATTCGCTGGCTGCTGCGCGAGGCGAGGCGGTGAGCGTCAACGATCTGCCGCATGTCAATGCAACATTGAATTCGCTCGCCACGTTGCTGATCCTTGCCGGATTCATGGCGGTCAAGTCACGTCGTTTGGAATTGCATAAGAAATTGATGCTGGCTGCGGTCGGCGTGTCGGCTGCGTTTCTAACGTGCTATCTGATTTATCATTTTCATGTACCCTCCATGAAGTACTCCGGCGTCGGCGCGATGCGAGCGGTTTACTTTTCGATTCTCATTTCGCACATTATTCTCGCCGCGACGGTGCCGATTTTTGTCGGCATGACGCTCTATCGAGCCTATCGAAATCAATTCGAAGCCCGCAGCATTGCGGAAATGGACGCTGCCGATCTGGCTTTATGTGTCCGTTACCGGCGTGATCGTTTATTGGATGCTTTACCAGTCTTAGTGTTCTTCGCTGCGGCCTTTTTGAAAGTGGAGCCATTTTCCTTCGCGATGAATGCAGATGGACACAAATCGCTGAGCGTGCATTTTTCGCAGTCGGGTTTGCGCGCCGAACAGATACGGCGACCGTGAAGAATCAGCGCGTGGCCGAAGTAGGTCCATTCATCGCGCGGAATGATCTCCATCAGGTCGCGCTCGATCTTTACGGCATCTTTGTCGTTCTTCGATCGCCAGGTCAGGCCGAGCCTGTGCGACAATCGGCCGATGTGGGTGTCGACGACGACGCCTTCGTTCTTGCCGAACGCGCTACCCAGCACGACATTGGCGGTTTTTCGGGCAACGCCGGGCAGAGTGAGCAAATCTTCCATCGTGTCCGGTACGATTCCGCCATGCTTCTCGGTGATGACGCGTCCGGCCCCGATGATGTTCTTTGCCTTGTTGCGAAAGAAGCCGGTCGATTGGATTAGCTTTTCGAGTTCTGCCGGCCGGGCCGTCGCAAAATCCTTCGCGGTCTTGTAGCGGGCAAACAATGCTGGCGTGACTTTGTTCACCCGTTCGTCGGTGCATTGCGCGGAGAGAATCGTCGCGACGAGCAGTTGCAGCGGCGAATCATGCGTTAGAGCGCATTCGGCATCGGAATAGAGCGACTTGAGTTTCTTAAGTATGGCAATGGCACGAGCGCGTTTTCTTTCGGTGGTTTCCGGTTTGGGCGAGTTGGCCTTTGCGGGCTTTCCAATTGCAGTGCTCACGCGGTGGCCTCCGCCGGCCGGCCCATCGCCAGACTCATCACAATTGCCAGCACCAGCACAAGATTCACCTTGGCGATGCGCACGCTCGTTTCGTGAAACGAATCAAACGCCGCCTTCACCGCGACTTCGGCATTTTCGCCGGCCACCGTCTCTTGAAGTCCGAGGATTCTCGGGGTCATCACCAGGGCGCTGAATGCAAACAACCCGCCGGCCGCCGCAATCATAAACAATCGAACCCACTCCCCGCGCGTCCGATCTCCCATCCCCATCCGCCCGACCTGTGTCGCAACCAGCACACCGACACAAATCCACTGCACCGAGTCAAATCGCGAGAAATTCTTCGCCATCACCCGCCCCGCAATCGCGTTCGGTTGAGCGACATCCGTTTTTCGAATTTCGGAAAAGGTGGTCTGCGCCACAATGGCAATGAGGATCATGCCGCCGAGCCACGCGCCGGCCGCTGTGGTTCCCAATGCCCGAAGAAATGGTTTCATTGATTTGGCTCCACCCAGGTTCGCGTGCCATCGGCCCAGACATCCTGCTTCCAGATCGGCACGTCCGCCTTTACGGCATCCACGATCCAGCGGCAGGCATCAAAAGCCGGACCGCGATGCGCCGATGAGACGACGACGGCAATGGACGCCTGGCCGATCGACAATTCGCCGAGTCGATGGGCCATGGCCGCGTCCAGAATGTCGAATCGTTCGCGCGATTGACGAACGATGGCCGTCATTTGTTCCATCGCCATGTCTTCGTAGGCATGATAGTCCAATGCAGAAAGCGATCGGCCGTCTTTCGTTTCCGATCGAACGATCCCCACAAAGGTCGCGGCCGCGCCGCCGCCTTCATAAGTCAAACTCGCCGCAAGCGACTTGACATCAATCGGCTCCCGATTCAGCACGACGCTCCCCAAGTTTCATCCTCCCGACACCGGCGGAATAACCGCCACTTCGTCGCCATCGCTCAACTGGTAACCGGCCTTTACGTATGCACGATTCACCGCCATACGAATTCCACGCGCTGATGCCAATTGCGGAATCCGTCGCCCCAATTCCAGCTTCATTCCCTCGACGGTTTCACCCGCCGCCACCTCGATTTGTTCCTCGGCGGCGCCAGACCAGTCTCGCGCGGGACCCAGATATTTTATGTTTACTTTCGGCATCCATCACCCGATAAATCAATTTCTCTTTTTGTTCCCGTCGGGATGTTTCAGCCGACCGGCGGCGCTTTTTCCAATCGGAAGTAGGTCACCTGGGCCACGGCCACTTTCACACCGTTTGCATCAAACAAGTCAACCTCAACCGGCACCAGCGTCTTTCCCAGCTTGATCACGCGGGCCTCCGCAGTGACATCGCTCCGGCATCCCGCCAGAAAACGAATATTCATGTCGGTTGTGGTTAAATGCTGGTTCGGTCCGGTCAGCGTGAAAATCGCAAAGCAGGCGATCGAATCGGCCACCGTCATCAGCAGACCGCCATGAAACGAATTGTAAATACCGTCGTAGCACCTGTCGCGCGGCACCGTTGCCCGGCAGACGCCCTCGCGCAGCTCGGCGATGCGCATCTGCATCGCGCCGACCACGGGAATCGGCATGATTTTGTCGCGAATCGCCCGCTCCAGATCCGGTGTTCCATCCAAGCCTGCAAATGTTCCCGTCCGAAGTATGGGTTGAACGGTCTGCGCCAGCAAGACTTCCTGCATCAAAAATGGAACCGCAGACAGCTCCGCCTTCGACAAGACGTTAATCTCATCGTAGCCGCGTAGAAATCGCCGTGCCCGCGACAAATCCGTCTTCGGCTCCCAGGTTGCCAGGTCGCGACCGCCCGTGACCATCGAAAACTGCAGGCAGCCATTGGCCACGTCCATCACGCGCGGGCGTATGCGAGCGGAATCATAATCGATCACCGCAACGACGTGGTCCTTTTCAAACAGCATATTGCCGGGGTGCCAATCCGAGTGCACGATTTGCGGCTTCCATTGCGACATTCCCAGTGCATTGACGGCCTTGGCCGCATGTGAATAGGTTCGTCGCAGTCCCTTGAGCAGCGCGATCAGCTCTTTGGGACGGCCGACCACGTTGGGCCGCTGGACCAGCAATTCTCCCATCGGTCGAAGCGAGTCATACACCATTTTCGAGTCGTGGTAATGTCCCCTTGGCGGGTTGTATTCCGACTTAAAATTCTCGACGAGACGATGATACAGGCCCAGCGTCTTGCCCGATTCGTACGTTGCCACAAGGCCGCCGTTGTAGGGTTCGCCCGTGATGAATTCGTAGAGTTCATAAATCGAATCGCCCAGCTTCAGCATGGAGTTGTTGTCATTGCGGGTGCCGATCAGGTGGGGCAGCGGAAAATTCTTGGAAACCAGGTATCGCTGGAGCGAATGGGCAAAAGCCACACGAAAGGGGTCGTCGTCGGCCGGGGGACGCCGCTTTAACAGGAACCGCCCGCGATCCGTTTTGAACAGGACTTTCGGCGCTGCATGTGATCCGCGCGCGAACTAATTGATCTCAAGCACGGGGCCCACGTCGTAATGGCTGAGAACCTCATTCAGCTCTTCAGGCTTGAATTTTTCGCGAACGCGCGACATGTGGGCAGTGTAAGCCGAATGACGGCTCGTATATAGCGCGGATCAACCCCGCCGTGCCGTTCGCACGGTACTCATCCTGCGGCAGTTTCTCTTGTTGTCTGGTTAGACCGTCAGATATGGCCAGTTCGACGTTCAGCCAATCCGACATCGGCTCAGCTCGAAATCGCTTGCTTTTCATTCACCGAAAAATCCCGTACAAGATCGCCATGAAACCGCTCATCGGACTCATCGGCGGCACCGGCCTTGGCCATGCGCTGGCGCATGAAATCAAGGGCGATGCCATCGCAGTGGAAACGCCGTATGGACCACCCAGCGGCTCGATCGCGCGCGGCACGTGGCAGGGAATCGATGTCGCGTTTCTTCCAAGACACGGGCCGCAACACACGCTTCCGCCGTCGGCTGTTCCCTATCGCGCGAACATTTTTGCCCTGAAGTCGATCGGCGTCACGCACATCCTCGCCAGCGGCGCCACCGGGAGCCTTCGCGAGGAATTGCGGCCGCGCGATCTGGTTATTCCCGATCAAGTCATCGACAAGACCCACCGACGGGTCGGCACATTCTTCGATGAGGCCGGCCTCGCCGCGCATGTTGAATTTTCACAACCATTTTGCCCGATGCTGCGCCGCGTTCTTCTCGATTCGTCTTCCGGTGTTGACGTGACGCTGCATGACGCGGCAACGTATGTCTGCATGGAAGGGCCGGCCTTTTCGACCGTCGCCGAAAGTCGAATGCACCGTTCGTGGGGCGGCGATCTGATCGGCATGACTTGCATGCCCGAGGCGAAGCTCGCTCGCGAGGCGGAAATCTGTTACGCGCTGATCGCGCTCCCCACCGATTACGATTGCTGGCGGCCGCACGACCCGGGCGTGAGTCAGCACGAATTGCTCAAGGAGATTATCGGCAACGTTGAACACGCGACGGCCAACTCGGTACAGCTACTGAAGACAGCGCTGGAGGCGATTCGCGCAAAACCATTGACGGCGTGTAATTGTCAGAAATCGCTCGACCTTGCCATCTGGACCAAGCCTGCCGGCATGGATGCCGACATCAAGAAAAAGCTGAACCCCATTTTGGCGCGGTATTGTTCGAAGCAGTAGGGTTTCGAAATCTCGATTTGAGTTTGCGGTGTATTGGCCCGGGGTCTGACGGGATTGTATGTCGAATTGGACTGGCAATCGAACGAACGGCGAAGCGGCAACATGAACGAATCCACCCCACCTCCATTTCGCGATCGCCTGCTGCTTTTCGTCGGTTCATTGGCCTATGTCGGATTTGTGCCATTTGCTTCGGGCACGGTCGCGGTGGCTGTCGTGGGAATCCCGCTTTATCTGCTGCTCGCGCAGATTCTCAATATTTCGACGCTTGCCTATATCGCGTTCACCGTGGCATTCACGTTGTTCTCCATATGGATCGCAGGCCACGCCGATCGCATTCTCAATGAAAAAGACAGCAAGCGCAACGTGATCGACGAACTGCCCGGCTTTCTCATTGCTCTCATCGGTCTACCGGTGACATGGCAGCTTGTCGTCGCGGCATTTTTCATCGAACGCATCATCGATATCGCCAAAGTCTGGCCGGCGAACGTGATCGAAAAGAAGCTGCCCGGCGGGTGGGGGGTCGTTCTCGACGATGTCGTCGCGGGAATGTACACGTTGGCCATACTGCATGCTGCTGGCGCAATTGCACCGAGCTTGTTGGGAATTGCAGAATAATCGACTGTTTGGATCGCCTTCTTGAAGCCCTTGCCGATCAAAACAGTCCACTCGGAGACTCTCAACAAATGCCCGGCCTTTTCGACGGTACGCCATTGGAACGCCCCGTCACCTGTGAGCGGTGCAATTTGCCACTCGGCGAGTGCGCGTGCCCGCGTGCGGCCGATGGCCGAATTGTTTTGCCCAAGGATCAAAGCGCCCGCGTCAGTCGCGAACGGCGCGGCGGCGGAAAAATGGTCACGATCGTGAGCGGCCTCGATGCCAGCGCGAGTGATCTGCCGGCCATGCTCAAGGAATTGAAGGCGAAACTTGGGACCGGCGGCACGTTGTGCGATGGCCGACTTGAACTGCAGGGCGACCACCTCGAAAAGCTGGTTGCACTGCTAAAGGAGAGAGGCTTTCCGGCTAAGCCCTCGGGCGGCTGACCAGTTTCGAAATGGTCAAGGCGTCAGTATCGCCGTGACGAATGGCGCGATGTCCCGGCCATCAATACGCGAATCGTGATTCATGTCCGCCGTCGTCCATCCGCTCGTGCCGCCATTCGACGTCAATAGGACGTGAACAAACCACGTCACATCGGCGAGTCCCACGATTCCATCCTGATTGAGGTCACCGCGCCCGGGATAAGTGCAGTCGGGCGGCGGCGTGCCCTGGCAGGCGTCAATTACGCCGTTCGTGTCGCAATCTGAAACGGAATGATAAAGGAATGCGACGTCGGGAAATGGCGGATAATCCGCGCTGATCGGCTGGCCGACAACAATCCGGCCTTCGTTGATGGCGACGGCGTTGATGATCGAAGAAGACGTGCGCATCGGCGGGTTTGCAAGGACTGCTCGCGTCTCCCAAGCAAGCTCTCGTCGCTGGAGAACATGGACCTCTCTGGGCGCGGCATTGCCGCTGCCGTTGATGGTGCCATATGGCCCCGTGATGGTCACGAGGGTTCCGTTGTTAATCGCCACCGAGGCGCCGAAGTAGCCCGGCCACCTGGGCAGCTGTTCCGTGATTCTGGCGGATTCGGTCCATGTGGCCCCCGTTCGTTCATAGACGTAAATCGCCCCGGCGCTGGTCACCCATTCGCCACCAAACAAGACCCACTCGTCGGGAGACGCCACGACGGCCATCTCGTTATGAATGTCAACACTCTGTCCAAACTCCAGGGCCGATTGCCCGGAACGGGGTTCAACACGCGATAGGAGCGACCATTGCACATCATCGAGCCGGAAGAGGTAGGCCGCACCCGACGTGTCTGTTTCACCATTGGTCCAAGGAGCGCCAACTATTAAGTTCGGGCCGTCGAGCGCCACGGCTGCTCCGAAATGGTCGGACGTTTCGTCCGTCGAATTCGCAAGCCTCTGCACACGCACCCAATCGCCGTCGACATATTCATACAGATGGACGCTTCCGTTGGATAAGCCATTTGTGCTCTCAGACGGGTTTCCCACCGCGATGCGCCCGTCACTGATGGCGACCGCCGTTCCGAATCGATCGGAACCGGTCGATTCGATGCTGGCAAGCCGCGACTCAAGATTCCAGGCTCCCGCTTCCCGTCGAAAAACAAAAACCGCTCCCCGTGCCGAATACGGGCTTGACGGGCTCAGGTTCGCTCGCGGCGCGCCGACAACGATCAGCGAATCTTCGACGGCGACACTGAAGCCAAACAGGTCGCTCTCGACATTCTCGGAGGATGAAAGAATGGCCTCGTCCGACCATTCGTCTCCAATACGGCGAAATACGACGGCGCTTCCCACCAAACAACTTCCTTCGGCGCCGCACGCGTTGTAATCCGAGCCTGGGGCGCCGAGTACAAGGACATCGCCGTGCATCGCGACCGCCGTCGCAAATTCGGCGTTCTCGATTCCGGTCGGCGGCGAAAAATAGGCATCGGGTAGGATTTCGCACGGGGTGCAGCCGTCGATGAATCCGTCCAGGTCGGCATCAACGGCGTCGTCAAATCCGGGGCAGTGATCGCAGGCATCACCGACTCCATCTCCATCAGAATCAACCTGCGCGAAATTGGCATCCTGTGGGCAGTTGTCGCAATTGTTCGGCGTTATGTCATGGTCGTCATCATTCGAATCCGGGCCGGGGCACAGGTCGCAGCCATCCGGAACAAAATCGTTGTCGGAATCCTGTGCATCGTCGTGATCCGGACACGCATCGCACGCGTCTCCCCAACCATCCCCATCTGAATCCGATTGGTCGGCGTTCACCACGTCCGGGCAATTGTCACAGTCGTCGATCGTGAGGTCACCGTCCCAATCGGGTTCGCACTCATCGGTCGAACCATCATCGTCGCAGTCGATTCCGCCCGTTTCGCAGCCCTCCAGCCGCCATTGGGGCTGCGTGCCCGAATATTCAATCGCGAACACGCTGTCGTGCCGTCCGGGAAGGAACTCTGTCGGCTGACCTTGAAACGACGGTCCGGTTGAAATCTGGTTTTCGATTCCGATCGGAATGGTCCGGGCAAAGGCATCTCCATTGAGATACCCGAATCGAACTAGGGACGATCCGCCCGGCAGCGATTCGATGGCGCTGATGGAAGGGAGTACGGGAGTCGAACCATAGTCGATCGCCAATCCGCCGGGCGAAAGTCCGGTCGATAATAGGGTGATTCGCTCGCTGCCGTCGTAGCGGCATCGCTCGATGGTTCCGGCCGCCGCGTCCGCCCAGAGTATCTCGCGTCGCGTCAAGTCGAGCTCGACATCGGCCACATTGTGATTGCCGAGCGGCGTCGTGTAGAGCGTGCGGCGGCGATCATCGTCGAGCGACTTGGAGTGAATTGACCCTGAGTTGAAGCCGCTGACCGACCAGAAGAGGGTCCGGCGGAGGGGATCAATGGCAATGCCTGAAACGGGCCAACCGCCGCCGTTGGTTTCCTCGCGCTGATCGGTTCCGTCAGTTCTGGCTGAGAGTATCCACTCGTCTTCCGACCAATAGATTCGACGCGCGATGTAATCGAATGCGATGGAAAAGGGGGCATACTGTCCGGGCGAAATAACCGTGTGAAATGTTTCCAACTGGGTACAGTCGAGGTTTGAACGAAGGATTTTGTCCTGAACATTGTCGGTCCAGTACAACTTCCCGCCGACCAGATCGAGGGCCAGATCAATCGGCTGTGGTTGGCCCTGAATCAGGACCACAACTCCGGAGCCGTCAAGATTGCAGCGAAGAATACGATCGTGATCATGATCTGCGAAGTACAGTGTTCCGGAATATGGGTCGATCTCCATGGTGTCGGCTTGCCCAAGAGGGGGGCCAAGAATCTGTGCGGCATTTGATCCATCGAGCGACGCGCGGTGAATACTGTCCGTCTCCCAGTCGCACCAATAGATTTGCCCCCTGACCGGCGAAGCACTGATGACAATTGAATGAAAGGTTGCCGCTGCGGCGACTGCCCGGCACGCGGCGATGCCCGGTCAAAGCCTCTTGCGGACTGTCGGTTTCGTCTGTCGAATGACTGGATAACCAAATTGTGGATTTTCCATGGTTGGGCTTTCCGCCGGCTACGAGGTAAAGGCCGACTACAACGCAACTATGTGAGTCCGGCGCCATGTAAAAACAGGCGTCGACGGCTTTGAGAATCGCGCAATTGCGGGCTTCCCAGTTCAGTCGAGGGACGGACAGCTCCCGATCGCGAATCCTTGAAAGAAACGCCAGGCGTTGTGCGGTACTGGTATGCGGAAACTGGAAGGGCGGGAATTGGATTATGGCAAGCGAATAATAGACTTAGAAAATAATGGCCCAAACTGTTTCCACTGATTCCGTACGACCGTGAGACGCCTTTCCGTCATCGGAGCCCGACAAGCAATCATATACACTTCGGAATGTGTCCGTCAACTGCCGGGCGGGTGGAGGTTGTGCTGAACGACATGATGGCGGGGATTGACACGCTGGCTATTCTTCATGCCGCGTCACGCTGGATGCCGGGGTTGCGTGGTCTGCCAGTTGGCGAACCCCAAGAATCGCGAAATTGAAAGGAGCGTCCCATCCATGCCCGGCCTTTTCGCTGGCACGTCGCTCGAACGCCTTGTCACCTGCGAGCGGTGCAATCTGCCACTCGGCGATTGCACGTGCCCGCGTTTGGCCGATGGTCGAATCGTTTTGCAAAAGGATCAACGCGCCCGCGTTGTTCACGAACGGCGCGGCGCGACCGGCAAGATTCTGAAGCGGAAGCTCGTCGATCTGCTTTGATACAATTCATTATCGACTGCGACCAAGCCAACAAAAGAAGGCGGCGTTTATTGTCACCATGAAGTGCCAACAAACGCCGCCGAGTTGACTGAATTAGACGCGCAGGACTACGGAAACGCCGCATCCACAAATGCCTGAACATCAAGTCCGTTTTTCAATCCGTCAAGATTGACATCGGCCCGATCCGCGGGAAACGGTGCTGTAAAGGGCAGGCACAAAGAGATGCGACAAAGTCCGGTGCGTCATAAGCATCAACCACCTGGTTTCCGTCCATGTCACCGGCACGATGCCGCAGAATGGAATAGTGCCTTCTTCGGTGATCGTCAGGTGAACCGGCTCGCTGGTCGCGCCGCACGCGTTGGTGACGACGCAGCGATAGTCGCCGGAGCCCTCATCACAGCCCCAAACGCCGACGAGAAGTCGATTGGTGTCCGTTCCCTTGAATTGGTACTGCGAAAAGCCCTCGCAATTGTCGTCTTCGATATCCACCCACTCGGCCGTGACAAGGTCCTTCTTCTGCCATTTTGTGGTCATGGGAAGGGAGCCTGTTGTTCTCGCGTTCAGCACTTCGAATCCGAAGATCGGCGTTTCGGATGTTGTCACTACACCTTGAGCATCGAGCGTCACACTGGGGGCCGTGCAGGTTGTGGAATCCAAATAGACGATGCCGTTTCCAAACACAACTTCGCAGGGTGATCGCAGGTCCTGATAAGTCACGACCATGGCATTGCCATCGGCGCTAAGGTGGCGAACATCGTAGATCCACATGGTCTCTTCGTTGAATGTTGTGTCTCCGGGCTGAGCCTGCGATTGCAGATACTGCTGAAGGTCCATGGGTATGCCGCCGTTAATGGTCGGCCGCCAGATGAACAGCCGCCACACCAAGGCCGGCGCGAAGTTCTGAGTGCCGTATCCAACGCTGCCGATTACCGTATTGCCGTCATCACTAATACTGGTTGCGATCATCTGGATTGCAGGAAATCCCATATAGAGCGCCGGCTTGCCGAGGCTTTCGGGCACCCAGGTTGCTCCGCTCCAAGTCCATCGCATCAGGCGCGTGTAGTACAAATTGTCTTCAGGATTGGCGGGAGGACCGTAAAGCAGTTCAGACAGGATTTCGCTGCTCTGGGCAACGACCTTTGTTCCGTCGCTCGTGACCGGCGGACTTCCGATATGACCATAGGGATCGAGAAGCGTCTGCACGCCATTTCGCCACACGGAAAGTCGGCGGGTTTCGTAGGTCTCCAGCGGGCCGGCACCGTCGGGATCGGGAGATGTGCCAAGGTCATAGCCGACAATGACGCTGCCATCGCCATTCGTGCGATCGGCCCGGGTTGTATCTGTGCCCGGCTGAGCGGCAAGCTGTTCAAAGTCGCCGGTGTGGCTGTCGTAGCGCCATGCGTAGTAGTCGCCACAGAAACCAAAGGGCGCGCAACCGTTGCTTCGTGCCGCTGCAGTGGCATAATATCCGGCGCCGACAACATATCGGCCGTCGCCTGAGATGTCATACGGTGTGTTGATGTCAGAATCACAGCGCGTTCCACCGACACGCACATCCACGAATTCAAACGGCGCTCCATCGCAACTATAAGACAAAGTCTGTGTTGTCCAATCGAAGGAACCACAATTCACCCATCCCGTGCCGGCGGTCCAGCGGTGGGCAATGCTTGCAATGGGACACGGCGGTGAGTGGGGAGACTCGGTATTGGAGTCGAAACAATTGAGACTTCCCCAGTCATCAAGATTTTCCCTGCTGAGCGACAGCACGCTCGCGTCTGAATTGCATTTCAGAATTCCATTGCCCGAGATGAATGCATCCGGGATGGTAGTGACACTGCCGCCGCGCGTGTACTTGACGACGGCATATTCAGTGATGGGCCGGTCATAAATAAACCCCACCACGGTCTGGCCGTCCGCGGTCATGTCCTGAATGTTGACTCCGATTTGTACAAGCTTTGGCTGGGCGTGAGCTGATCTGCACGCGACGGCCATGACGATAATTGCAGCGATGGTCAAGATTCGATGGCTGTTCATTGGATTGAGTCCTTGCAATTGAAGCGAGCGAGATTGGAAAACGTCCATCCATGGTTGCTTGCGGTGGGGGCGCCAATGACGCCCCCACCACAAGGAAGAGGGAAAATACCAAGAAAAGTCGAATTAACGTCGGCGCCGGGCGAGAACCGCGACACCCGTCAGGGCGAAAAGCGCGAGACTCGTCGGTTCGGGAACGGCGTTCCACGAGACGTTGTCAACGACCGATTCCGGAAAGAAGCCAAACCCGAGGAATCGAATCTCGTCAAAGACCGAGCCGCCGTTTGTCGTCAGGTTGTACCAGGAGCCGCCGCCAAATCCGCCCCAAGATGGCGTAACGAACAGGAATTCCACTTCGACGCCGTCATTCAGAGCAACGGCGGCTGCCCCACCGCCTGAAAAAGTCGGAGGCCCGGAGCTGTCAAATCCCTGGAACGACGCAGTGGTCAGGTCTTGACCGAATTCAATGAATACGCCGTAGGGACCATAATAGGAGTTCGTGCCTTGACCCGTGACGCCGGAAAGATCACCGACAAAATTTGACCCTTCACCTGAGTAGATGAGTGGTATTCCGTGCGAGACACTCCAAGAGTCATTCGGCACGTTGGTTCCCGTCGCGCCGCCCGGTTCATCAAATGTTAGTGTATTCGTGTATGTGGGGGCGGGGGCGACTGATTGAGTAATAACGATACCTGCGCTGGCCGTCGAGGTCATCGCCGCCATAGCCATGGCGATCACACCGACCACCCCTGTCAGTCGAATTGTTAAACTTGTCCGTGAATTCATTGTTTCTCCTCCAACTATAAAAAAGGCCTACTTCCTTCGCGTCTCAAACATTTGAGACTGATGCAAACGGATCATGGTCATTTGTGATGCGTGCGGTCATTTGAAATCGAGAGCACAGATTATTATTCCCCAACAGGCTCCATAGTAACGTCCTGAAAATAACTTTACAAGTTTCCCTGGGGAAAAATTCAAGAATTTCTTTATCGCACTTGAATCGAAGCCGGAATCCATCTAAACTACTAAAGCGGAAGGATTTATCGTTGTTCATTTATTTGAGCTGACTACAAGTGACGACGCCAACAACCACAAAAAAACGAAAACGACCGGAAGCGCCTGTTTTTGAAGCGCATGCCAATGTCGCGTTTGCCCGCGTGCGCAGTGCATTCGCAGATTTGCTCACCTCTGTCGATGCCGATCCGACAAAGCCGCAGGATGTCGCCCGGCAATTCCGACTAAATAAAAACCTAACATGGAAAATCTCCAAGATCATCCGCGAATCCGACCCCGGCAGCGTCGGACCCTATGTGCCGGGCAAAGCCGGCCTCAACATCTTTCTCGATTCGTTGAAGAAAGCCGGAGCGCCCGGCCGAGCGGATTCTCGAGGTGCGGAAGCGCTGGATGAATTCGAAAAGATGCAGGATATTCATGCCGGCAGCCGCGAAACGCTGGAAATGATGCTCGGCAACATGGCCACCGGCGCCGAAGCTCAGCAGCAACTCGAGGCTCAGCGCAAACTCTCCTTCCGCGGCAACAGCGCCGTCTGGGGCATTCGCGCCCGCATTCAGATCTGTGCCAACTTCATTGCACCCGGAAAAGACCCATCCTTTGTAGACCTTGGCTGGTTGAGCGGCCTCGTCGATTTTCGCCGACTGCGTCGCGATGCGACATGGGCCGTTTCTTCAACCCGTAAAGTCAATGACCGCGGTGAGCTGCTGCCGCTAGGCGATATCGAGAGCATTGACCTTCGATTCGACCCTGAAACATCCGCGCCTCTGATGGGAGATTACTGTTCGGACCCGACGCCTGAATTGAAACTCGAGGTCGGCGCCGACGGTCTCATGCGCTACAAATTGGTGGAAGGCCCCATAGGAAATACGGCCGCGACGACCTGCATCATGGGAATTCTCGGCAGGGGATTTGTCAGGCGATGCCAGGTGGCCGGCGACACGCTCGGCGAGCACATTACGCGCCTTTACACGCCGGCCGAAAGTCTGATTCACGACCTCTTTGTCCACAAAGATCTTTCCTATGCACTTTCGCCATCGATCCATCTTTACAGTCAGCTTCCGATCGACATGCCATACCCAACGGAAAATCGCAATGCCGCACAGCTTCCGCTTTGGGAACGCATTCAGTTTCTCGGGGCCAAGCCGCCCGTCGTGCTGACGCCGGAATATCCAAAATATCGCATGATGATTCAATCGGTGTTTGACCGAGCCGGCTGGGACCCGACCGATTTTCATGGCTTCCGGTTCACCATGAAGTACCCGCCGATTCCGGCGGTGGCCGTCTTCAGATATCCCCTCCCTGAAATCGTGTAAAACGATCGGCCGGAATCGCAATACATCACTTGCATTCGACCGCACCAGCGAGCAGGATTGCAGGATGACGATCCCCGGATCTCATCCTTCAGTTCACATTGTGCCGACGGGTGCCACTGATGTCATCTTCGCAGGCCGTTGAAAATACTGCCATTGCCATGACATCCGTTGAGCGCGACCGATGGTGGCTCGAAAACGTTTATCGTAACGATGCCCCGCAAATGACAGTGCGGGCGGTGCTGTGCGGATTCGTTCTCGGCGGCCTGCTGTCGGCGGTCAATCTTTATATCGGAGCGAAAACCGGCTTTTCGCTGGGCACGTCTGTCACGGCCGTCGTACTGGCCTATGCGCTCTTCAGCGCGGTTCGAGCGATGGGGCTGCAATCGCGAATCGGCATCCTTGAAAACAACATCGTGCAATCGATCGCATGTTCCGGCGGCTACATGAGCAGCCCGCTGATGGCAAGCATGGCGGCCTATATGATTGTCACCAACACGGTGGTGCCCTGGTGGCAGATGGTTTTGTGGATGCTCGGGCTCTCGGTGCTCGGCGTGGTCTTTGCCATCCCGCTGAAGCGCCTGTTCATCAATGACGAGCAGTCGCCCTTTCCGGAGGGGCAGGCCTGTGGTGTCGTCCTACAGGCACTACATGGCGAAGCCGAAACCACAAGTCGATCATCGCCCGCCCGTGCCTTGCTCGCCTCCGCGGTCATCGCGGGCCTGGTGAGGTTGCTACAGGCGAAAGAAATACTCGCTTTGTTGCACGCACAATTTCTGGCGATCCCGGAAAGGCTCGATGGGTGGTATTACGAACTGGCCGCCAGGAACCAATGGGCGGTTCCGACAATGGCCGGCACGCCGCTGCCGGCTTATACGATGCGTCTGTCGATGGATGTTGCGTTGGTGGCACTCGGCGGGCTGATCGGCATGCGCACTTGTTTGTCATTGCTCTTGGGAGCCATTATCAATTATGCGATACTCGCCCCGGCCATGGTTGCCCGCGGCGACATTGAATCCGTGGTCGGGCCGGACGGGCTTCGGTTGGTCGGGTTTCGCGCCATCACGCGCTGGTCGTTGTGGTGCGGTGTGGCCATTATGACGACCGCTTCGCTGTGGTCGTTCGCCGCGCAGTTTCGCAAATCAGGAATCTTCTTTCGAAATCTGGGTCGCCGACGCGCGAGCGGCGATTCGGATCGCATTTCGCATATTGAAATGCCGATGAGCGCGTTCTTCATCGGCGCGCCCGTGCATCGGCCTTTTGGTCGTGTTGATGGCGAACCAGTTTTTTGGCGTTCATGCGTGGATGGCTGCCTTGGCGATCCCCATGGTGCTGGCCTTCACGATTATCGCCGTCAGTGCCACCGCTCAAACGTCGATCACGCCGCATGGTCCCCTCGGAAAACTGACGCAACTGGCGTTCGGTGGCATCGCCCCTGGCAATACGACCACGAATATCGCAACCGCCGGCATCAGTGCCGAAGTGGCCTTTCAATCCTCCAATCTCATTCAAAACATGAAGCCGGGCTATATGCTCGGCGCGAAGCCCCGGTTGCAGGCGATCGGCCACTTAATCGGCGCGCTCGCGGGCGCGCTGGTCAGCGTGCCGGTGTTTTATTCGCTCTTGTTAAGGAACGATCCGTCGAAACTCGTGTCTGATCGATATCCGTTTCCGGCCGCGGAAGTGTGGCGAAGCGTGGCGGAAGCCCTGACGCGCGGCCTGGGTGGACTGCCGGCCAGTGCCGTATGGGCTGCTTGCATCGGGTCCGCGGCCGGAATCGTTCTCGAAGTCGGTCGAAAAAAATGGCCGCGAATTTCTCTCTCGCCGATCGGCATTGGGTTGGCATTTGTCATACCGTTCGATGCGTCCTTCGCCATGTTTGCGGGCGCGTTTGCATTCTGGATCGGCGCAAAAGTCTGGCGAAAGCCATCGTCCTGGTACGGCAGCATCGTTCAGCCGAATCACGAGTCGATTTGCTCCGGGCTGATTGCCGGTGCAGCGCTCATGGGCCTGGTCGCACTGGGCGTCGAAGCTGCATTCGGCTGATTCTCGATTTGGTGAGACGAGAGTTGTTCCTTGGCATCAGGATCAATTCCATTCAATGCAACGACAGTCGCGACATTCGAATTGATCTGAAACCTCAGGCGAGGAACATCGAAGGTTTGCAAGAGTTGAAATCAAGCGGGCTCAATTGGTTCAGGGCGTAACTGGCCC
>JADJRI010000028.1 GCA_016712275.1 Planctomycetota bacterium
GCAACATCGAATTTCCACTTGAAATCAACGACCGCATTGAAAAAGCGCGACCGGCATCGGCCTTTATCGTACCGAGTTTCTCTTCTTTGATGACGAGCATCAGCCCACCGAAGAAGAACAATATGACGCCTATCGTGAAGCCGTCAGCGCGGTCGGCGGGCGGCCCCTTGTGATTCGAACGATGGATCTCGGCGGGGACAAGTGTCACCGGGGTGGCGGTTGGGAGATCGAAAAGAACCCGTTTCTCGGCCTGCGCTCGATTCGATACAGCCTGCAAAACCTGTCGATTTTCCGGTCGCAACTCCGTGCGATTGTGCGGGCCAGCGCGCATGGCGACGTTCGCGTCATGTTTCCGCTTATTTCGCGCATCATGGAGCTGCGACAGGCAAAATTTGTACTGAGCCTCGTGACGGAGGAACTGGAGGAGGAGGGCTACGAATTCCGCAGCAACATTCCGGTCGGTGTCATGATCGAGACACCCGCCGCCGCCATTTGTGCCCGCGAACTGGCTCGTGAATCGGATTTCATGAGCATCGGAACCAACGATCTGGTGCAGTACACCCTGGCCGTCGACCGGGGGAACGAACGCGTGGCCCAGCTCTATACCCCTGCGGATCCATCGGTTCTCAGGCTCGTGCGGCGGGTGATCCGAGATGCCGATCGTTGCCAGACCGCGATCAGCCTGTGCGGCGAGATGGCGGGCGACCCATTGTTCACTATCCTTTTAGTGGGCATGGGTTTACGTACACTCTCGATGGCGGCGGGGAATATTCCCCGCGTAAAGAAAATCATCAGGAGCATCTCGATGGCCGATGCAATCCGGGTTCGCCGCCGGGTTATGACCTTTGAAACTGAACGCGAAGTGTTAAACTACCTACGAGACGAGACTCGGCGCGTCTGGGGCGATATTTAGAAATTCGACGGACGAGTCGCGAAAGCGCACCGCGCATGTGCATTCATGTGATGCCTCAAACCGGTGCATTTTCGCCACTCGTTTTGAAACGAGTGCCGAGTCATCATCCCGATCCGACCGCTTGTGTAGGCGTATTCGCGTAATTCGGGAAATGCAGTATGGCAAGAAGGGATTGAATTCGGTTTGCGCCATAGGCTGGCGATTCGATACGCGATCACAGGCGACCTGAGATTCCTATCGCATCAGGATACCTTGCGACTGTTTCAGCGGGCCTTTGCCCGCGCCGGTGTGGCCATTCGGTACTCGGAGGGGTTCAACCCCCGGCCGCGTATCAGTCTGGCGATGCCGCGACCCGTGGGGGTCGAGTCTTGCGACGAACTTCTGGTGATTGAACTCACGTCTCCGGCCGACCCCGATGTCGTGTTGACACACCTCCAGGCGCAAATGCCGACCGGGATTACTTTAAAGAGCGCGGTTCAACTGGCGATGCAGGACCGATGCATGCCCATTAGCGCGGAATACGCAATGCCTGTCGATGTCGCGATGACGACATCCTTGCAGCGTGCCGCGGGCGATTTGATGGCGAAGACGCGACATGTCGTCGATCGAAAGACGACAGACGGCCAACGAAAGAAAAGTGTCGACATTCGCGCTTTTCTCCGTGAGATTCGCCTCGACAATGGGTTGCTCATTTGGTCTCAAACCGTGTGTGTGGATGGCACTGCCCGCGTCGGCGAAGTGCTTGAAGCGGTGGGTCTGCCCGCCGCCGATTGGACACACCGGGTTGTTCGCAGGAAAGCCAATTTTCGCGACTGACGCTCCGCTCTGAAGATCCCCGTCCATTCAATCCCGCCCTGTCGGAATAATCAGAGGTTTTTCGTGTCCAAAGAAAACAAGCGCCCCGCTTCCAGAAAAAAGGTCGCGGGCACACCGGCAACGGGCGAAGGCCGTCCGTCCCCCGAAAAGAAAAAAACGCGCACGCCCAAAAAACTGGTTGCGGCCAAGTCGCCGAGGCCCGCGCGTCGTCCACCGGCTCGTCGTTCAGAGACGGCGTCGGACGAATTCGCGACAGTGTCAGCCTCCGCGGTTGCAGTTGCGGAAGCACCACCCCCTTCACCACCCAAGCCGAACCTTCCGGCACCAAGTCCATCGCGATCCACAGGCATTACATCGTTTGGCGCAGGGATATTTGACGATGAAGAATCGGTTCCAGCGCCGGTCCAATCGCAAAAGGCCGCCCAGCCGACTCCCTCGGCCAAAGCGCCAATCCGCCAACCCGACAAGCCGGCGCCCATCACTTCAAAGCCGATTCGAAACGAATCTGAATCACCCAAGCCGCAGCCGATTCCATTGGCACGCCACGACGAGGCGCTACCGGCGCAAGCCGGTGAAGCACGTCGCGCCGGTGAGGGTTCGCGGCGAATTCTGCGGCCGCAAATCCGTGAAAACAACGCCTGGCTGAGGAAGCCGAAGTGCTGGCTTCGCTGGCCCGCGGCGGTGTACCGGCATCGCCCACCATCGACTCGCATGTTGATGTGGATGAGCATGATCAGGTCGAGATGTCCGAGCAGGTCGTGGAAGATGCCGAAGGGGACGACATTGCCTCCGAAGTGGTCATCTTGCCTGCCGAGGACACGCCCTCCGGCGAACTGCAAGCCGAGCCATTACCCGAATCGAAGACGGACGAAGAACCAGTCGATCAAGACTTGGCGCGACGCAGACGCCGACGTCGCGGTCGACGCGGTCGAGGTCGGGGCACCGGTCCCGCAGATGCTCAAGCGAAAGGTGAATCGAAAGTTCCGGTTTCGCCCAAAGACGATGAATCTGACATCGAATCCGATGAATTCGACGATGCTCCCAGGGGGCGTAGAACCGTACCGGCTGGAGAAGATTGGCCCGTTGATTTGGGCGTGACCTGAGCCCGGCGAAAGCGACGACGACGCGGAGTTTGTTTCGCGCGCTTTGCAGCCGACGAAGATCATCCTGCCGAGCGTCGCGAGATGCTCATTAATGTTGCTGAATCCGAAGAATGCCGAATCGCCATTCTGCGTGAAGGCCGCCTCGACGAGTTGTTTATCGAGAGGACATCGGCGTCGTCGAATGTTGGCAACATTTACAAAGGCCGTGTGACCAATGTCGAAGCGTCGATTCAGGCCGCTTTTATCGATTTCGGCCTGCCTTCGCATGGCTTCCTGCACATCAGCGATTTGCATCCGCAGTATTTTCCCGATGGAAAGGCCGAGACAACGGAGCAGGTCGGCAAGAACGTCGCCGCCATCGGCCGCCGATTCAGAATTGCATGAAGCGCGGCCAGGAAGTGATTGTCCAGGTCATCAAGGAAGGCATCGGCACCAAGGGGCCGACGCTGACCAGTTACATTTCCCTGCCCGGTCGGTTTCTCGTCATGATGCCGGGCATGGATCAACTGGGCGTTTCGCGCAAGATTGAAGATGAGGAGACGCGAAGAAAGATTCGTGCCCTGCTGGAACAGCTTACGCTGCCGGAAGGCATCGGCTTTATCGTCAGAACCGCGGGCGTCGATCGGCCGCGCCGCGACCTACAGCGCGATTTGAATTTCCTCGTTCGCCTCTGGCGTCAAGTCGAGAAAAGGATCAAGAGCGAACCTTCGCCGGCGGAATTGTACAAGGAATCCGATCTGGTCATTCGAACCATTCGCGATGTGTACGATTCATCCCTGCAGCGCATTCAGGTGGACAGCGCCGATGTCGCCAAACGGATTCAGGAATTTCTGGCGATTGCCAGCCCGCGCACCTCTGATGTTGTGGAGGTCTATCAGGGTGATGAACCCATATTTCATCGAAACGGAATCGAAGCCGAAATCGATCGCCTTCATTCAAAAACCGTTCCGCTTGCATCGGGCGGCTCGCTCGTCATTGAACAGACCGAGGCGATGGTTGCAATCGACGTTAACTCCGGCCGTTTTCGCATCACGGAAAACGCGGAGGAAACGGCGTTTCGCGTCAATACCGAGGCCGTCGATGAAATCGCCCGCCAGCTTCGCCTTCGCGATCTCGGCGGCTTGATTGTTTGCGATTTGATCGACATGGGTCTCGAGCGGCACCGGCGCAATATCGAACGAAGACTTGCCGAAGCCCTGAGAAAGCACAAGGAACGGGCCAAGATTCTGCGAATCTCGCGATTCGGTCTATTGGAAATGACACGCCAACGGCAGCGGCCTTCGTTGTTGAAGAGCGTCTTCCGCGATTGCCCGCGCTGTGCCGGGAGCGGGCGAATCAAGTCGTCCGAATCGGTCGCGCTCGATGTCATGCGGCACATTCGGCTGGCCAGTAATCGTCAAGGGGTGGCGCGAATTGACGTTCGGGTATCGACAATGGTGGCCAATGACCTGCTCAATCGCAAGCGGCATCAGATTACGGACATTGAGCGGGCCAAGAACCAGACCATTCAGATTCATGGCGTCGAAGCCTTTGGCGTCGACCAGGTTGAATTGAATTGTTCCGATCAGCGCGGTCGTGACCTGCATGCAAGCCAGGCGCATCAACACAACGGCGAGCAGCAAAATGGATTTAAGCCGGCCGGTCGATTTCAACAGCGTGGCGGACGTCGGCGGGGGGGGCGTGGTCGTCCGCGCAACAAGAATCCTTGAGATTGAGGCGAAGAACCGATTGAATCGCAACTGTGTGCGAATGCCATGGCATGAGATCACGATGCCATGCGATAAGCTGACAAACGAGCAGGATCATCATCCTGCGATTGGGAGTTAACTGATTGAACAAGAAATGGAAACTCGTCGGAGCAGTGCGATGCATTGTCCTTTCCGCGGCATTCATGATCTTTGTCATGGCCGGCTGCAGCAACCCTGTCTGGTACATCGATCACAATTATGGCGTAAAACTCGCTGAAAAAGACAAAAAGCCGATGCTGTTTTATTTTAAGGAATGGGATTCCACGCAGCATCGCAATATGAAATTGGAGGTCTTCGAAAATTCCGAGGTCAAGAAGGAATTGCTTGACACGGCCAACATCGAATTGGAATTTGCCTGGAGCGATCCCTATCGAAAAATCTATGGTGTGCAAAAACCGCAGGTCTGCGTCATGACGGATTCAGAGGGGAACAAAGTCGGTTCTGGGTTGTACGTCAACCCGGTGCCGACGGCACCGCGATTTCTGGAATGGCTGCGCGACGCAAAGGCGCAGGCCAAGGCCGCCATCCCGCAGCCGGGCACCGGGCCTAAAAAGTAGCATCAACAAATCATGTGTCGCCGTTGTTTCGCGGCATGCTCGTACGGTGTCGAGGTTCGTCTCGGCAGGCACGGGCTCTGTCAACGTGAAAGCAACGCGGTTCAAATATCAGGCTGCCCCGGCGGGCACAAGCGGTGAACCAATGCGTTTTTGTTTTCGAAGACGTCCCAGACAGGCGTTGGCCAGAAACTTCCAGGGATTGGCCATGAAGGGCCACAATACCGCAGCGCGTGCCAAGTTCTTGGCAGCTTCCGACATATCACCGTTGTCGAGATGGTGCATGCCGGCCCGCTCGTAGACTCGGGCCCGCGCACGTCGAAGCAGCCTCCCCTTGGGATCAAGCTGCTGGTAAAGCGGCAGGTAATCACTCACCAGGTCCAGCATGGCCCGTCGCATTTTCGCGGGATCGCTGAAGCTGGCCGGCCCGGGCTTTTGGCGCACCAGGGCATGCGGCAGAATCAGACCGCGATGCCGCGCCAGGAGTTCGATCGCAATTCGCCGGTCTTCGGACAGTTTGCCTGATGCGAATCCGCCGACGGCTTCGAATGCGCTTCGCCGAATGACGATTGAAGAGCACAGTCCGGTGAAAATGTTGCGGACAAGAAGTTGCCGGCGCAATTCCTGCGGGTCCTGGCAGCCGGCCCATTCGTACTTGAAGTAGGCCTGTTCGCGGGATGACCAGACGAGTGCGGCGGAAATACAAAAGTCCGCCTCGGGATTCTGATCGAAAGCCGACATTTGGATCTCGACCTTTTCGGCCTCCCACACATCATCTGCATCGAGAAACGCCAGAAACTCACTTGTTGCAAGTCTAGCCCCGGTATTCCGGGCGGCGGATGCACCGGCATTGGACTGACGGTGATACTGCACGTCGTCGTCGAATTCGCGGCATATGTGCTCGGTATCGTCGGCACTACCGTCATCCACGACGATAATCTCGTCGATCGGATGGGTTTGCGCCAACACCGACTCGATGGCATGACGCACGGTCGTACCGGAGTTGTAGCTCGGAATGATGACCGAGATTTTGGGATTTGAGCCGACATCCAATGCCATCGCACAGGCCTCCAGTTTAGAAATCGGCAGTCAGCCCGCTCGCGATTGAATTGCAAAACCGTAGCGGCCGAAAAAGACTGCGACCCGCTCTCTTGAAGATCCTTCTTCAATCGAGCGGGTCGCAATTTCAAGCTGGATGTCGATGTCGCAAATACCTCGAATGGACATCGATGGATGTTGGTTCGAAGGTCTGCAAGATACCGCATGAAGGAACGAATTCAATAAGGAACTCGGTACGTATCGCAATTCACAGGCGTTCGGTTCGACTTACGAAAAACGTGTTCCGCGCAAGATGTTGCGGCATGCAAAGTAGTGCATCGCGGCGTCTTCATAGAAAAAAATGAAAAAAAAGCGCGGCCGCCGGAAATCACAGCTGCTTGAGGGCAAACTTTGCACGCAATTCTCGCTTCGCGTCAGATCGATTCACCGGCCAGCTTGGGGCTTAAGTAGCTGATGAAATCCGACTTGGTCAACACACCCACCGGCTTGCCCTTGTCCGTCACAATGATTGCTGCCGCGCCGAGCGAAAGGGCCTTAAACCCTTTTTCAATCTCGAAGGCCTTGTCCATTTTTGGAAACGCCGAACCCATGACCTCGCCCACCTGCTTCTGGGCAATATCGACGTGGTCGAAAACGAGCTGCATGGCCGTCACTTCCTGAATCGACCCGACGATATTCCCATCCCGGTCGGCCACAGGCACCTGCGAAATTCCCGTCTTGCGCATCAGGTCGATGGCCTTGCGGACGGTATCCCGTCGATCCACCGTGATAATCGCATCTGTCTCGCCCTTGGCGTCCAGCACGTCGCCGATGCTCATGCCGCGGCCGGGGGTTTCGAGAAAGCCGAACTGCTGCATCCACTCGTCGTTGTAGATTTTGCTGAGGTAGCCGCGTCCGGTGTCGGGCAACAGCACGACCACCAGCTTTTCCGCGGGCAGGTCCGCCGCGATCTGCAGTGCCGCAACCAGGGCAGTCCCACATGAGCCGCCGCAGAGAATACCTTCTTCGCGCGCCAGTCGCCGCGCCATGGTGAATGAATCCTTGTCGCTGACCGGCACCACTTGATCGACGATTTTGAGATTCACGGTGCGCGGCACGAAATCTTCGCCGATGCCCTCGACCTTGTACGATTTCGGCATCGCCCCCTGCGTATAAATCGAGCCTTCCGGATCGGCGCCCGATGATCTTTATGTTCGGATTCTTCTCTTTCAGATACCGCGCCGTTCCGCTGATCGTGCCGCCCGTGCCGATGCCGGCGACGAAATAGTCGATCTTGCCATCCGTCTGCTCCCAAATCTCGGGGCCGGTCGAGTAGAAGTGGGCATCCGGATTGTTGGGGTTCTCAAACTGGTTCGGCTGAAACGCGCCGGGAATCTCGGCCGTCAGCCGGTTCGCGACGTTGTAGTAACTCTCCGGGTTGTTTGCGCCGACTGTCGGCACCGTCACCGTTTCCGCGCCGTACGCGCGAAGCAACTGGAACTTTTCCACAGCCATTTTGTCTGGCATGACCAGAATGCAGCGATAGCCCTTCACCGCCGCCGCCATCGCCAAGCCGGTGCCGGTGTTGCCGCTGGTTGGCTCGATGATCGTGCCGCCGGGCTTTAGCTTTCCGGTTTTCTCCGCCTCCTCGATCATGCGCATGGCCGGGCGATCCTTCACCGATCCGCCGGGGTTGAAGTATTCGACTTTGGCGGCGATGGTGCATTGGATGCCGGTGGTTACGCGATTGAGTTTGATAAGGGGAGTCTTCCCGACGCATTCGAGAATGCTGCTTGCGATATCCATGTGGAACGGCCTTGAGATGACTGGGATTTGCCACGTCTGATCGCCGCGTGATGGTGGCTGTGGCACCGGCGTCCCGCCGGTGTGAGGCCTGAACGTCCGCCGCGATCCAGCTCGAAATCCTTCTCGCGAAGGGCGTTTTTTCGGCTGAAGATGGGAATGAAACTAGCGTCGGGGTGTAGAAAAGTCAAAACCGGGAAAAGTTGGTATTCGGCCGTCGATTTATGTGTGAGTTCGGCTTGTATTTACTCGCTGGGGGCACGACGGGATAATGGAATCACTGTAGAAACGTAGAAGAAGGAGGGGCACGAAATGACGCCACTTACCGCCAAGACAGCACTGGATCGGTCCTATTTGGAAACGCGGTGCAAGCTGATTGAGATCGCGGCGAATCTGGATCGCATCGAGCGTGGGGCGGAAGCCGGAGCGGCGGTGAGCGATCCGCGATTGAAGCTGATACGCGAGGGCTTGGCTTTACTGAATCGAACGGACATCAGCACGGCGGATCGGGCGGAGCGGGTGCAGAAGCTGTTCTCTCAGGAATATGAACAAACGTGGTCCGCGCCCAATGCGAAGTAAATGCCCTTCGATTCAGAGACCAATGGGAGGCCTGTAACACAGGACCCGCGACTCGAAACGAATAAAATGAATTACATCGACCCCATATCCACATGATTTCACGACTCACCGACGACTACGAGCGGCTGGCGCATGCCGGGTGCGTGGCGGTGAGCGAGCCGGCCTTCTGGGCGGGCTTTGACCGCGGCAGCGCACTGTCCTTTCGCGATTACTTTCGGCAACTCACGGAAGTCGAGCCGAAGCGGGCCGCGCAGTATGGCATTCAGCATTTCTGCTGGCTTTGCATTAATGCGAAGGAAGCCGAGAATGTCGCGCTGTCGCGCGAAGTGATTGCGATGATTCCGGAGTTTCTCGACAAGCCCAACGTTCTCGGCATCGGCGAGATTGGACTTAATAAGAATACGAAGAACGAGGCGACGATTTTCTGCGAGCATCTTGAGCTGGCCGCATCTCGCGACGAACTGATTCTTATTCATACGCCGCATCTTGATGACAAGTACAAGGGCACGCGCATGATACTCGACATGCTTCGGAACGAATCGCGGATCAAGCCGGAGCGCGTGCTGGTGGACCATGCCGAGGAGCACACCATCAAGCACATTCTCGATGCCGGGTACTGGTGCGGGATGACGCTGTATCCGATTACGAAGTGTACGCCGCAGCGCAGCGGCGGACATGATCGAGCGGCATGGCACGCAGCGCATCTGCGTGAATTCGGCGGGGGACTGGGGGCCGTCGAACCCGATGGCGGTGCCGGCGCTGATGCTTGAGATGCGACTGCGCGGGCATAGCGAAACCGACATTGGCCGTGTCGTTTTCGATAATCCAATGCAGTTTTTCGGTCAATGCAAACGATTTTCTTGGAAGCCACGAAGTTGACTTCAATATGAGTGCGTCGGAGCCGGAGCGCGATCATGCATGAGATTCTTCTGATTCTGATGGCTCTTCCCGTCGTGATTGTCGCGATTCAGTTCATACTTGGTCCAAACATTGTCAGGCGGTGCTTGTACTTTCACATGCGCCCCGGTGTGAGGCTGCTTCAGCCGAATGTTTCAAAGCTCCCGCCGCGCATTCATGCTTTTTTCGCGTTTGTGTGGGAGCAGATGAGTAGCTTGGATTTGAACCGGCCGCTTATTTCAAAATCCTGCAGCAGACTCCTGACTTCGACGCAGTTGTCTTTCTGCTAAGAAATGTCGTCGCGGGTGATCGTGCCGCAGCACTGTGCATCCTCAAGAATGGGCCGTCCTACGAAACGCCTGCCGCTATGACGGTTGAATTCAGCACCATTTGCGAGAACGGCAAACTAGTCGACACGACGGACATGGCCGATATTTCACCGTTGAGGAAGTCAGTCAGAAAAAGCACTTGGAAGATTCCGCAAATCAAAAGCATCAGCACGCTCTACCAAGCCCATAGGGAGCATCTAAGGGTTATAGGTTCATGCGGGATTCTGACGAGCGTCACGCCTCAGGAGGCGATTGATGAGTGCATGACTGAATCCCATCGCGAGTTCGAGGAACAGGTCCAACTCGGTGGCATGGTCACAGACAGGTCAAATCTTCGATATTATCTTTCGTGGCCGCAAGCCGTCTGGGGCACGTGGAAGTTGGTGTGGCCGGTGAGGCAAGTGCTTCGGGCGCGCATTTTCGCCGAGAGTCGTAAACGGCTTCGCAAATTTGGCCTCGTTCACAATCGTCAGCGTGCGGACTATATCGCGGTATTCGATTCGCTCAGGAGTTCCGCCGACATTCCGCCACTTCCGGAAGTCGAATAATTGGTTCCCATTCAGCCGTCGACCGAAGACCAGGATGAAACAGCCAGAACCATAACCTGTCCCCATTGCGGCGGTGATCTCGTTATCACGTCAGCCAACGGCGTCTCAGTCCTCTGCTCGCTTTGCCACAAGATTCTTATTTTCCAGCTAATCGAATGTAATCACAAATTCAATTGAATGCACGATCAATGATAAAGTAAATCTCAACGTCGCTCACGGGTGAGATGGAACTGAGCAGCTCTGATGATGACGCGATGATGGCACCGAATTGATCGGGCGATTCGGCGGGGGCGCCGTGGCTGCCTTTAATGAGGGTGGCGTCGAGCGGCGTTTTTTTTGTTTGCATGTTGATGAACATCTCGACCGGGTCGTAGCCGGGTTTGGCGTGGATGTCGACCGTGCGGGCGAAGGCGGGGGCGAAGTCGTCGTCGAACCACCAGTAATAGGGGAACCACGCGTCCGGTTCGGCGATGATCACCACTTCGCCAGCGCAAGGGTGATTCAACGTGCCGCGTTCGTCGCCGACTAAAACCTGCGCCACGCCTTCCAGTCCTTCGAAGATGCCTGAGACCGCATCGATGTCGGTGCGATCCTTTATATAGATATTGGCGAATTGGTGGTCGACGACGGCGAAGGCGAGGCTGTCGGCGGTGATCAGATGCTCACCATCCGGCCTTGATTCGACTCTCAACATGCCCGCATCGCGCAGCATGCGGTTCGGATAAACGACGCGCGATACATCGGTGATCGCGTACTCGCCGACAAAAAGAAACACAGCGTCCGACATGCCCAGCGCGGCGACGCCGTCGACGAGACGGCCGACCTGCACGTCGGCCTCGCGGCATGCGGCGACCGCCTGATCGCTGTTGGGGCCGAACTTTTGAGCGGCGTAATCGAGGTGGGGAAAGTAGATGTGGTTGAATCGGGGCCGCTCGCGCTGGAGCAGCCAGAGCGCGGCGTTGATGGTCCACTCGGTGGATTTGATGCTGGTCATCGGCCCCCAGTAATTCATGAGCGGGAAGTGGCCGAGGTCGCGGAGCAGTTTTTCATAGAGGCCGTCGGGCTTGGAGTAACACCAGAGTTCGGTGCGGCCGTCGTCGTGGTGCTTGGGTTCGGGGGTGACGATGAATGTGGCGGCGGCGTCTTTGATATTCTGAGTATGCCATGCGGCCGATGTGATTCCGTGCGCGGTTAGCGCGTTCCAGATTTGATCGCCTTCGATCAGGCCGTTGCGGCCGACCCACAGTTCGACGGCGTCGCGATCGCGATGGTAGAAGCCGTTGCCGATGATGCCGTGTTCATGTGGCGATCGGCCGGTGAGCATCGAGGCCTGCACCGGTGAGGTGACGCATGGAAACGAAGGACGGAATTCGCGGCTAGCGCCTTTATCTGCGATAGATCGCAGGCGGGGCATGTGTTCGAGATCGCGGGTGCGAAGGCCCGGCATGGAAACGAGTATGAGTGTGTTTGCGGACATATTTTCTTTCTTATTGGCTTTCGCGTTGGGTTGCGGATTTCCACAAGAACTGCACTCGCCGCGGCCAGCGCTTAACGATTCAGTTTTGACAGGAATTCAAATGCCTGACGTGCCGTTTCGACGGCATCATGGCTGTGTCGGCTGAGCTCCACATTCAGCGTGCCCGTATATTTCACGTCGCGCAGGGCCGCAAAAATAGGCTCAAAGAGCATCTCGCCTTCTCCAAAAGGCAGGTGGTCATGCCGTCCGATTTTCATGTCCTCAATATGCACGTTTAAAAGCTGCCGCCCGAATTCACGAATACGATTTGCAGGCAGGCCATCGTTCAGGCAATGCAAGTGTCCCACATCCAGCGTGAGGCCGAATCGAGGGTGGTTCAGTTCGTCCGACAGTTTTGCGAATTGGTCCATACGCTCGACGAACATGCCGGGTTCAGGCTCGAATGCGAGAAACACGTCGTGTTGCACAGCCCGGGCGAGAAGTGCATCGCAGCCATCCACCAGCAGATTCCAAGCGTCCTCTTCAGATAACAGCGGATCGGCGGTGCCAGACCAGAAACTGACGGCCTCGGCATCCAATTGCCCCGCGATCTCAATCGCGCGATTGAGAAAATCGATGCGCCGCGCCCGATTCTCGTCATTGGCCGTCAAGAGCGCGGGCCAGTGTTTGCGAAAAGGGTCGAGTATGAACCGCGATCCGGTTTCGACCACGCAGCACATGTTTCGCGACTGCAAGAGCTGCCGAATCGCCTGCGTCTGGTGATAAATATCCGGGGCGAACGGGTTCAGAGTGTAATGGTCCAGCGTGATGGCGACCGATTCAAATCCAATCTCGGCCAGAACGTTGATCGCGTCCTCCAGCCGATGGTGTGCAAAACCGTTTGTGTTGTAACCGAGTTCAAATGGCATGCGCCACATAGTAATAGGCGGCCGTGAAAATGCCACAATATCGAATTATCCGGGTGTTGGGTTCGTTGGATTGGTGAGTCAGACGTGGGCGTATGGAGAAACGCAAGGCAAAACCCGGGAAAACAACGGTTGCCCGATTCGAGTTTGTTTCAGCACGGCGCAAGACAAACGCTGCCAACCGCCGGGAAATATGCCAAGGCCGGAAGTTTCGAAATTGTTCTTATTTTTTCTTCCCGGCCTTTGAAATGCAACACTGCTTGTACTTCTTCCCGCTGCCGCAGGGGCATGGATCGTTACGGCCAACGTCTGCTCCCTGCTTTCGAATCGGCTCCACGGGTGGCGGCAATGGCTCTTCGTCTTCGCCGGGCAGTGCTCTCTTGGCGCGATCTTCCGCTTCTTTCTTGCGGTCAAAATGTCGTTCGAATTGGTCGCCTTTTCCCATTTGTTTTTCCCTTATCGCCGAGTGCGCGGCAGGTTAACGCTCAAACATGTTTGACAGTCCGCCGAGAACGGAGCCCTGGTCCTTGCCCATCGAATAGGTTCCGACGATGCGCCCCGCCAGTCTCGAGAATGGCAGCGACTGCAGCCAGACCGAACCGGGTCCACGGAGGCTGGCGAGAAACAGGCCTTCGCCGCCAAAGAGCGACGTCTTAATGCCGCCGGCACTGGAAATATCGTAGCTCACGCTTGGCTGAAATGCCACGAGGCAACCCGTGTCGACGCGCAGCTCCTCACCGGCCGCAAGATTACGCTGAACGATCGTGCCGCCGGCATGCACAAAGGCAAGCCCATCACCTTTTAGACGCTGGAGAATGAAACCTTCCCCGCCGAAGAGTGCGACGCCGATTTTCTTTTGAAATGCGATGTCCATCTGGACACCCTTGGCGGCGCACAAGAAGGCATTCTTCTGGCATAAGATTTCGCCGCCCAACTGGTCCAATTCAAGCGGTACGATTTTTCCGGGGTAGGGCGATGCAAAGGCGACTTTTTCGCGCTGATGGCCCATGGCGCCGAATGTTGTCAGGAAGAGCGATTCGCCGGTGACCATACGCTTGCCGGCATCGAACAATTTTCCGAGAAAGCCCTGTTGCTTGGATGGGTCGCCAAAGACCGTCTGCATCTGTATGCCCTGGGTCATGTACATCATCGACCCGGCCTCCGCCACGACCACTTCATTGGGATCGAGCGTCACTTCAACAAACTGCATGTCATCCCCGAAGATTTCGTAGTCGATCTCGTCGGCCTTGCGATGTGTCGGGGTGGGTGGGGGAGCGCCTTTTCCTTTGAGCGCTTCCGCAAACGTTGCAACGTGGCTTGCCTTGGTCCAGTTGGGCGTTGCGGGATTCAGATGAGCGTGTCGGCTCCCTGTTGCGCAGGCAGAATGGCCAGCAATTCATCCCGGCCCATCGGACCGACCGCTTTACCGTTTTCAGCATAATACCATCCGCCGTCTTGACTCATGGTCAGGTACTCCGCAATGCCGGTTTACTCATGAATTGCAATCGCCGCCGGGATATTGCCCGAAATACGGCCTTCATTATCGAATCGTCCGAATTTTGCAAATATTTTTCACATTCGGGCTAACCGATAAATAGTAAAGATACACCGGGACGCCAAGGCGTCCATTGGGGATGATATTATGATGGGTACTAAACCTCCACCAGTCGTTCGAACCGGGCCGAAGAGCGTTTGCGGCGCCGGATCGGGACCTCGTGAAACAGATTTCAAAATGGATGGAAAAAAATCGGCGGGTATTCCGTGGCTGGGGTTGGGATTTCTGCTCAGCGTCGCCGGTTCGGGTTTTTACTTCAGCTTCGATTCAAAATTCCTGCTGGGACAGATTGCCTCGCTTGCATTTGGGGCATTCGGGCTGCACGGACTTTGGCGCGGCGGCTTTCGAAAGATCGTGATGCTGCCACTGACGGTCGGTGCGCTGTTCCTGCTTGCGGCAAAGCCGGACTTTGCCGACCCCGTTGTAAAATCGATTGCCGGACATTCGAGTGTGCTGGGCAACATGATGGCCTGCGGCTTGGTGATGGTTGTTTCCTTTCTGGTTTCGGGGGCCCTGGTCAAATATGTTCGCAATCGTGTGATCGTAAAGCGGCCGGTTTTACTAGGCGCGATCGATTCGTGGGCACTTCGTTGGCCTGGCCGAGGCGGATTGGTTACGTTGGCGATGTGCTGGTGGCCATCATGGCTGAGCCACAGATGTTGCGATTGAAGAACAATCCCGGTACCGCGCCGGGCACGGGTCGTTACGCGGTTGCCAACAGCATGCTGCAAATCGTGCGGGAGATCGACGAGAGTCCCTTGCGATCGTTCATCCGGGACAACAACGCGCTTCGAGACGTGCCCTCGGTGAAGGCTGCCTTTGCTCAGTTTGAGCAGGCCGCAGCGGATCCGGATTTCTGGAACAAGGCACCGACCGATTTCTTCAATACGGCGGAAAAGGACCCATCCGGCGTTGTGGGCGAAGTCGTCAAGAAACTCCAAAAGGACGCTTCTAAAGGGTCGGAGGCCTATCGCCGGGCACCGGCCCCTTCCAGATAACCGCCGCACCACACAAGACGCAACTACAATTTCGAAACATTGGCGACCGCCGTCAGTCCGATCGTGTCGCGCCTTCCTGCCTGATAGGCGTGATAGCCTAGTGCCGCAATCATGGCGGCATTGTCCGTGCAATATTTCATAGGGGTCAAATGCAGAGAGATCGCCGCCGGCCGATGCGTTTGGCATGCCTGCGTGAGCCGCTCACGAAGCAGAGAGTTGGCGGCAACGCCACCACCGACGACAACACACTTGGCTCTGGTTTGCTCGACCGCGAGCATCGTCTTTTCCACGAGCACATCGACAACGGCCGCGCTAAAAGATGCGCAAATGTCATCAATCATCGAATCGGTCAGCCGTTCGAGACCGCCGGAGGTTTTGCCGGCGCCATGCACATGGTAAAGCACCGCGGTCTTGATGCCGCTAAACGAGAAGTCCAGCTCGGCCCGATTCAGCCGTGTACGGGGGAGATTCACCGCCTTGGGATTGCCGGTTTTCGCCCGTCGATCCACCACGGGGCCGCCTGGAAAGCCGAGATTCAGAATCGTGGAAACCTTGTCAAACGCCTCACCGGCCGCGTCGTCGATGGTGCCGCCCAGCAGTCGCACGTCGAGCGGAGAAACAACGTGATAAAGTGACGTATGACCGCCTGACACGACGAGCGCAATGGCGGGCCATGGATCATGTTCGATATCGATCGCGGCGCTGGTGGCGTGGGCGTGAATGTGGTTTACGCCGATCAGCGGCTTGTTCCATGCCCAGGCCAGCGTCTTCGCCGCCGTAACGCCAATGAGAAGCGAGCCGATCAGGCCGGGGCCGCGCGTTACGGCGATGGCGTCTATTTCGCCGGGCGACAGAGCGGCCTGTTGAAGCGCCTCTCGCACCAACAAATCCAGTTTCTCAACGTGGGCGCGGGATGCCAGTTCCGGCACTACGCCGCCGTATTTTGCATGAACGTCAAATTGCGTGGCGATGAGATTGCAAAGAACGCGTCGGCCGTTCTCGACGAACGCAGTCGCCGATTCGTCACAGCTTGTTTCAATGCCGAGAATTCGAGTCATGCAGCTGGTTTGATCATCAGGACTTGGCATTTTCGTTGACGGATTGGGACGCAGGTTCAATTCGGCCGGGGTTCTCCTTTGGAGAAAGCAACTTACACAGATAATCGAATGCCGCCTGCAACTGCACATCCTGAGTCATCAAAGCCGAAGCGCGCTGGGCGATGACATCTGATTGCAGCTTCTCATGGGTGCCGTCCTTTTCAGATTGACCAGTGACTTCGTCGGTCGCCGTGGATCCATCGAGTGACTCATTGGCGGCATCCGTGGCCGGCTCACGCGTAATGTCGCGCCAGGATTGCTCCCATTTTTTTCGTTGTTCGAGGGTCAGGCTCACCGTGATATTGGGCCTGACACCCCATGAGCCGGATTTTTCAGCTTCCGGCGTTTTGTGAATGCACTCGCCGTTCTTCAGATAATAATAGGCAGTCGTTAACTTGATCGCTCCATGTTGACCGATCAGTTCGACCACTTCCTGGACGCTGCCCTTGCCGCAGGTTTGAACACCGATCACGACGGCGCGCTCGTGATCACGCAGCGAGCCCGCCACAATCTCGGCAGCGCTGGCCGTCGACTCATTTACCAATACAACCAGGGGGATTGCAGGATAGGTGCCCTCACGCGATGCGAATCGCTGCTTTGTGTCGGTCATTCGGCCGCTGGTTCGTACGATCAGCCCGCTTTCCAAAAATCGATCCGCCACCTCCTGCGCGCTGTCGAGCAGGCCGCCCGTGTTCTCGCGAAGATCGAGTATGAGTGCGCGAAGACCCGACCCAAGCAATTTGTTCATTTCGTCATCAGAGACGTTCATCGACATCGCTGGTGAATTTCACCAGACGGACGTATCCAATGCGCCGTTTGTCATCGAGCATGAAACGCCAGCTATTTCCCTTTTCGCGTGTCCAGCCGATGACGGAATTCAACTTGATATCGGATCGAATCAGGCTGATCGCGTGCGGTCCGACGGCATCGGGCTCCGAAGGCCGGATATAGGTCAGGGTCACGGGCGAATCGACCGGCCCATTCAGCATGTTGTTGACGACTTCGACAAAAGGAACGCCTTTGACTTTGCGGCCGTCAATTTTGGTGATGATGTCGCCCGGACGAATGCCCGCGCGGACCGCGGGCGAGTTGGGCTCGCGGCTCAGGACTTCAACGCCCTGATCCACCGCCCACACCTCCACGCCGACACCGCCATAAAGGCCGTCGGTCCGCCGCTGAAAGCGCTGATATTCCTGCTGATTGAGATAAACGGCGTGCGGATCATCCAGATCGCGCACCATCGCATGAATGGCCGCCTCCACGGCGTCCCTCACGATTCGATCATCATCCACTTTTTCAACGAATCGGCGTTCGATTTGGGTGCGTGCATCGAGAATGGGACCAAACGAGTGAATGACCGAATCTCGGCCTGCAATCATTTGCGGCAATTGCCACATGAGCAGCGCGATGGCTGCAACAATGAGAATCCATGCGAGATTCCGCTTTGGCATGATTGTTCCGTGTCGATGTCGCCGATGCCGCGCACGACGCAGTTCAAAAATGGTAATTGTCCGGTGCGTTGGAGACAGCGTCAAGCAACTTCAATCGACGCGGCGAGATTCACAGTTGCTGCATCGACGTTGTCCGCATACTATTTGATGCAATCAAAGGTCTTCACGCAAACCCACGGAGGACCCATCCATGAGTCTCGGCTTTGGCGCACATTGCGACGATTTTCACATCGCGACGCGATTATTTCTCAAGCTCAACCTTGCGCTGGAGCGGGAAACCGTGCTTCATTTTTTCGACAGCATTCGCCGCGAATTTCCAAACATGAAGAAGCTGCGGCGACGGGATGATGCTTCCATCATTCTGGAGGAAGATGAAGACGAGCGCGGCCAACGCCGATGGCTCCGACTCGACGAATCCACCGTTCGTCTTGGGCATCATAATCCGCCTACTCAGGATGATTCCCAACGATTTGCCGATACGGTTCTTAAAATGGCGCCCTATCATTTGACGCTGGGCGATCTCGATTACGACCACATTGAAGTCGTGTTCGGTTTTGACCTGGAGTACCGCGGCAACCACGATCAACTGATCGCGGACACGTTTTTCTCGAATGGGCCATTGGCCGGATTGCTGAATCATTCATCGATTGCCCACACGATCGATATGCAGCCGTTTCTTGGGGTTGCCCTGAGCGAAAACTGCGATACGCAGGCCTATGTCGAGATAAAGAGTCGAACCAGCACATTTGAAGTTCGAACGGGACAATTCGAAACGCAGCCGCTGAGTGTCTTTTTGACGGTGCGACGGTTTTTTGGTTTGAGTGAGGGCGAAAGCCTGCTCGGCGTGCATCGCGAGCTGACCGAAATCGGCGCGGATTGGGCTGCCGAACGGGTCGTGCCCATGGTCATTCAACCCCTGGCGCAAGCCATCGCTTCCCGTCCCTGAATGGGCGACTGACACAGCCGTATTCCTGCATTGTGTCGTTGGAACTACCCGGCATGAAAAAAGCCCGGCATACTTCAGTCTGTCTGGCCCTGAGCCTTTTGACAGCCGTTGTGGTATTCACAGTCTCCGGCAACCCGGCGGCGCACATGGACACCCTCAGCGACGAAAAGGTTGATGGACAGATTGCCAACAGCCTTCGACAGGACCCATTCTTTGGAAACCGTGAGTTAGCGGCTCCCGCAAGATTTCGACTGCCGATGTACCTCGATGCCCTGGTGGGCGCGAGTCTCGAGGACGCCAAAGGCGTGCCTTCGCGCAATTTCAGTCGAAGCGTGGCCGTCATCACAATCGTGGCAACCGCCGGTCTGGCCTGTTCGCTTTTCGGTTTTGGAACCGGCTGGCTTTCGGCGATCATTCTCGCGATTTCACCCTATTTTCTGGCTTACTCCGGGCTGGCGGGCACGGAAGGCGATGTGTTCGCCGCCTGCTTCGTGACACTGGCCCTGTGGGCTTATGTCAGCTATTTGCAATCGCCGACCCCGGCCAAGTGGCTGCTTGCCGGATGCATGCTGGCTTGTGCAATCGGCACCACGATTTTTGCCGTTTACCTTTTGGTTGTGTTTTGGCTTCTCTCGGCCACAATGTATTCCGAGCCGACATTCAAACTTTCCAGAATGCCCAATCACACCGCGCGCCTGCATCGGCTCCTTCGGTGGCAACTGGGTGTCATCAGTGTGACATTCGCTTTGGCCGTCCTGCACAGGTTTCCGCCAGGCCGGATGCAGCTTGACCGGGTTCTTCCCATCGTGCGAATGGCGGCCATTTGCGGCTGGGTGGCGCTGGCCGCCCTCTGGACGGCGACGGTTTCCTATGTGGTTGTCGTGGGTGTATTATCACGTAGCCGCGAAGAGCGCTTTTGGGGCATGGCCGCATTTGCATTTTGCACGGTGTTTGTACTAATGCCGGTGCATCTGTTGGATCCGTCGATTGCCAAGGAACTGCTCATCAAGGTCGGTACATGGGACGGCGGATTTCCCTTTGGATCGATTATGAGCCATGTTCGTCTTTATTCCGGGATATTTCTTCTGAAAATGACGATCCCGTTGGGCATTGTTGCGATCATTTCAATTGTGTATGGCGTCTTCAATGAGCGAAATGATGGCAGGTGGCGTTCCATCATCTGGGCCATCCTGCTTTTTCTTTTGTTGCTGTGTTCACTGCCAAACCGACGAAGCCAGAACTTGATGGCCATTTATCCCTTGATCGCCATTGTGACCGCCGCCGGATTGGCCGGAATAACCCGGCGCGTTCGCGAACTGCGATCCGGACCGATTACGACGCTCTGGCTTTTGGTTGCGGCTGGATCGGTGGGCTATTTGGGATTTGAATCGTGGCGCGCCCATCCCAATTATCAGCAATATGGTGCCGATATCCTGGCATCTCGCTTTGATTGGAAATGGCTAGCGCCGAATCCCGCGGCAATCGAAATCTCATTCAGACGTCGGCCGATGGCGTCGAGTCGCTGATGGAATGGTGCGAAGCGAGCGAACGCGTGAAGCCCGGTTCACGGGTTGTCAGTTATATTTGGGATGAAGCCATCGTAAACGACATGTTGCCCGAGGAAGCACGATTTACGTTTGTGCCCCGCGGCGTTTCAACTGAAACGGGCGACATACTGTCGCCGCCAGCCATTCACAATGCGGATTTCATTCTTCTCCATTTGAACAATTTCGTCGGATATGACGAACGCAGCCCGGACCTGCCGCCATTGGATGAGTTGAACGCGAAGTTTGAACCCGTTTTCACGGTGAAGCGCGGCGACATGGAATTGGCCTGGGTCTATGGGCGAAAGCCGTAGTTTTTTGAGTCAGCCGCACGCGGCGCTAATCTTCCGGCGCACGACGGGGAAGGCCGAAATACGGCGTATTTCGTTCATTTTTTCATGATTTTGATCCAAAATCATCAAGTTTCCTAGAAAATATGCAGTTTTTTGGATATTTCGCCGAATGGATATGTGAAATTCCGCGCCGAAAGGCCGCTGGATGCGGCCAGCCACGGAAGGACGAAACCTTTGAAGGAGTATCCCATGGCCCAGTCGAAAAAGATGTCCAAGTCAGCCCTTGTCAGCACCATCGCCGAGAAAAATGAGATGTCCAAGAAGCAGGTCATCGCATTCATGGACTCGCTGGTGACCGTCGCCTACAAAGAGGCCAAGCACGGATTCACACTTCCCGGAATCGGCAAACTCGTTCTTGTGAAGCGAAAAGCCCGAATGGGTCGAAACCCGGCAACGGGCGAAACCATCAAGATTCCGGCCAAGACCGTGGTGAAGTTCCGCGTCGCCAAGGCCGCCAAGGATGCGATCCTCTCGAAGTAAACACGCGGTTCTCGATCGAGAACCACAGACTCTCATTGACGGATTTCCGCCCGAACGGCACGAGCAGCGATTCAGATCGCTCGCGTCGCTCGGGCGGCGTTATTGGAATAGACCGATGGAGCGCATTGCTCCGAGGGCCAAGAATGGCCGGCGAGCGCGCAGCGTGCAGTCAATATCGGAGCTTCCGGCGAGGAACGGCGCGATCCTAATTTACACCGTTACGAAGCGATCGCCATGTTTGAAATGAAATTCGCTGCTCATTAGACTGGCATGATGCTCCTCGCCCAACATGCCTCGCGATGGAGAATTCCTGATGTCCAAGATGAATCGAGTGTTTGTTTGCTGTGGTTTTGCCGCGCTTGTTTCCGGTTTCGGAATGAGCGGGCAGGGGTGTGATGGGCCGGACTTTTCCGCGCTCGCTGGCCTGTATGCCATCGAACGCGGGTCGATCGAGGCCAAGTTCACATTTACAGTGAACAGCAGCGGCGAAGTCGAACAAAGCACCAGTGGCGGCGAACTTGAGCCGCTCGATCCCGCGGATTTTCCCGAAGCACTGGCCGATGTGGTGGCCCAATGGAATAACGGCCTGGCAGATCTGAATGCGGCGATTGACGAAGCCATGCCGGCTGAAGTCATCGTCACGTTTCCCGGCCCTTATCAAATGCGAATCGTGAATGCCGACGACGCAACCAAGAATGGCACCGGACTGATTAACGAAAATGCGCAGTATGGCTTCGCGGCCATTCTTGGCGGGGCCGGCGAAGGCAGCCAGCAGGGCGGCGGCGGAATTCTCGATGTGTCTTCCATCGAAGGCTCGTTTAACGTTTCCGCTAAGACGACTGAGGGTAAAGTGGTGCGCCGGATCATCGTCGGTTTAATAGGCTCGAACGACGACAGCCTCTCCTTTGTCGCCGAATTGGCCGTGAATTACACCGGCGCACGAACCGGAGATGTGCCCGCGGGTAACACGAATGACAACAGTGATGATGACAACAACAACAACAACAATGGCAACTCGAATGAGAATGATAACAGCAACTCGAATGACAATGACAATTCCAACGCGCCTTGATTTCCAGCCGTTGCGCTGAAAACACCGAAATAGAAAAGTCCGAAGCGATCGTGCCGGTCACGTCGCTTCGGGCTTTGTTGTTCACTCCATCCAAAAATCAATTCCAACTGATCGCGAAGCCTGTAAAAACCTGGTGGTCGTTTTGCGCGGGATTCACGCTGTCGAAAATGTAGCCGTTGGACAGGTGGCGAAATCGATAGCCGGTTTGCCAGCTTATGTTGTCGGACAATTTCCACTCAAGACCGAGCGTGTTGTCCTGCGTGAAGTTGGTGTGCGATCCCTCCTCCGGAACGCTGCGGCTGCCGTGCAGGATGCCGCCCGATACTTCCGCAAACAAACCGACCGGTTTTTCCAGCACATCGAACTCGAAAATATAATATCGCACGCCCAATTGAAACTCTCCCGTTGCCGAGTCGCGTCCGGCCAGGTTGTAATTTCGATAGGGCGTAATCGCGCCGCCGATCGCCAGGCGATCCTCCAGGAAATAATGATAGTCCACGGCGACCCCAGCGTTGTCGGCCCGGCCGTCGCCATCATGCCAGGGCGTCTCGCCTTTGATGGCGTGGCCGAATGAGCCGCTGACGCCGATTTGATGCTGCCCTTTGTGGTGCATGCCGCCGCTGCAACCGGCGATGAAGAATATGGCGATGATCGCCGCACAGGATTGCCGGAACAGCGCGAAGAAAATCTCCTGCCCGGGGGCACCTGCCCGACACTTTCGTAGCATAGAAAACATGGGACTCTCCACGAAACGATTCCGACGCGGCACGATGCCTGCCGACTTCAACTCCATCGGTTGCAAGCCGGGGCCGTTTGACATGATAATCGCCGGATCGGAGGCACGGAAACGACCCATGAACATGGCGAACCTCGATGGCATTCAGGCGGCTCTGTCACGACGGGCATCGCTTCGCAAATGGCGGGCGGTGGCCGGCATCGTGATGGGTGTGCCGCTCTGCTTTGTCGCGCCATTCCTACTCGGAACGCTGTTCTGGTTCAGTTGCGGAATGCTGTTTGGCTGGCACTCGTGGATCTGGTTTTTCTGGGTATGGCCGCGTTGACGATACCGCTGCTGATTCACCTCGAGTGGCGGACCGGGGGCAATTTTCTCGGCGAAGCGGGCCGGGATTTTGCGAAGGATAGCGCGTGGGACGGCCTGGCCATGCTCGGTTTGCCCTTTGGCAGCCCTGCGCTGGCGATTGCAGCCGCCAACCCGCGCGCGGCGACGGCCGGCTTCATGGAACTGTTTCTCATTGGGCCGAGGTTGTTGGTGCCGGGTGTGCGACATCTCGCGCTGGCCGCAAGGTTGCGGATGGTCGACACCGTCAGGGCCGCGCGGGTCATGGAGGAAATTGCTGACAGCGTCGTCCGCAATGGTGATGAAATCGCTGCTGGAGGCCTGGGAGCAGCCCCAGGTTCTCGGCTTTACCATTTATTGGCTGGCCGCGCGAGGCGCTGAGAAGCGTCTCGATGAATCCTGCAAGCCGTTAGACGGAGCACCGACGAATGAATTATGAAAGCCATCGAGCGCCGCCGCCGGTCGGGGCGTTTCCTCATGCGAAGCGCGTGGGAAATCTGCTGTTTCTTTCCGGCATCGGTCCGAGGAAGCGCGACAGCAGGGAGATTCCCGGCGTCACGCTCGGCGCGGACGGCGAGATTGTGGACTACGACATCACCGCGCAAACGCTGGCGGTTTTTGAGAATGTCCGTTTCGTGTTGGAGGATGCCGGCGCGAAGTGGGAAGACATTGCCGACGTGCAGGTCTTTCTGACGAATATGAATAAGGATTTTGCCACGTTTAATAAGCTCTATGCCGAGCACTTCGCGGGGCCGGCCAAGCCGAACCCGACGCGGACGACTGTGGAGGTGGGGGCGCTGCCGACGCCAATAGCGGTGGAGTTGAAAGTGATTGCTTGCATTTCAGCGCGATGAGATTCAGAATTGTGTTTTCGGGTACATCAGGGGATGTAACGGTGCAATTCCATTAGAGTTTACGCAGAATTGCCCGCACCGGACTCGCGTCGAAACCAACAAGCGGAAGCGGCAGGGCGATCAATTCATACATGCCCGATTGAACGTCTCTGAGAACCAGCCCTTCAAGTATCGCCATATCATTGCGAAGAAATGCTGCATGGGCCGGCAGGTCTTTGGATGTCATCGGATCGACGCTGGGAGCGTCAGTGCCGATGGTGATGACGCCGCGTTCGTTCAGCCAATCGACTAGTGAGGGCTCCAGCCCGGAAAAGTCGTTGTTCCAATTGCGGTGATCTGGAAATGTGCCGGTGGCGATGAGAATGCGAGGGGCGATGGCGGCCGTGTCGTCGATGCCCATGCTCGCAAATCCGGCTTTCACCAAGTCAATCGATACACGTGTTCCGGGAATTGCATCGACATGAACGACCTGACACGGGCCGATGTAGTATTCAAGTGACCGCTCATGAATCGCGGGCGCGTCTTTTCCGAAGTGATTTGGGCCGTCAGCGTGCGCACCGAGATGCACCGTCGTGTGTATCGTTGACAACGTAATATTGTCGCCGCGCTGCATGTCGCAGAGCACTTCGCGTGCGAGCGGCGTATCGCCCGGCCAGACGCCAATGTCAGGCGTGATGACCGGCGTGATGTCGTATATTGTGCTGCTCTTATCCATGTCGATTTGCCAGAATTGCATCACAGTCGATGTCTGATTGCCCAAAGGTCGGGAAACACTGGCTGAAACAGGGAACGCTTCAGAAACTCCACTCCGAGCGAACCGCCCGTCCCTTGTTTATTCCCAATCGTTCTCTCAACCACCTTCACATGGCGATATCGCCACTCCTGCTGGCCCTCGTCGAAGTCCGTCATCGATTCGAAGAGGATGACGACATCTTCATTGCCCGGCGTCTTGTACAGATTGTAAATACCCTCCTGCACCTCCACATTCGGCCGTGTCGATTCTGTCACCGGCTTGTCGCGCAGCTCCCGCTGAATGGTGACGCCGCGATGCGCCAGAAAATCATAGAAATGGTCCACAACGCTGCGCGCGTTAAACCGCCGTTTCACCTTTTCCAGGCCCGCCGGTTCGTTCTCGCAGGGCTTCATCATTTCCGCCCGCTTTGATCCGAGCACGAATTCGAACTCACGAAACTGGGCCGATTGAAAACCCGACGAGGTCTCCAGCCGATCGCGAAAACTGGTAAAGGACATCGGCGTCATCGTTTCTAGAATGTCCAACTGGCCGACGAGTGTCTTCATGATGGTGCGCAATCGCTTCCACGTATGGATGGCGCCGAACAGGTCATTCGACGTAAAATCGTGGCACACTTTCTCCATCTCGTGCAGCATCAGTCGAAACCACAGCTCGTACGTTTGATGAATGACGATGAACAGCATTTCGTCGTGCTCGGCCGGCGACGACATCGGAACCTGCAATTCAAGCAGTTTGTCAATTTTCAGATAGCTACCGTAGGTCAGCGCCATGTTCGGGCTACTCCATCGGCATGGATGCTTCCATGCCACCGTTCAATTCGTGGTCATTTCCATGCGGCATTTAGCCGTCGAAACTGATGTTGCCAATCGACCTCATCTTAGCCACGGGTCGATGCAGCCGCGAGTCAATCGGCAGGAATTGAAATTCGGCGTGAGACCATAAATCCCGCTTCGTTCATGGGATAGGTAACGGGGTGTGGTTTCCGCCATTAGACCGCGGACTGAAGTATCACGAAAATCGGACCCTATGCACGAGGCCGTTCGCTTTTCAAAGCTACAGGGTTCGGCAATCTTGGGCGAAAATGATATGATGGTTGCCGCACGCAACAGGGGAGCGGCAATTTTCATCACTGGACGGCTTGGTCTGTAAGGCCCGGGGATTTTCTCGCGATTGCGCCCATAATATCCCGCGAATCAGGAAACCAAGGAGCAACGACGTGTATCGCAGTCTGATACGATCGACTCTCGCCATATCGGTCCTTTGCGGCATCGCAACAGCGCGCGGCGACGAACCGTCGTCCCAAACGCCTTCATCAAGTGCAGCGACCTCTCAGGCAACCGAATTGGGCAAGCCACGGGTCGAGGTGTTCATTCCTTCGATTTCCGAATTGGGAAAAAAGGCGGCGATTTCGAAGACGGCAACGCTTTATGAATCCCTTTCGGTGCTGATACCGGCGCCGCAGAATGAAACCGGCGAAGGGCTTGATTTTGACGCGATTGCCGGACTCGCAGAGAAAATCGCATCGTGGCCCGATACACCGATTACCATCGCGATTTTCACGCAGGACCGTGAAGGCCGCGCCCGCTGGATGCTCGAAGTCAATTGGTCCATGGAGGAATTCGCCTCGCGATTGCGGCAAATCCTTGAAGATGAATCCGCGAAGCAGCTCCTGAAAAATGTTGAGCTGAAGGAGGATAGCGAAAACGGCTATCGACTGGAATTACCCGACATGCTGCTGGCGGTCGTGCGAAAGACGGCTCACGGCGCCATGATCGCCTCCTCGACCGATGTTTCGATGCCCGAAGAAATCTGGAAGGGCGCTGAAAGAAAGCGAAAGATTTCGCCGGTGCTATATTGCCGTCTGAATCTAGATGCCGGCACAGAGGAAGAAAAGGGTTCATCGTTGTTTTCCGGCATTGCCGGCGTCGATGCCGTGCGCTATGAGCTTACGCCGCGAAGCAACGGCGAATGGAGCGACACGATCAGTGTGAGTTGGAATCCGCTGCTCGGCGCCGCGCTCAAGCTGCTTTTTAAGAAAGTATCCCATCCGTTTGATTGCCCGAAGAATGCGTTCGCGACAGCCGTCATCAACAGCAGTATGGGCGAGGGCGCAGCGGACGCATTGACCGGCCTGCCTCTGGGCACGATTGGATCCAAAGTGGGCTCCGAGATGATGTTTGCTTCCGTGGAAGGAACCGGGTTTCTCCCGGTGCCGGATCAGTTCTTTGTTTTTCACACAGAGCAATCCCCCGACACGATCAATGAAGCGATTCGGGGGGCAATCTCGGAAGAGACCAAGCGACGGGCCGAGGATGATCTCGCGCCCCGATGGTATGAGATTGAAATCGACGGCAAGGTCGTTTTCTGGCGCGACCCCGGCGCCGATGGTGTTTACGGCCTCATGCCGATGACCTTTCGCACCGTGATCTTCTTCGATCATGAGGCAGAGGACGACGACCATGATGCCAGACTCGTGGTGTGCAGCACGAGCACCTGGGCCGATGATGCGGTTAAGAGCTGGGCCGCGGCGAACGAAAAGACCATCAAGCTGCCCGTGTCGAAAAAAGTGCATTGGCAGGCGAAGCTCAATTGGAAAACTGTTTACGCGCTGGCCCATCCGTTTCTTGGAATTCTCTCGAGTTTCGTCGAGGGATCGTCGATGCCGCCCGATGCAGCCGAATTGGGCGATGCACTCGCGGATTCCGACATTCAAATTCAAATCGGATTTGGCGGCTTGAATGCGCGCCACATCGGGCCCATGCCGCTCGGCGCGATTTATGTGCCGGCTGTAATGGGCATGGCGCTGTCGACCGGAGCCGATGGATCGAGCGAAGCGGCCCGCGAGCAAACGGCCTGTCGCAATCTGCGCGTGCTGTATCATCACTCGAAACTATTTAAGAGGGATTACGGGCGGTGGCCGGCAAATGTCGCGGAGCTTGATGGGTATGTCGACTTCGCTTCACACTGGAGCCTGCTTTACCTGCGGAAGCGTGAACGATCCTTCGGTGAAGGACTGGTCAAGGCGCTTTTTGCAAGCGACAAGAAAAAGTCGGCGGCCGATTCGGAAGTGGATGAAAAGGCGTATGACGATTCGCTCTATGTCATCGAGTGGTCCAAGTCGGACAATGAATGGCAACTGATGTATCGCGCGGATGAATTTGTCCACTATGAAAACATCTACATCGACTCGGCAGGGGAGATTCACCGGATTCCCAGGAAGCCGATTTCACCCGTTGTCGCTAACACGGGTGCAAAAAGCGATCCTCCCAAGAACTCGGATGAAGTGAAGCCCGGCAAATCCGATGGCGAGAAGCAAAAGGGCGATTCAGATAAGGAAAAGAAACAGAAAACGAAAAAGAAGATTCTGCTGTGAGCGTTCATGATGGGGCGGTCGCACCTTTTTATAAAGGCAACCTAAGTTCGAAACTGGTTACAGGCGAGGAGATATGCGATGCGGAAGAAAATGATTGGAATTCTGGCAATGGTGTTGGCTGCCACAATTGTCTTGGTGAAGCCGGTTCGCGCGGCGGATGAGCCGAAAGACAAATCCGCAGACAAAAAGGCCGACGCAAAATCCTCGGACAAGAAGGATGATGCCAAGGAGAAGGCGGTCGATCCCGTCAAGCGGCTGATTGAAATCCGCATCGATCCGTTTCTCGTACCGGCGCGGGCGATCAATGTGCCGCTTCCCGGCCGCGTAAGAACGGCGCGAGAGTTCATCGAAAATCTCGAATCGCTGGCCAAGGACGATACGGTCGGCGCTGTTTTGCTGAATCTGGATGGCTTGGCGCTGGGTATTTCCGACATCGAAGAGCTGCGGCATGGCCTGGACGCTTTCAAAAAGTCCGGAAAGAAAGTGAAGGCGTATCTCAATTCCGGCGATCCGAACGGCTACCTCCTCGCCAGCGGCGCGGACGAAATTGCCATGGCACCAAGCGGTTCGCTTGCGCTTCCGGGATTGGGCCGGGTCTTCACGTTCCTCAAGGGCATGTATCAGCTTCAGGGCATTGAGTATGAGGTCATCACCGCGGGCGAATTCAAGTACCCCGGGTTCAACAACAGCCGCGAGCCCAATAAGTTCTTCCTCGAAGAGATGAATCAGATCATGGATTCGCAGTATGGCGACTATGTGAAGATGATCGCCGACGGCCGCAAGCTCAGCGAGGACAAGGTTCGCAAAATCGTCGATCAGGCCCTGTTCAAGGCGGAGGACGCCAAGAATTCCGGATTGGTCGATGAAATCGCCTATTACGATGATTATCGCGAGCGGATTCTGCGACGCGAGAAATTCAAGAAGGGCCACGACGCCGGCAGCGGCATGGCCAATATCACATCGCTGCAGGACTTGCTGACCCAAATCACCAAGGAAATGAGCAAGGCGCAGGACAGCTACAAGGCCGTCGGACCGAAGATTGCAGTTCTTCATGCCCGCGGACCCATCGTCGACCAGAGCCTCGGCTCGGCGCTGTCGTCGTCGATGATCATGCGGGACGAGTTTGTGAAGACGATCGAGGAGATTCGCAAGAACAAGACGGTTCGCGCCGTTGTGCTTCGTGTCGATAGCCCCGGCGGCTCTGCATATGCCTCTGACATCATATGGAAGAAGCTGGTTGAGTTGAACGAGGAAAAACCCGTCGTCGTCAGCATGGGTACGGTTGCAGGTTCCGGCGGATACTACATTGCCTGTCCGGGACGTTTGATTTTCGCCGAACCCACGACCATTACCGGCTCGATCGGCGTCATCGCCATGCTGACAAACCAAACGTCGATGTTGAACCGGATGGATGTCAATACCTTCGAGATGAAGCGCGGCGCGCGATCGCTGCTCGGATCCGGTCACCGCGACATGTCCAACGAAGACAAGGAGATGCTCAAGACCTACATTCTCGATACTTACGAGCAATTTCTCGATCGCGTGGCCGAAGGCCGCAAGATGCCGAAGAACGAGATTCGAAAGCTGGCGGGCGGCCGGATTTACACCGGGCGCACGGCACTGGATATTGGCCTCGTCGATCGGCTTGGCGGATTGAATGATGCCATCGCGGCTGTTCGCGAAATGGCTGATATTCCGAAGAGCGCGGAAATCAAGCTGGTTCACTATCCGCGGCCCAGTTCGCTGGATGAGCTGGCCGAGAGCCTCTTCGGCGTGACGGCGCTGTTGGAAACCGCCAAGCTGGCGCAAATGCCGGCCGCGGCGATTACATTCGAACAGCAGCTCTCATTGTTCGCGGGCAGACCGATTCCGTTGTGCTGGATGGGCATGTCGGAATTGAGCACGTGGACTTCGCCGTTTGCAACGTCGACATTGCCGAACCTGCTGCAGGGAATCGAACCATTGACGCCGGCCATGAGCCCGGCGCCGCTGCCCTGAATCGAGTCGGATCAGATTAGAAGCATCCAATAATTGATGTGATTCTCCGCGCGGCAACGATCCATTCGTTGCCGTGCTGCTTTTTACCGATTCGGTAAATGGCGCAGCGTGAGCGACTATCGCTTCCGATCGTCCGCGATGAGAAATGGGAAATCAAGAACCGCACCACGCCGATCCTTCAGAATTTGAGCGGATCGTTTGTCCCAACCATCTCCGCAGGCAATCTCGCTGAATGCGCGGCTGGCGCCTTTTTGCATAATTTTGGCAAGTCCGTGACGCAGATTATTGTTGACATCGGGTTGCCCGAAGTTTGGGATCTCGCATGACGTATTTGCAAATGACATGCCAGCGGCACGTCCAGCGCTGTCAAGCGATTGATACCAGGCGCGAACGGAAGGGGCCAGCGTCCAAGGAGAATTCATCGCAAAAACGCCGGCCGATGGCAGATACACCAGCCATCCACTCGGACCCTTGACGCGATTGAGCAGCACTTGCTCGGCAGCGGACCAGTCGACTCCCCTGGGAACGCCTGAAAGCGCAAATAGAATGTGAAGATTGGAGCTATCGGTGAGCGGCCCCACGGACTCCGTGAGCAGTTCGGTCAGTCCCGCCGTCGTGGATTCCCTGGTCAGCAGGAGTGGCTGTTCGAATTCCGTCGTCGTGACGGGCGTTGCGGTCGGCGAACGAACGATGAAGGCGTGCACAGCGCCTCGGCCGGTTCCCGCGTTTCCGGTCTGGAAAAGCTCGATGAAAAGATGAACATCGCCGGGTCTGGGCTGGCCGCGAAAACCAATGACTTTTTGCAGTTGCAGAATATCAACTGCGCCTTCATTGAACGCGCTTCCCACCAGGGTCAATTCGGCGGCTTTGGCCTGTTGAATAAGGCGGAAAGCATCTTCCTTGTTGTTGGCCTGCTGGGCCGCGAGAAATTGTGCTTCAAGGTTGATCCGGCGAATCCGCCCGCGCGAACGAAAGTCAGGGGAAAGCGGCAACTTGTCGCGCGCGTCGAGCGCATCGGCCGATCCAGCTCTCAGTCGTGCGATCCAGTCGGAAATGGCCGGCCATGCGTCGGGCCCCTGCGCAAAGGCATTGTGAACTTCCTGCACTTTGACCCATGCGTCCGCGCCGGATTGAGCCGAGGCGGCCCGCGCCCCCGCATCGATACTCGTCGCGGCCTGTAGGACGCGCGCAATCGTTTCCCATCGCCACAGGTGCCTTTGGCCGAAGGACTCCGCCTTGATCTGCCAGTATTCCGGCTTGTCCAAATCGCTGCCCGGCCGCAAATCCGAGCCATCCAGCCCCAGTGTTCTGGCAAACAGGACAGACATCAATTCAGTGGCGGATGCGTTGGGTTGTTCGGCGAAGCCGGTTTGCATTTCGGGCGACCCGAAAACGGCCGTGGCCCTCGTCAGCAGGGCGGGCAATGCCGGCAGACCGGTGACGCGGCCGGCGATCAACTCTGCGATTTCGCGCGGCATGGCGTCGGGTGAATCCGAGCGGATGTTCAGGCTCTGCCTCGGAATTCCACGGGCGAAAAGCGTCGCCTTTTCAACGGGCGTGAGCGCGGCGATCTTCGATGGGTCTTCCTGCATCGCCTGAAAGCGCCGCACCAATTCCGCTGGCTCAAAAATATCGATGATGGGTTTGATGACATCCATCAGCTTCATAAGCGAAGCCTCAACTTCCGGCGAAACGAGCGCGAGGTCGATCGCGCGCCATCGGCGCATCCGCTTCTGGGCTTCGGCCGCCAACTCGTATGCAAGATTGCTGTCAGTGGCTTGCCGCAAGTCGGCGGCATTTCGCAGGAAGGTGACTTGATCGTCGGGACTGGGCAACAGGCGGCACAACTCGACGGCGCTGGCGACCAGCGCTTGTTTATCTTCGACGGTCACCATCGGGCGCGCGGCGATGGCCGCTTCAAGTATTCCGATGGAATCAGCCGTAGAGGCGGCGTTGTTTGGTTGGGCATACAATCGCGGCGCCATGCACGCGGCCATGCAGAACGTGCAGATCAAACAGGATATTCCGTTGAATCTCATGGTTGCGTGTTTGAATCAGAATCCGGCAAAACCGCCGCCTGTAAGTGTGCCGAATTGAGAATGCCCATCGGGACTACGGCCGTCCGCCGACGCGCGGCTGATCCACCGAGCGCGTTCCGCCCCGAGGATTATTCTGGCTGGGACGCCGCCCGCGATCTTCTCGTTCCTCTTTTTGTGCATCCAATTCCGCGGAAGCTCGATCGGCGTCGCTGCCGGCGATGGGATCGCCTTTTCCGTCGGACGTGGTCTGTGATGTCGATGTTCCCTCGTTCGACTGGCATGCGAATGATGCAATGACTGGCAAGATCATGAATGAACCAGCCATTAGCAAGCGGATTATTCCTCGTACATTAGACATAGGATCACCTCTTGATTGAATGTCCCTTATTGGGACCCTTGTATTCTGCCATGCAATCGGCGATGTAGCAATGGAATCGTCGATTTGTCGGCTTGGCAAAACGAGCCGGATGAAACCAATCGCATCGCCGGCGTTGTCAATTTTCCATAAAAAAGCGGTGCGCCTCCGGATCCTATCCGGGGACGCACCGCGGCAATTCTCGTCATTATTCAATTCCGGCGGAACATTTTCCGCAAGAATCGAATGTGGATGTGGTCGGCTTACTTCATGTTTCTCCGCTTCTTTCGATTGCGGCGGTTCAGCCACGACATGCCGAACAATCCAATCAGCGAAGCCATGGTGGCCTGGGCCGTCCCGAATCCGCAGATGTTTGGGAAGTTCAAGGCCGTGACAGGCAACTGCCGGAACGGATCGAGGAAATTCGGCACGCCGTCGTTGTCGAGGTCGGCGTCGCAGGCATCACCAAGGCCGTCGCCATCGAAATCGTCCTGCGTCGCGTTGTTCTGGCGAGGGCAGTTGTCACTGGGGATCAACTGGGCGTTGCTGTCCTGCGTATCGAGGACGCCGCCGCCGCCCGGCGTTCCGCTGCCGTTACCGATTCGATAAGTACCGAATCGGTTCTGGCCGCTCTGGTCTGCCTCGCCGAGGCCAACGGACCCAATGTCAAACCCATCGTCGAGGCCGCCGTTATTGCTGAAGTCAACGCCATAGGCCCTGCTCGATGGTGGCTTCATTGTAACTTGTGAAGTCGGGGAAGCCGTCGGCATTCACGTCCGGCGCTTCGAGGAAACCGTCCCTGTCCTGATCGAAATTCAGCAGGCGTGCCTGGAAGATGACATTATCAAACGGAGCATCGTTCGCGATCTCTCCGTTCGATACGAGCTGTATGCGAATGGCCTCAAGGTCGATCGAATCGAAGTCATTGTCGGCATCCTGATCGAAACCGAATCGACCGGGGTTAATCTGTGGGGCGGAATCGGCCGTGTCGTCCAGCCCGTCGTCATCCGAGTCCGGCTTGGTCGGGTCTGTTCGAATTCCCCAGACCAACTTCGACTTCTGACCGGGGAATTCGGCCGTAAAGTCACCGTTGCCGCGCTGCCCGGCGGCTGTAAAGGTGCGTCCGATACGGGCGGGCAGTCGACCAAGGCCGATGGCTTCGACCGAACCGAGGCGTTCAATTTCATTCGCCGTCGGATTGGCCGGGTCGGCCGGTCTGAAGGCCTCGCGTGCGAACGTATTCAGCTCGTCAAAGTCGGTTATCCCGTCACCATCGGTATCCCGGTTGTTCGGATCGGTCTTAACGCCCGTGACAAAGTTTCTGTCAAAGCGACCAGAGAAGACGCCCTTGGAATAGTCCGCGGGATTGCTCGGGTATCGCATCACGTTCCATGTGCGGCGTACTTCTTCAAAGTCGCTCAGGCCGTCTCCGTCCGAATCCCAATTGCGCGGATCGGTTTCGCCGAGGGCGGGCTCGAAGATGCCGTTCTTGTTCGCATCTTCCTCGCCGTCGGTCAGACCGTCGCCATCGGAATCGGGATTGTCAGGCTTCGTGTCGGTGTCGCGCTCCAGTTTATCGCCCAGTCCGTCGCCATCGTCGTCCGGTTGGTTATCCGAAGTCGATGCGGCGGGTACCGGCGCGCCGGCCGTTTCAGGCAAGTCGTTCGCATTGAAGATTTTTCCGCCGACGATGGCTTCGCCGTCGGTTTCTTCGCCGGCCGTGAGACCGTCGTTGTCGACGTCGGCATCCGGACCGGAGTTTCGCACGGCCAAAATGTTATCGACATCGTTATCAGCCGGCTCCGCGCCCTCGAAGACGGTGGCGGCGTCATCGACGCGCACCTTGAGGAAGAGATCGCCGTCGCTAAAGGCATTGGCTGGAATCACGATGTTGTTGATTGCGATGGTTCGCGTTCCGACCTGCTTATCGAGCGCGGGCAGATCAGCGCTGATGGTGACAAGGCCCACGCGAATGTCCGGTTCCGGAACGCGCGCCGCATTGATGCCGCCGGCGGCGATCGAGGCCCAAACGCCAATATTGAAGTTCACGCCCGGCGGTATCGGATTGCTATCAACCCGATACGAGAATTCGAGATTAAACGGCTTGCCGAGGCTGAAGCCGCGGAAGAGGCTGTTGGGATCGATCTCGGCGATGGCCAGATTGACGACAAACTTGTCCGTGCCGCCGCGGGTATTGGCAAGTCGTTCGGCCGGGTCGATCACGGCGTCACCATTTTCGCCGGCTTCGCGGACAAGGCCTGTCGCATCCGATTCGGCGTGAATGTCAAGCGACTGGCCCGGCGTGATTGGCTTTCCACTGGCGATCACCGCCGCCGCCAGATTGGCCGAATCGGCAGTTGAGTGGATGCCGGGGCTGACGTCACCGTTGAAATCAAAGAATCCACCGCCGTTCGGAAGAAAGGCCGTGATTATGCCGTCGGCACCCATATTGCCGGCGGACAGTGTGTCGAGTCCAAGGCGAATGACGAATGCCGGGACATTGGCGGGACTGTTCACGCGGTAAGTGACTTTGGCTCTGACGCCGTTGGTACCGACAACCGCGACTGCCGTAGTTTCAATATCGACGGAAAGGCCGGTCGAAGGCGCAACGTTGTTCAACTCGTCGGATTCCGCCACGAGGTTGGTAGAGTCGAGCGTCGCGCGAATTGTGTCGCCGTTTTGCACCGTGGCTGTGTCAAGTTCGGCACGGACATTACGAACGATTGAATGCACGCCAGGCGTGAGATCGCCAGCCAATGTAACCGGAATGTCGATGAGCAGCACATCCGGCGTGCCGTCGCCCGTGCGGTCCAACTGAACCCGAATGGTAAAAGGTCCGACGGGAATGGGGCTGATGATCGTGTAGGCCACGGTGACGTTGGTGGCAGCGCCGTTTACCTCGACAGCTACGGTGTTGATGCTGAGAGCGGTTGTCGCCGTGTTGGCAACCGATGCATCGTTGTTGAGTTCATTGACTTCTGCAACCGTGTTGCCGACATCGAGCACGGCGAAAATAAACTGGCCTGAGGCCGGGAGATTTCCCGCGTAACTCTGTGTCGGATTGTACAATCCGGGGGCTGTCTGGCCGGGAATGGTGGAAACCAGAGTGTCGCCCGCATCTAAGACGCCCACAGGCGCGGAACTATCCAGATAGAATTCGATATTGTAAGCGGCGACAGCCACAGGACTCCACAACTGAATAGCTCAGGCTGGCTTGCTGCGTTACGGCATCGTACGTCAACGAGTTGACGATTAGGTCGGTAGTGGCGTTGTTGATCGTCATCACTTCATTATTCGCCTCGTTGTCCTCGGCCACGGTTCCGCCGACATCAACCACCGCGAAGATGGCCTGCATCGAGGCCGGAGCATTTGCCGTGTAATTCTGAACAAGCACATGCGGGCCGGGATTCGTATCACCTGCGACCGTGTTAATAAGCGCGTCGCCGACATTCAATGTGCCGAAGGGCACGGTCGAATCGAGATAGAACTCGATGTTATACGCGGCGACGGGAACGGGACTCACCACTGTATATGAAAGCTGGGCGTTCTCAGTCGGCGCGTCATACGCCAGCGAGACGGCCGCAATATCGGTGACCGCGGTGTTGGTTGCATTGGCCTCATTGTTGGCCTCATCGGATTCGGCAACAGTATTCGCCACATCGAGCGTGGCAAAAATGACCTGGTTGGTGCCCGGCAAATTGCCCGCGTAGTTCTGAGTGAGCACATGCGCGCCCGGTGCGGTCATGCCGGCGACCGTGGCTACCAATGCATCGGCGCCCGTCAATGTGCCGAAGGGCACGGCCGAGTCAAGTCGGAATTCAATGTTGTAAGCGCCGACAGCGATCGGTGCGTTGACCAGATAGGTCAGCTCCGCGTTGCCGGTGTTGGAATCATAGGTGAGTGAGACGGCGACGAGGTCGGTTACAGCACCGTTTACCGCCGAGGAGACATTGTTGCCCTCATCCGATTCGAGAACATCATCGGGGACATCGCTGTCCACGACGGCGAAGAGACTCTGTCCGCCTACGGGTACATTGCCGGCGAAATTGCCGAGGGCCTGATGGACGCCCGATGAGGCCATCCCCGCGACGGTTGACACGAGCGTGTCACCCGCGTTCAGCGTCCCCAAAGGAACGGCCGTGTCGAGGTAGAATTCAATGTTGTAGGCCGGCACATTGGCGGGCGCGGACACGGTGTAGGTAAACGTCGCGGATGTGGTATTCGGATTGTAAAACAGATTGACGGCCGTGAGGTCGACGTCGAGATCGGGGCTGCTCATGGCATTGTCGAGCTCGCTGGTTTCAGCGACGACTGTGCCTGTGTCGAGCGCAACAACGATTCGATCTCCGTTTTCAGCGAGGCCGTTGAGCGGCGTGCGAACATTGCGCGTGACCGTATAGGTGCCCGGAGTAAGTCCTACGTCACCGGCGCCGGGAGCGATCGTAACGAGATTGGTGTCGGCGGTACCATCCGGCGCCGGCCCCTTATCGAGGCCGATGTTAATCTGAAAGGCCGAAACCGTGGCCGACCCCTGAACGGAATAAGTGAAGGTGACATTGGTCGAAGCGCCCATGACATCAACGCCGACGGAGCCCATCGCCAGATTGGAGCCCTGAGTTGTATTGAAGAGGTTTGAATCGGCAACGGTCAATGCACCCGATGTCGCGCGGAGCCGATAGCCTGAGCAGACCGTGTTGACCGTCAGCGCGTTGAATGTGGCCAGACCGTTGACCGAGTTGACATTCGCGCCGGCCAATGCGCCGCCGCAGGGATTCGGATTCAAGGACAACACGATTGCGACAGCCGCGTTCGTTCGATTGTTGAACGCATCGACAACTTCGACCGAAACGTTTTGGCGAGATCACGATACCTGCATCGGTGTTGGAAGGCTGCTGGACGAAGCGAAGTGCGGCGTCCGCTCCGGCCGTGACGCTGAAGGCATTACTGAGTACGGGCGTGCCCGCTCCGGACGCCTGAAGCCGATAGCCGGTGCCTGCGGTGTTGATTCGCAAATCATCGGCGGCAGCCCATGATGCGACTCCGGAAGCATTCGTATTCTTGGTCAGGCTGGAGCCGACCAGCAGGGTCGCACCCGTCGGGTTGCTTCCGAGGCTCAGCGTGACGTCCACGCCCGACACAGGATTGTTGAATGCGTCAAAGACTGTGACGGAAGTGATGATGTCGGCGGCAGCGGCTGGACTATTGGGCTGCGCGGTAAACGCCAAATGGTCAGCGGCGGCGGCCGTAATGTTAATGCCGCGCTGTCGACCGTATCCGAGCCGGAAAGGCTGCGCCACTGTGAGAAGCCCGAAGGGTGTAGCCAATGCCTCCGTTATTAATTCGCAAATCGTCCGCACCGGTCCAAGTTGCAACCCCAGCGGCACTAAATCGATGTCGATCGCCGAGCAGCGACCCTCCGCCGGGATTGTTCTGGATCTGAAGTGAAATCAGCCGGTCATCGCCCGCAACGACGTTGTTGCCGAAGTCCTGAATCTCAACGACGGGAAGCAAGTCGCTTGCGGCGGGTGTATTTGCCGGCTGGGTCGAGAATCCCAGATGGTGAGCAGCGCCTGCCGTAATGACGTTGACATCGCCTACCTGTGAAACGCTGCCGACGGCGCCGGTAAACAATCCACCAACGCCCGTGGTATTCACGAGAAGTGCTTCATGTGCGCCGAGCGACGCCCCGGCCGATGTGGCGATTCCGAACGGCGATTCCGGTCAAGAGAATAACGTCGGAACCGGCCGTTCCGCCGCTGGTCAATTCCCATTGAAGCGTGCCGTCGCCCAACACCGTCGGCGCCGTGGCGACACCGGCCGCGTTACCTTCGAATCCGAAGGCCGCGCTGGAGATCATGGCAGCCGCGGGATCGATTTCGTAGCCTGGCGCCGCGGCAACCGTGATGAAGTTGCCTGCGCCCGGCGTGTAATTACCGGGTCCGGGATTCGCGGTGTCGGAAACAAACATGTTGCCGAATGCCACGCTTGTGTCGCCGGCCCCCGCCCCTGTCGATGCGGCGCGATTGGGATCGACCGAGAGATTAATCGCGGCCGGCGGCGTGATGGAATCAGCCCAGGCCATCGCCGGAATTAATGCGACGGCGGCGGCGATACATGCGAGCGCCCGGCCGCCTCGTTGGATTGCAACGCGAGACATCAAACAAAAGTGCGAACGACCGGATTCAGAAATTCTCATCTCGATACCCTCAAACTTTGCCGTGCGGACATCGCATCCGCTGATTGAACCGGATATTTCACTGTTTCTGGGGCCCGATCACAGCCACCGCGAGTATGGGCTGCGGAATGGAGAATCTCCATTCCGCGATTGATTATACCGCGAATCGAATGGTTACACAATCGCCATGCGTGCTGACATCGTGCAACAATTGGCTTGCAAGGTCCGCATAAAATGCAGCACTCCGCAGAGCCACCGCTAAATCAGCCAGTCGCATCCTGCGTTGCGACCACACGGTTGGATATGACGATTATTCCGGATTGTTGCCCGTGGGCAACATGTTGCGATCGCATTTCATCAACTTCAATTCTTTCAACGCTTTGTTTTCTGCGCGCCGAGGCCCGGAGGACCGACGGTTCTGCCGCCATTTAGAAATCCCGGCGTTGCCAATCGACTCGGCCCATTGAATCCAAGCCCGCGGCTCTGTGTTTGCGTCAGCAGGTTTCGGGCTTGCGCATTGTTTTGATTGACAGCTGTCACGCCGCCGACGCTGATCGATCCGGGCGACAACGACGGAACTTCATTGGCGCCTTGCACATTGGGCGTTTGAGGCGAGCCGCTGCGATTTGTCGTATTTTGAACGGCATTCTGCACGGCGGCCACATTTTGGCGAATCTCGGGCTGCACATTGTTGCCCTCGGGAAGCGGCTCGATGTTGGCCGGCTGGGCAAACTGATCCCATTGGACAACGGTGTCCAGCAATTCTCCCTGAACTTTGACGCGTGCATCGCGAGCCGATTTGACCGACAGATCGGCGGCAACCTGATGAAACGCGAGGCCGTTGTCCGATCGCCAAGTACCGATATCAGATTCGACCGGAGCCGCTGCTTCTACGGTGATTCGCTTGCCGGAAGCAATCGTGTGTTCCGCATCACCGACCTTGACACGCATCGAATTCACTGTATCTGACGCGCCTGTAAATGCCACATCAATGATGGGCGGCGCTATGATCATGCTGGTCTCGCCTTTGCCGAGCGGGCTTCGACGGTCACGGTCGACCCGGTGGGCATCCCCTTCAAAATGACAAGCTGCGAATCTTGCGATGAAAAGGCTGATGCCATAACCCGGCCGCTATGGACTTCGAGAACAAGGCGCTCCGGTTGCCAATCGATCGTCAGTTCGGCGGGGCCGAGAATGATCACCGCGCCGCCGCTATTTGCGCCGTCAGATTCCGCGCCACAGTAGAGCATGACCTGCTGATCCGGCAAAACCTTGAGCACGCCGGCGTCGAATGACATTCCGATGGCGATCGACTTTTCTTCGCCATCGAGGCTTAGTGATCCAACGTGACCATTTGAGACGGCCGTAACGGACGGAGCATTTGCATCGGCATTCGCAGATGAATTCAAACCCAAAACGATGATTAGTGCGAAAACTGAGGCAGCGAATGGACGTGTGCGGAATGGCGAAATCATGGCTTCTCCCGATTTGCGAGTCTGAAGGGTGTACGACCTATCGTTATTATACAGCCGAATTGGCCGAGCAGTACAATGTGGATATGGGAGTGCCGGTAATTGCAGGAAAAAGATTCGGCTCCAAATTTCGGTTTTGATCTCGCAAAGGCGCCTGCGATCAGTAACTGATCAGCAATTCCAAGCCGTAAATCTGTCGATTGAAGCTATAAATATCCTGACTCAGGCGGTCCCAGACCGTTGAATCCTGATAGAGAAGCTCAATGCTCCCGCGCAATTTGACACTCAGCGATTCCCAATCGGCCACCTCGCCTCGATCCTTGATCGTATAGGTCAGGCCGAAAATGTACCGCTGTACGAAATCGAAACGCTCAAATCCACGAAAATCAAATATACTTGGCTGGGTATAGTCATCCCACGAGTATTCAGCCGTGAAGTCGAATGAAAGGCGATAAGGAATGGGCACTTCCACGCCGCCATAAACCGTATTGCCGAATAGATCGAACTCAGATCCTTGAGTGCGTTCGTTTCGATAGGTATAGCCGGCGCGAAGCAGCAGCCAACGGTCGAGATCGCGCCCATCGCGCGGCCCCGATCCATTGTCCGCGTAATAACTGCTCCAGATTCGTTTCGCCTGGACGACGTTTATTTCCTGTCGAACGCCGATCGAATGATAGTTGCCGTCGCGATCGAGCCGGGGATTTTCAAATCTGTCGAAATAATCGCGATCATCGTATGTGTAGAAGAAATCGGTGCGTCCCAATTCCGAATCGGCATCGATTGAACTCATCCCCGGGACGCCGCCACGTCTTCGACAAAACGGGCGTAATGCGGTTGCTCGAAATAAAGGGGTCCTGGCCGAGCTTCGTGTAGGAATGGTCGTACTGCATGCCGAGATATAGGTCGGTCACCGGCTCCCAATTTACATAGGCGCGCCCGCCGTAGACATTTAGGTCAAATTCCTTGATGTGCGGCTGCCAGAAGTGTGACGTCGATCCACCCACACCCATGAACAGACTTTCGCCGATGATGTTATCGCGCTTTTTGGTCAGAAAGCGGCTCACATCGAAACCGGCCTGTAAGCCGAATCGATAATCCTCTTCATTCGGAATTCCTCGAGGAATGAGCGTATCCTTGCCCAGCAAGATGACATTGGTGTCATAATAGTTGCCGAGCGTAAAGAAGCCCTCGACTTGAAGCGGGCCGACCGGTGAATCAAGCGTCATCGGCGCGGGCTCACTCTTTTCAACTTCCTCTATTTTCTTTACCAGTTGCTCTGAGTACTCGACAATGGTCGTCTTGGGTCCGGCGGCGCCGCGATCAACCACATCCTGCAGAAGTGCCTTGGCCTGCGAATTATTCTGTGCAAAAATGGAAAGCAATCCCCGGTAATAGAGGATCTTTGTTTCAAATTCGACGAAATCGTCCTGAGCCAGCTTGCCGCTTTCGACATCCTGTTTCGCGAGGCTAATCGATTTTTCGAATGCGGCTTCCGCCCGCCGATGGTCGCGGCTCTTGTCCTGGCCGCTCAATCGTCGGTCCTGACTCGACAAGCGGTAATACGCGACGCCAAGAAAGAAATGACCGACGCGATCGTTCCGGCCCAGGTCGCCATTGACATAACTCTGCAGTGTCTGAGCCGCGCGAAGCGATATTTCCATGCCTTCTTCGGTCAGCTCCTGCGAACCGAGCTGCGCGATTCCCAAATCCAGATACGCTTCAAATGGAAAAGCGGCAGGATCAGCAGTCTCAACCACCCGTCGGAGGCTCTTTTGTGCATCGATAAACAATTGGCGGGCCACGTCCGGGTCTTGGGTTTGCAGACCTTCCTTCAAATAAATCAAGCCGAGGAAATACTGGCAGGCTGTGTTATCCGGATCGGATTCTGACAATGACGACAGAATTGCCTTGGCATCTTCGTAGCTGCCACGTCGATAGGCCGCGATGCCGGCATTGAGTTGAACGAGTTTTTCAGTTTCGCTCGACTGCGGCGTGTCGGCCTTGGGCGCCGGATCATTCACGTCGCCGGTATCCTGACCCAGCGCGGAAACATGGGCCACACTCATTACGGCGATGAGGCCCGCGACACAAAAAAAATACTGCCTGGGGATCGGGCGATAAATCATGCTGTCAATCTCGCACTTCAGTCTCGCTCAATCGCCACCCCTCAATCCATTGATGGGTGGAATTGCGAATCGCCATCAGCGCCGGGCTTCTGTTCCGCCTTCGCTCACGCCGCGCCGAATGGGCTAATGGCCTGGAAAAAAATCAACAATGCCTGACCGATCAGGTCTGCCGTTAGCCGCGAAAATTCCGTCCGACCGAAGTCGAAGGCTTGAACACGACTGACACATCCAACCGACGGCGCGATTAGTAACATCAGCGAAATCGCCCAGAGCTTTTGATTTCGAACCTTCATGAATAGCGCTCCATGATATTTCAATCGAGGCGGCGACATCTAAGAGTGCAATCAACTTGCCGTCGCCATCATGTTCCCGAATCAGGCTGCAGTCAGCCGAACGAGGAAATTGTCCAGTAGAAAGAAAACGGTATCCGTAATCAGGTTCACGGTTTGCTGAGTGAAAATCTCGGCGCCGATTTGCAGCAACGATCCCACTTCGCCTCCGCCTAACACGCAAGTGCCCGCCTGTGTCGCGATGGCTCCGATGGCGAACATGCTTGCCAGTCGCCGGACTTTATTCAGCTTTCGAGGTGACATGCACGATCTCCCAAATTGCGGGTCATTTCTATTGGCGTTCCGAACGAGCCGCAAAGCCTAGTCGATTTTGTGCGGTGTGCCAACGCAGGGTCAAAATGCTGCCCGTGACTGTAAGCGCTGTCTCAATCGCGAATGCGCATTCACGGCCTTGGCAACATCAAACGGTACGTCGAATCACCATACAACCCATTGATACCGACCGCCACGGCCACGAACTACGGTGGTAGTCTATGTTAAGGCAAACGGGTGTCAATAACATTCCTGTGAATTCTACTGATCGGAAGCGGTCGGTCATTCACCCTGAGCAGCAGGATAAATCGGCAACACCGTCCGAAGACCGACAAGGTCATCCCCATGAAAACGAGACTGTGTAATGAGTGGACTTTCGAGCCATCTCAGGCGAGCTTCGAAGTCTCCCGTTGGGGGCGCTGCGGGCAGATTCTGTTTGGAATTAATGAAGCAGCCGCCAGTAACCCAATGTCTCCCTTGGGCCGTATTGGAGCCTGCAACTGGATCTGAGCACCATTCAAACAGGCCATCAAAGAGGTTTGCGGCCTGACCAACGGCGTTGGAATCCAGATAAAGGGCAGCAATCCTCCATTGTTGAAGGGTTGGAATTGCGACATTCGAGCCCTTTGCAGCCGTCTCAGCGCTTTGGTAATCATTGAAGGGCGTGCCGGGCTTCGCAGCTTCGCCTTGCTCCCGGTCGATGGCCCATTCGTTGGCATCAACGTACATGATGAACCAATCGCGCTTCTCCGTCGCAGCACCCAATTTGTCCCAAATGGAATCCGTGGGCGCGATGGCGATTAGCAACATGAGTCTGCCATCTGCATCTTTGGCGATTTGCCTGGGATAACCGGATTGCTCATCGGTACCGGCAGACTCCACGGCCGAATAGCCGGGCGGCCGCGTGTTGATCCAAGCATCCGGAACACCGATTTGCAAAGTAGGCAACTCAACAAATGCGGAATTCGCGCGAATCTGCGTCACGGCCGCGCTCAATTGCTCAAATTGACCGCGCGCCAGATTGAGTTTTCCTGAGGCGCTCAGCGAAGTAATCCGCCGCTCGCCATCTGCAATGAGCGCCTTGGCCAGCGAAAGTTGCTCCGGCGCGGACGTTTCAAGCGACCAGATCGGCGTGCCTGCATAAGTCGAGGTTGGTTCATCATAAGCAAATGTGCATTTTACGCTGAGGTCTGCAAATTCCCCGACCTTGATGGTCGCCACGCGCGAGGAAGTATCCGGCTGGCTGATGTCCCACGAATCACCAATGAACTCGGGTCGCAGCTTGAGCATTTCACTTTTTCCCGGCTCCACAACCGCTTGAATGAGCTTTGCCAGCCCCGCGTTTTCTCTGCCGAGTACTTCGGATATGGGATACTCCGCAGCCGTAACAGGTGAATCTCGCGGCACTTCGGTGGCAATTGTCGTTTCGAGCGGGTCTAGCGATTCACAGAGGCCCTTGCGCTTGAGGGACTCGAAGATCGGGCTCAGGTCCGCATGGAGTTTTTCCGCGTCTGCCTGTTTGTCCTCTTTCGAAAGTGCCTGTATTTGACGGGCGGCGTTCGATCGGAGCCACCCCGCGATTTGGGCTATGGGCGGCTGGTCCTGAAATTCCCATTGAGGACTGCCCCATTCGCGCTTGACGGGATCAAACGTCAGGGTGATTCGCGCATCAAAGGGAGAATTGCCAAGCTTGAGCGAGGCCGTTTGAACAACCGTGCCTTGGGTTTCTTCCTGCCATGGTGTGGAAAAATCAAGATTGGTGGCTTCGGATTTGATGCCCTCCAGCTTTTCGGCAAGTTGCTTAAAAGAAGAAGCAAATTCCGGATCGGTTGCGTCAAACATACTTAGCGGATCTATCGCCAAAGAAGTGGGCGGTTCCGGGCGGGTTTGCGGCACATCGTTTTTCCCGCCGCCACCCGACATCGAAAACCCGATCAGAGCACCGATGAGAACAATGGCCGCAATGCCGCCGCCAATGAACATTCCTTTTTTGGACTTCGGCTGAGTTTGTGCAGCGGCCTTTTCGGGCGAGGGCGTTTTCTTGGGCTCTTGAGTGCCTGCCGACACCGCTTTTTTCGGCGGCGCCGCAGCTGACGGGGCAGGGGCCTTGCCGGGCGGCGCAGCCGGCGCCGCGGGTGCAGGCGTCGCCGGTGGTTTAAAGCCCGATGAGAAATCGAAATCGAATCGCGAGGCGTTCCACCTGCCGACTTGAAGCTGGTTTTCGGCCCCTTTGATCTTGAGTTCGATGCTGATCTCTTCGGTCGGCGATTTGATTCGCTTGGGAGTTACGCTGATTTTCGCCTTGATGCCGTCCTTGGACGCCAATGCACTCAGTGTCTCGACTGCGGCATCCCGTCGGTTGGTTTGCTCCGCCACGACGTACTCGTCGAGCGCTTTGATCGCGTCGGACCAGTTGCCGAACAGATCGATGCGTCCCCCGGCGCTGAGTTCGCCCTTCATCTCCTGAAGGAGAAATCGACGGCGGTCGGAAGGGTGGCTGAGCACAAGACGTGCGACGAATGGAGCTGTCGCAGTCATGGCATTGGATTCAATCGCCGGCGCATCGATTTCCATCTCCAATCCCGATGCATAGGGTGCCATGCTGGCAGCATTCTGCAGGCAATGCGCCATTGCCGCCTCACGCACCGACGCCCTGGCACGCGTCGAAATTTGTTTGTTGAGTTCGGCCGACTCAGCCAGAAACCAGGCGAGGCGCTGAGAATCCCATGTGAGGCGGACATCAAATGTCTCCTTGTCATTGGGATCGAGGCGGGCCTTTGCCGTCGCCTCGCGCGAGGGCTTCTTGATTTGAATTTCAAGCGAGGCTCCTGGAAACAGGCTTTTCTTGAGTTTGGCATTGATTTCCTGCGGACCGATTGCTTGACGGCGCAAGAGGCCGGCTGCAAGTCCATTGACTATCTTTTTGCGCACCTGGCTGTCTGCATCGCGCACCGCGCCGGCTTTTTGGGACAGATCGTATTCGAACGGAATGCGCAGGTCAGGATTCTCAGGCGTCGATGCGTCACCGGGCAGCGATAGGACGAGAATCGCGTGCCCACGATCCATCCCTTCTTCGATGGATACCTGATCACCGTCGATCAAGAGCCGAATGACGCCGGAATCGAGCAGGCCGGCCATGTCCTTTTCAACGACGGCTTTGAGAAAAACGCGGGCGGCACGTTGCAACGATTCGTCGCGGAGCTGCAGCTTCAGTGCCGCATCATCGCCAATTCGCTCAGCGCATTCATCGATGAGTTTGCCGGCTTCATCGAGAATGCCATCGGGCCAATGTGGCAGATCGGGCTTTTCTCCCAGGATTTCAATGGCCTGCGCGTAAGCCTTGATGCGTAATGCCTGCCTGGCCTGTTCGAGCCACTGCTTGGCTTTTTGATGCGAGGAATGAACCGCGCCAAGCTTCTTGCCCAGGTCCTGTCGAATGTCCTCGATCGGCTTGCTGACATCATCAGGCCAGAATTGCAGTGAGGGCTTTTTGTTTAAGCACTCCTCGGCGGATAGCCAGTTTTCCCGATCCAGTAATTGCGTGATTTCCGCAAACCACTTGCGCGCGATTGCGAAGTCATCCGCCTTCTTCAATTCCAACTGGAGCGATTTCTCCAGCGCGTCTAGTTCTTTGGTGATTTCGTCGGGCCAGTAGATGAGCTTGGGCTTCTTCTGAAGAAGTGCCTTGCCTTCATCCCAGTTGCGATTCTGCACCGAATCGCGAAACGGCACGAACCACTGATTCGCCGCGGCCGCGTCGGCCTCCATCTGGGCCTGGCGTTTTTCGGCATCGCCGAATTCCTGAAACTTTCTGCGAATCTCTTCAGCGCGCTGGGTGACACCATCGGGCCAGGTCTTGATCTGTGGCGGTTCATTCAGCACCTCATCGAGGCTGAGCCATTCGCCACGCTCAAGAAGGGGCTCAAGCGTCGCCAGCCAATGCTCGGCTTCGCGCTCGTCCTGTGATCGGGCAATGGCCGCGTAATCGCGCTTTAACGTTTGAGACGGCGACAAAACACTCGCCACATCCGCGGCGCGCGGCCGGTTCTTCGGTTGGCGCTCCAACATTTTGATGAGGAGCCCGACAAATGCCTTGGTTTCGGATTCGCCCGCGGTAAGCAGGTCTTCCCGCTGAAGCGGCAGCGCGACGGCCGAAGCCATCATTCTTGACATTTCGACGATGCGATGGGCTTCCGGCACGTCGCTAAAAAAGGGATGGATTCGTTGCGCCAGCAGGGCGATGAGATTTCCCGCGGCTATCACGTCCGACCCGGGCTCGAAAGTGGCCAGCACATTTTCGCCATGATCCAGAACGGCGGCATATTTTTCCGGATCGATGAAGGCGCAAATTCGATCGTCGCGTTCGTATTCATGCTCCGGCAAAACTTCCCATGCGCCGGTGATAATGACACCGGCCTGTTCGGATTTGCGCGGGCCTATGGCCAGATTCAAGTAATGCTGGATTCCAAGCGTTTCACAAAATGATGGGGCGATCCGAAAATCGGAGACTTTCCAGATGCCGTCCTTGGTTCGTAGAAGAACGCCGGGGGTCAACCCGCCGTGTGCAATTGCGCCACCGGAAGCCGCATGTGCCGCGCGAAGGGCTTCAACAAGCGCGAAGGCGGCCGAAAGCAATTCCTCGGTGGAAATACCGGTATCATTGCGATCAAAGAAATACTTGAATTCGATGGGAGCCGCAGGCTCATGGTCGAACTGAAAAATCCCGTTATCGAGGATCGGTGCGCCGAAAGGGCGCAGCACATGGGGCGTCTCTCGTGATAACTTCCGTTGCAGCTCGAACGCGGCTCGAAGATTGCTCTCTAATTCGGCGCGCGCGGCTTCGCTGGAATCAGGGGGGATCAGGATGATTCTGCGATAGACTTGGGCCATTATCCCTTTGTTGCGTCCAGAACCGCGCGCGCTGCTTGTGGTTTCGAAAGCCACAAGTATAATCGACAAGCGGACTTCGGCGTATGGCCGGACGCGCTTGGGAGTCGAGCGTCACGTCCTGCTCCGCATTTTCGCGGACATTATCGTGATGCTGTCCGGGATACCAGCGTTCGACTGGAAATCAACGGCGTGAATCACTCTGAAGGTCAACTCGATGTATCGTATTCCGGCAAGGTCCCAGCCGACTTGCTGAGCCGACTGCGCGCCGAATTGCTTCAGACCGATGAATCGGATCGGTATCGCCTCTTCGCGGCGCTCTTGGCCAATCTGGCTGAACATCACGATGGACGCGGCAATGGTCGGGACGGCGGCGAGCAAGCCGCCGCACTGTCAAAACGGCTGCAAGCCTCCGCCGAAGAGGCCGCACTCCTGCGCGACGAAATCACGGCGCTCAAGGCGGACCTTGCATTAAGCGCCAAGCAACTCGCGGATGAGCAGGGGCGCAATCAGGAATATCGCAAGACGGTCGATTCCTATCGACAGCGCCTCGAAGAAATCAAGAAACGTGAAGCCGATCTTGAAGCGGAATTGGTGGCCAAAAACGCGGCGCTGCACAAGGCCGAAACGGCCGCAGAGCGATTTCAGCTCCAATCGCAACGGGCCGATCTGGCCCTCAAAGGACATGTCGCGCGTCGATGGGCTTGAGGCCGAGAAGCGAAACCTGAATGCACGCATCGTTGAACTTGAAAAATCAGTCGACCAGGTTCGTGCGGACAAGGATCGCGAAATTGCCGACCTTCGCGCGAATCTGGCGACGACCAGCACGCAAACGGATCGCGGCGCCGACGAAGTATTGGCGTTGCTCTGGGATCGACTGGCTCGAACAAAGCCGGCGCTGGTCGAAGGGCATGTGAAGCCAAACCGGCAGGCCGCCGAGCGGCTGTTTGACGCCTTCATCGAATTGGCGTATTTCGCCAATTCGTTTGAGAATCAGATGCGGCCCTTTCTGGACAGATACACAAAGCAAAATGAGCTTGTGGCCAGACCCTGGAAAGTATATCGAAGCTACGAAGATGTGCTTGAAACCATCGCAAAGACCATAGCCGTGACGGGCGGTAAGCCGGTCGGCGTTCTCAAAATGCGTCTGCGAGAGCTTAACAAATGGACGATCGGCGCGCTGATGGGGGGCGATGCCGCGGTGGAATCGGTTGGTGCGGAATTAAAAGGCCAGCTTCAGGGCCCGGGCGGCATGGGTGGCAACATGAATCTCACCGTCCGGGACTACTTGCGAAATGACGGCGACGAGATGTTTCGCGACCACATGCTGGTGGTCCGAAGCAACAAACTGTCCGAGGTGTTTAAGCTGACGATGTAAGCGGGGTCGATAACTGCACGGTGAAATCGACCGCGCTCAGAAAACTGGGCCGTGATAATGGAAGGAGCGTTTCATGGGCTTGGCAATCTTGAAAAGGCGTCGAAACTTTCTTTGCCTTTCGGCAATTCTCATCGGTATCGCGTCGCTGGACATCGGCTGCGGCCGCGAACTGACGATCTACCGCGACAACGTCATCAATACGGATTTCGATCGAAACGGAGCGCCGATCGAAGTTGATATCGTCACGGTTTTTCCGAGCGACTTTCGCCACGTGAATGACACCGATCTCGAGGAAATCAACAATGACCTCCTTCCCGGCAAAAAGATAAACTCCAAGATGTGGTTCGAGCGAAAGCCGACGCGCGAATCATACAAAAACATGGATCCGAACCACTATTACATCCCCAGCAAGCGAATTTTCTCATTTGCCGCGAACCGCGAAGACACCTTCGGCAACTACAAGGGCGGCCGCATTCAAGGCGCCAAATTCCGCGAGAGCAACAAAAAAGGCGATATCGTCGTAACCGGAATTCCAGTGGACGACATTTGGAATGAACGTTCCGTCCTCTTTGTATTCTGCAAGTTCACGAACGCCAATGGTGAAGTGTTGCCCACGGCGCCGGCGGAATTCCGCAAGCTGGGACGATACAAAGAGGAACTGGCAGTGACCATTCACGACAAGTATGTTGAAGTCGGAACGAGCGCCAAGCTCGACAAGAAGATGGAGGAAGAGCAGGCCAGGAAATCGAAGGAATAGTGACATCCATCGCCGCAACCTTACAAAGGCGCTTTGAATGAACTCATGGACCGAAGTTCACTGGTCAGAGGGCATGTTCCTCAGGCCGCATCATTTGCAAAACGGCCAGCGATGGCTTGAGAACATCGTGCGCTCCAGCCTCGATGCCTCAAGACCCTTCGCATGGGGATTCACCGAGCTCGAGGTGGCCAAGGAGCCGCTCGAGAATTTTACCCTCCGGCTCGACCGCTGCTCCATTCGCCTCAAAGACGGGACATGGATCAGAATTCCCGACAACACCGAGGTCGATCCGCTGAATTTCAAGGATCCCATCGAGCAAAACCGGGGATCGCTCGATGTTTTCTTCGGCGTGCCCGCCATGCAGGAAGTGCGTGCCAATTCCGTGTCTTTGGAAAATCCGGAATCCACATCGGGTTCTCCCAGATACGAACCGCATCCCGTCACCCGGCGCGATGAAAACACCGGCGAAAATCCGCAAATCGTCTACATGCGCCGTATCCGCGGAAAGCTCTTCACCGAGCGCGACGACATGACCGGCTATGAAGTGCTGCGGATCGGCCGTCTCAAACGCACCGACCGTGCCGGCGCCCTGCCCGAAATGGATGATCTGGGCGCGGGGCCGCTTCTGGCATTGCAGGCGGATGCCGGCCTGAGCGCGCTGGTTCGCTCGCTTGCGGATCAGGTCGAAGCGAAAGACGAAGTACTGGCGCGCGAAGCCCGCGAGCATCGCATGTTGTTCACGGATGGCGTGGCTGCCAATACCGAGCACCTCATCAAACTGCATGTCCTAAACGAGGTGCGCGGCAACATGAAGGCCCTGCTTCAGTGTCCGCTGCTGCATCCCTTCGATGTGTTCAGCATGTTCGCAAAACTGGTCGGCCACCTGTCTGTCTTCCATGAGGATCTCGTCCCGGTGGATATTCCAAATTATGACCACGATCGGCCGGGAGAATCGCTGGAGCGTCTCAGGGCCCGAATTGTCGTCCTGCTCGAGGCGATGCGGCCTGTTGCGTATGTCGAACGCCCGTTTGCGCTTAAGAAGGACGAGACCGGCCGCGAAGGTCTCGAGGTCGAGCTCGACCGGAAGTGGATCGACGAAAACCTCGAAATGTTTGTCGCCCTCATTTCCGATGAGCTCGACATCAACGAACTCTACAACCACATTTACCAAAAGCTGGATATGAAACTCGCGTCGCCCTCGCGATCCCGGCGCATTCACAACATCGCGGTTCGCGGGCTGGCGCTGCAGATCAAATCGGTGCCGGCGGGCTCGCTCCCGCGGCGGCAGAATCTGCACTACTTCAAAGTCGACAAAACGATCGGTCCGGATCGAACGGACTATTGGAAGGAATGCGAACAGGAGCGCGGCATTCGAATGAGCATTCGCGAGGGGCAGCTTGCCGCCATGTCCCAGTTCAAGCCCGCGCTGTACGTTGCCTTGAAAGGCCCCTGAGAAAATGGATGATGCCGTTGTCATGGGCTCGACAGGATTGTGAGGATGCATGGCTGAGAAAATGAAGCATCGACTGACCGAAGCCGCCTGGCCTGTCTTCGAGTTTCTGATCAACTTCGGACGCCAGGTGAAGTATGGCAACGTGCCGGCGCCGGAACAGGTTCGGTATGAGGCGCTTTCGTCGGTGCGCGACGGCGAGGATATTGCCCGCGACGAGCCGGTCACAGAACGATGCTGGAACGATCGCATCAAAGCCATGCTCGTCTATTTGATCGACTATAAATTGTTGAATACAAACTGGCGCGGGCAGTCGTACTGGTTCGACAATCGCTTTGAAACCGATCAGGAGATCTTAAACCACGTCGAGTCGCTTGGCGGCGATAAGTTTTTTGAGGATTGCGACGAACTTCAGCGCGAGTACGAACTGGCCGAGCGCCGCGATCGCCGCGACAAGGACGAACTCGCCGAAATGCTGAATCTCTATTTCGTCGCGCTACGCCTCGGATTCAAAGGTCGGTTTCACGATCGCCCGCAGGAATTGGCCGACTATGTGCGGAAACTCTATTCGCGCCTGCCCGCCTACGGCAGCACGCGCGCGAAGGAGATGTTTCCCGATGCCTATGAAAATGTCTCCGAAGAGCGAATCGATTACAAACTGGGCATGAGCCTGAGCGTGATTGCCGCGATGTTGCTCTGTATCGTGATCTTTTCGGGGTTCGTATTCCGAATCGCATGGCAGCAAGCCGTGGGCGACATCGAAACAGCCGCGACCAGTGTAAAGCAAGGTGAGTTCTTTCAGGCTGATTCGTCGGGAACAAACGCCGGTGTCGATCGAAGCGCGTCTTCCAACTGACGAATTGCCCGGCTGAATGGCCGGTGTTTGCAAAGAGGGATCGATATGTTCAAGAAACTTCTGGCGGGTTACAAGAGTCTACCGCCGGAAATTCGAATCGTTCTGGCGATGGCCGGGTTGGGTTCTCCCTACGGCGCGTTCGAGCTACTGCGCCTCATTTTCCCCGGCAAAGTACGCGCCAATTGATATTCGGCGTCGTCGGCGTCATGTTCCTGCTGGCCGGCGTCAGCTTCCTCGCCGTCAAACTGTTCGGCTGGAAGAAGAACAAAAGGCCAACAAGCTCGGCGGCGATCTGGCTCGCCAGGATGCGACCGGCCCGGTCTCGATGGACGTTCGGGCCGCCATCAAGTCAAACAACGAGAAATTCTTCACCGCCATCCGCGAGATGAAGAAGAATCTGAATGTCAACGTCTATGACCTGCCGTGGTACATCGTCATCGGTGATTCGGGCTGCGGAAAAACGAAACTCATCAACGAAGGCGGCCTCACCTTTTCCACCGGCAAGCCCGAAGGCTATCAGCTCGGCACGCTGAATTACAACTGGTGGTTCACTGAAGACGCCATTTTCGTGGATATGGCCGGCCGATTGTGCAACCCACAGGATGATGCCGATCACAAGGAGTGGCAGGCATTTCTCGAGACCGTTTCGAAGGGTCGAAAGGGCTATCCGATCAACGGCGCGATCGTCGCCGTCTCCGCGGAGCACCTCCTTCAGGATTCCCCCGAAAAACACGAACAGGATGCCAACACCGCATTGGAGCGGCTGCGAGAGCTTCAAACGAAACTGGGCGTCACGTTCGCGACCTATCTGGTGGTCACCAAGTGCGACAAAATCCTCGGCTTTATGCAGTTCTTCGACCGCGCCGAGCGCGACATCAGTTTCCGCAATCAGATTTTCGGCTGGTCCAAGCCGGGGCCGTTCAACGAACTGTATGATCCGGAAAAATTCACCGACGACTTCGATAATCTCTACACGCGGCTGAACGAACTGCGCATTCGCAGGCTCAACGACGATGCCGAGGAGCATGAGCTCGGAATGGCGTACAGCTTTCCGAGGAATTCCGCGAATTGCGCGAGCCCCTGCAGACCTACACGCGCACCCTGTTTCCCATGATCAAACAGGCCCGTGTCGTTAAAAACCTCATCTTTCGCGGCGTTTACTTCACGACCGCAACGCAGCGGGGCTCGGTCATTCTGAAGCACCTTGCCGAGCGCATGGGCAACGATTCCGCCCAGAACATTCCCACCCTGGAAGAGCTTTATCCGAAGCCCCGCGCCCACTTCATTAAGGATCTCTTCTTCCGAAAGGTCTTCAAGGAATTCGGACTCGTCTTTCGCAATGAGCAGGAAGCCGCAAAGCACCAGAAACTGGCGAAGCTTTTGCGCACGGCGAGCATTGTCGTCACCGTCGTGGTGCTGGCATCGCTGGCTTACGGCTTTACGAAATTCGACAGCCTGATCGGCAAGGCCCGCGCGATGGTCATTGCGTCCATGAATGACAAGGGCGAGCCCGGTCCGGCGCCCGTGGTTGCCGCGTCAGGTGTTGAGACGGATGCATTAAAAGCGTGCATCGACATTTCAAAATACCGGCAGGACCTGATCGACAACCCGTGGGCCGCCCGCCTTCTTTCGCTTTTCTGGGACAGCGGAAAGCCCGTCCGCGATCTTCAGTCGATTCGCGCCGGCCTGTTTGAAGAGGCCGTGTTGCGTCCTGCCCTGAGACAGGTCGATGAAGCGCTGCGTGCCGCGAAAATCGGCGAGTATGGCGATTCAAAGGACCATGCCGAACGGGCCGAACGTTTTCGCAAGTGTCTTGTCGTTTACCTCAGGCTTGCATCCTATCGCGATCGCGAGGGCGAACAGCCGTCTCTTGAACAGCGCGATTACGACTCTCTCTTTTCCATCGTAAAGACCAAAAGCTCTGACAAAGGGGATGTCATTGGCCTGGTCTCCTGGGATCAATTCATGTCGGAGCTTGGGCAATACATCGCCCAGTGCAGCCAGGATGCCAACCTCAACGCCTCAAATCTGCTGAAGCGTCCCGGGTTTTCGCCGGACGAAACGCTGCTGGCGGCCCTTGAAGCCTATCGAAGATACCTGCTTCCGTTGGCACGCATGGACGAGACCCATCCGGATGCGTCCGTCAAGAAATTGATGCTCGTCAAGAAATCGTGCAGCGACATTGAAACGGCCTACGCAAACATCTTGGTGCTCAGCGACACCGAAGTGGAGAGCCGAAGAGATCTCGAGGCACTGCGCGAAGAATATGCGAAACTGCATACGCGCTTGGCCGGTGCCTTTGACAACTGTCGCTGGGAGGAATCGAAGGGCGATCTGGGCCAGCGCGGCGAGCCGCTGGAAACGCTGGCGGCCGCGCTATCGCGGGTTCGGGAAAAGCACTGGGTCTCAGCCCAGCGGGATTTTCATTTTGCATTCACCGGCCGCGATTTGTCCGGAACGCGTGCAAGTTCCGACGCGACAAACGCAAGTTCCAGCGCTCAGGAATCGGCAACGGGCAGCGCCGCGAAAGACACATCGGAACGACAGAGGATTCTTCGATCCATCGGCATGATCGCCTCGCCCCCGGTCGGTGCGCCGGAAGAGGACTCGTGCCTGGACCGAATCGTCAAACGCGGCCTTGGAGAGCTGGGCCTGCTGAATACCGCCAATATCAAGGAGGGCGCGACGCTAGCGGAATTGGTGTTGGAAATCCCGGCCCTGTATCCGGGAATACTTGACCCCATTCGTTCGGGTGACAAAGATCCGGCACGTGTCTTCGGCCTCAAATTGACGCCCGATGCGGAGACCGTTCGCGCCAAGCTCGATCAAATGAACGCGACGCTCGCGAAATTGGCGACGGCTTCGGAAACAGAAGCGAGCCGAGCCGCGCTTCGAGCCTGCATCGACAAAGTCATCGACGCCGGCAACGCCGTGATTGACCTCCAGGAAAAGCCGGTCGTGGTTCAATTGCAGGGCGATCATCAACAATTTTGGAAACCCGAGGAGCTGGCGGAATTGATGACAAGCCAGGCCTCGCTGGTCGCGCGGGCTCAGATGACGGACGCGCTGGCCATCACGTCCGCAAGCCTGGGCAACTGCACGAAGTCCGAGTGGGGCCTTGCCGAATTGGTCGATGGCTACGAAAAACCCATCAAGAGCCAATATGTCATCGCGAAACCCAAACTGACGGATCGAACCGCCGTGGCCGACGATTCGGCGCGCAAAACGACCGAACGAAAGCCCGGCAAGCGGCGCTTCGGCCGGGATCGGTCGAACGACCGGAGAGAGCCGGCTGACATAGAGCCGGTCGAAGCTCCGGCCGAAGATTCATCGGATGCCGTTCCGCGCTGCGCGACGCGCGCTTTCCTCGCCGGTATTGCTTTGGAAGTCTATGACCTCAAGGGCGTCCTGCAGGACGTTCGGCAGGGCGATTATCTCCCCGAAGGCGATGAGGATCTGGTAAAGCGGTGTCGCAGCGCCGTCAGTAAGGCGGAGGAAAAATACTTTGACACTTATTTTGCCATGTGGAAGGGCGCCTATGACCGGGCGGGCCTGCGGTTTGCATCACGTGTCAAGGGCAACAAGGACTGGGGCTCCATTCGAAACGACGTTCGTTCCTTCCGGCAAAACATCAAGGATGAGCTGGAGGGGCTGATCGCTTCGCTATTCGAAAATGTCGTCTGGCCCGAACGCGGATTGACCATGAGTGGCGACGATGCCCACTTGTTGCGCGAGGCGAGAAACAAGTCGTGGAAGGAAACGCGATTCGTCGCCGCCATAATGGATGCGCCGGAGCGCGGCGCCGAAAAACCCTGGAGCGACATGGCCCGCGACATCGGCAAGGGCTGGGATGCCTTTGCCGCGGCAGTCGGCTCCTATGAGGACCTGCCCAGCGACTACTCCAATGAAATGCTCCCGCCGGTGAAGCCCATGGTCTGGCGAATTGTGGATGAGGTCATTCAGCGCAAGCTGGACGATCTGAAATTCATGCGCGACATGCTCGAAATCGTGCAGGATTGCCAGAATGCCGCCGATGGCGAAGTGCATCGCCGGCTGATTGCTTTGCAGGATGGCTTCTCATTCAAGATGGAGACGCTTCCCTACGAGTCGCCGGATTTCACCGGCAAGGTCATCGATGCCGGAAAGTTCTCCCTCTTTCTGCGGAACATTCGAACGGCCAAGACCGTTCTCGAGCCCCTCGATCGCGATCTTCCGAATTATGCACTGCGAAACCGATTGTATTTTGCATGTGCCCAATGGGAAAAGTTCATCAAGCCGAATGACAAGCCGGCTTTCAGCGAACCGCTGTCGATAACCATCAAGTATGATCCCAGTTACAAATCCAATACCCACCTGAAGCGGCGCTGGATCGACGCGGCAAATGCCTCGGAATGGAAAGGCAACAAGCCCGATACGAATCCCCCCAACATGTTCGATGACGCTCAGTTCCTGATTGGTTTGCGCCCCGATACCGAAACAGGCGGCGAAATGATTGCCGTTTCGGTGGAAGGCAGTCAGGGGGTAAGATGCAAGTGGGACTGGCCAACGGGCTCCACGACGTATTCCAAAGCGAAGATTCAGCTTCACGCAAGCGGTGAGCGCAGCAATGTCAACGTTAAGGACATGTCATCCGCTGAATTGGGACAGGTCGATCGGCTGCTACTCCCCGCGGTGTTGGAACAGATGGGTTTCCCCGAGGACAATGAGCGAACCGAATGGAGCATCGCGCTCGGGTGGGATCTCCTGCGAATGTACGAAGCGCGCGGCGATTCACTCTCGGCCGGCGAGATTCGCTCACTCAAACCCGAGGATCGGGTGGTCGGGACGATGTTTGTCTTGAAGCTCGATCGGAATCTTCCGCCGGCCATTGAATGCCTGAAGCCGGCACCGTCCACATCGTCTCCTCAATAGCAGGGCGGTCCGGACGGGGTTTGTCGTATTGTGTGCCGTGTGTTTGTCAGTTTGACTGAAGTAGGTGGCAATCATGGGTTGGACAGACCTCTTCAAATCGAAGAAGTCGGTGGACCTGAAGCCGGATGCCCGGATTCGGTGGTTCGGCAAGTTGCCGACGTATGCGGATTACTACACATTCCCAACCGATGTCGAATGGGCCACCGAATTCAATGAATGGGTGCTCAAGGGATATGAGGTTTACCACACCCGCCAGAATTCGCAGACAGGTTCGCCCGGCGATAACCATCGATCGACCGGCGAGCGACTTCCCTTGGCAGGCTGTGTGCTTCGACTGCCCAAATCCGGCATGACCGCGTTTGCTTCGATTCAGGACTATGGCGGCGACATGCGCGGCCGTCACTTTCCAATTTGCTTTTATTCGGCGTTTCCAAGCGGCCCTTGGCCGGCGCCGGAGAGCAATTCAATATGGCCGGCACTGGGCCTGGTCGAAACGTTGATGAACCTTCGCGAGGAAATCCTGAAGCTCTTTCGATCGCCCGGCCGGTTTGAATCTCGATTTGGTGATCGCGAAGTTGATTTCAGCGGACTGAGCGAGAACAAAACTGATGACTCGTGGCGCGCACGGCTCGCACCATGGTCTTCGCGGAGTGGTTTGATGCCGTAAAGCCAGCACTAAAGTTCGACGACGCGGCGGCCTGGTGCGGCGCCATTGAAAAATGGGGCAAGGGAATCAAAACGCATGATTCTGATTCATTCGAGCCAACATTTCGCTTTCCGCTTGCCTTGAATATGCCGATCGATCCGCAGATCGCCGGCTGGATTCGATGGCTGGAGCGCAAGATGAATTTGAAGGAGCGTTTTTTGTCGCTCCTGTTTACCACCGGTGGGAAAAACGATGTCGGGTATTTTACGGTCATTGCCCGCCCTTTGGTTTCAGAGGATTTCCTGCTGATCACGGCGCAGGCCGGCAATTTGTCGTACCTCGATGATCTGACCGCCATTTCGCCGCAGGACGCGCCCGAATGGAACGCCACCTGCTTCATGGGAGTCGTTTGTGGACGAGGGTTGATTGGTCGGGTCGTCGTGATAATGGAGTGCGCGCCCGGCAGTGCTTGACATCGGGTCTAGCGCCGCTAATGTCAGTGGAGTTGATGTTGGCGAGACAGGATCCATCAATAATCGCCATCGGCCGCACTTCTGAAAGTCGCCTTTGACGAATCAATTTTGGATATGCGCTTCGGAATCGTATATGCCGCAGCGGATTTCGTTGTAATGGCCAGTATGTTTCTGATTGGTGAGGTTCGCATGGATGCGAGCATCAAGAGTTGCGACCTTCACCGAATGCCGCGGCATGTAGGGAGTCGCCATGTCTAACTTCGACGAAGCCTCCATACTCGCGCTCGCGACCGAGCCCATTGCCGGCGCGGCCGCCACCGGCATCGATGCCGCCGATGATGAAAACTACATTCTTGTTCTCTCCGAACTGAATCGCATCGGTCGAATCGAAGGTGACCCGCCGAATTGGTTTAACATTGTTCAAGGCGCGACCAACGTTCTTCAAAGAAAATCGAAGGATGTTGAAATGGCCGCGGCCATGGGATACGCACTTTTTAAGCTGCATGGGTACACCGGGCTCGCCGGCGCGCTAAAATTGCTGACCGATTTGTGCACGAACTTCTGGGACGGCCTGTTTCCCGAAAGACCCCGAAGGCGAAAAGCCAGAATCGAATCGCTCACCGAAGCCATGGTTGAAGGCGGCTGGTTTAAGGAGTCGCCGCCCAAACCAAACGAATTCGACGCCGTCGATTCATGCGTCGCTCGAATCGGCGAATTAACGACTGTCATCACCGAGAAAATGGCGGACGACCCGCCTGACTTCAGCAAATGCACCCGGGCGTTGAAGGAGCTTGCCGCCAAACGCCCGAAGCCTGCCGAAGCCGCGGCACCCGCCGCATCGGCCTCGCCCGCCGGGGGCGGAGGAGGCGGCGAACCATTGCCGCCCGTCGGCGAGCCGGCCAACACCAACGCGGCGGAAAGTCAAATCCTGACGATTTGCACCTACATCAGAAAGGCCGAACCGACCAATCCGCTGCCTTACGCCATCGTCCGGCTGACGAAATGGGCCATGATGAGCCTGCCGACGTCGGATGATGCGAAGTATCAGATTCCCCCTCCGGAAGCCACGGTGATCGATGCGGCTCAGCACCAGGCGGCCAACGGAATGTGGGACTACCTGCTGAATTCCGCCGAAAGCGCGTTTCGTACGCAGGACCCCCTGTGGCTTGATTTGCAGCGATATTCATGCATGGCCATGGCCGGGTTGGGCCCGCAATATGAAAACGCACGTCAGTCGATCATGACGATCACCGGCGGATTGGTCCGCAAGTTGGGATCGGGCCTCTTCGAGCTCCGATTTAGGAGCGGCACACCTTTGTGCGGCGGCGATACCAAGATGTGGATCGAATCTGAAGTTGCATCGGCCGGTTCGGGCGGCGGCGGTGGCGGCGGCGCAGGTCAAAGCAACGGAAAGTTGACCGAAGCATCCGATACCGCGCGAAAGCTGGCGGGTTCTGGTAAACTGAAAGAGGCCGTGGCAGCGCTTCAGGAAGGGCTGTCCGTATGCACTCAGCGACGCGATCGATTCTTGTGGCGATTACGAATCGCGCAATTGTGTTTCGACGCGCAGCGGATACAGTTAGCGTTGCCGCTGCTTGAAGAATGTTGTGAAGATGTAAAACGGCATCGCATCGATGAGTGGGAGCCGTCTGTGGCCGTCGAAGCGGCACAAACGCTCTATCGATGTCGCAAGGCCCATGCCGTTCTGATGAAGGATCCTGCACCGGAGCTCGTGCCCGGTGTTCGTGAGAGTTTTGCGTGGCTGTGCCAGCTGGACCCATCGGCGGCCCTGGCAGTTGAGCCGAGTGGTAAATGATCATGTTGTTGCGACAGTCGCAGAGGGAGTCCGCGTATGGCAAAAGGACCGTCGAAAGCGCGTGAATCGCGTGTGAATATCGTAATTTCCGACCGCCTGCGCGGCGGCGCGGAGCCCGAGTTGCCGTTCCGCATGCTTGTCATGGGCGATTACACGCTCAAGCAGGACAAGCGCCCGGTCGAGGCACGGCAGCCGCTCGACATCAACAAATCGAATTTCGATTCGGTGATGCAGAGTTTCAATTTGTCGATGGACTTGACGGTTCCCGATCAGATCAGCGGTGTCGGCGAAATGCCGGTCTCGTTGAAGTTCGGTACGCTCAAGGACTTTCGCCCCGAATCAATTGCAAGGCAGGTTCCCCAACTGAAAAACCTGCTCGAGCTGCGCGAGGCCATCAAGGCGTTGCGTCCGGTCATGGGCGACAAGGCCAAGGTTCAAAAACTCATGGAAACCATCAAGGATCCCGCGACCCGCGAGCAAATCATGAAGCTCATTGGTCAGGGCGAAGGCCAGGCGCCTGCGAGCTGAATCGCCGAAGCGGTTTGTTTCGAGTGAGCGTGAAGGATTTCGAATATTGACGCATAAGACATGCGCGGATTCGTGGAGGATAGACAATGGCAGATGCACCCCAAGCACAGGCCGCCGGCGCGGCAGAAACGGTCGATACCACCGCGGTAGACGCGTTGATCGATCAACTTGATCTGGATCACGAGTATCAAGACCTTTACCGAAAGGGTCTCGCGGGCATTGTTCAGAAGGCCGCCGGGCTCGACCTGAACAAGTTCACCATCAACAAGCAGGTTGTTGACGATTTCATTTCCGAGATCGATCAGCAACTGAGTTCCCAGGTCAACGCGATCTTGCACAACGAGCAATTCCAAAAGCTCGAGTCGTCCTGGCGAAGTCTCTGGTATCTCGTCGACAACACGGAATTTCGCCAGAACATCCGCATTGAGGTGCTCAACGCCTCCAAGAACGACCTCCTGGAGGATTTCCAGGATTGCAAGGACTGGCACAAGTCCGGCCTGTTCAAAACCGTCTATCGCGATCAATACAACACATTCGGCGGAAAGCCCTATGGTTTAATGGTCGGAAATTTCGATTTTGACAATCGCAATCCCGAAGTCGAACTTCTGAGCGAGATTTCGCGCGTCGCGGCCGTCGCCAAGTGCCCGTTCATTGGCGCAGTCGGCTCGACCATGTTCGGCAAGAAGGAAAACTCCTTCGTCGGTCTGCCGCGCATGGCGGAAATGTACGAAATCTTCGAGCAGCCGCAGTACACCAAGTGGAACGCCTTCCGCGATTCCGACGATGCCCGATACATCAGCCTGGCCATGCCGCGGTTCCTGCTTCGCAAGCCCTACACCATTGAAGATCAAGACGTAAAAGACTTTACCTTTGAGGAAGACGTGCGGGCAGAGCATCACGATCGGTATCTCTGGGGCAACGCCGCATTTGCGCTGGCGGGCCGCATGACCGAGAGTTTTGCGAAATACGGCTGGTACAACAGCATGGTCGGTCCGAACAGCGGAGGCGCGGTGCCCAATCTTCCGCTACATCAATACGAGGCGACCGGTCAGGTCCAGACCAAGATTCCGACCGAAACCCTCATTTCAGAAGATATGGACGTGGATTTGTGCAACTTCGGTTTCACGCCATTGGTCATGCGCAAGGGCAGCGACAACGCCGCCTTCTTCGACGCTCCGTCAGTGCGCCGCGTACCGAAGTTCCCGGACACGGCCGAAGGCAAGGAGGACGAAACACGGTTCCGGCTCGGTTCGGCCATGCCATACCTGATGATTCAGTGTCGCATCGCCCACTTCATGAAGGTCATCTGGCGCGAGAACATGGGTCGCGTCATGGATGCCCAGAAGATGACCGACGAAATCGAAAAGTGGCTCAAGCAGTATTGCCGCCAGGGTTCGCTGGACGACGAATTGGTTGCCAAGTATCCGCTGAAGGAAATCGCGGTAACGGCGACGCCCGTTCCCGGCAAGCCCGGCATGTTCAAGTCGGAAGTGCAGATGATTCCGCACTTCAAACTGAAGGGCGTCGAGATTCAGTTGTCGATGGTGGGGCAGTTCGACCCGCCGCCGGCCTGATGGAGTTTGCAGAAGGAGAAATACAGCGGAAATTTTCAACTGCTCCGTTTCTCAGAGATAAAAAAAGCCATTTCCACGGTTTTTACGTCTCATAGTACGGAGTCATGGGCTATGTTTATGCGTGCCGGTTGAGAGGGTCGCCCGGCTATGTTTTGCGGCCCGTTTCAGACAGTTGTTCGTTGAGGAAAAGGACAGGCGAGGTTCGGCCTTTGCGTGTCGAAGTCCGGAATCCCGCGTGGTGTTTCCGGCGAATAGCACCGTCAATTAGAGGGAGATCGAGTCATGCCAACACCGTGTAATCTTTTTGTTGCGGAGTATCCGGGTTCATCTGAAAAGGACAACCGGGCGGATACGATCGACGTTTTCGAAATTGAGCATTATCTGCACCAGCCGATTCGGGAAGAAGACGGCATGCCTTCCGGCGTGCGCGTTCACAGCCCGCTTCGCGTGGTCTGCCAGATCGACAAGGCGACACCGGGCCTCCACAAGGCGCTTTGCACCGCCCAAAACCTGAAGTCGGCCCGCCTGGATTTCTACCGAATCGATCCAAAGAGTCGGCAGGAGCAGAAGTACTACACGATCACCCTGACAAATGCCCGGGTGGTCGATATTCGGCCTTACATGCCCATGAGCTTCGTGCCGACCAACGAGCCTTATCGCCACATGGTCCAGTACAGCTTCACTTATGAAAGCATTGAGTGGAACTGGATGCCGGACAGTGCGGTTGAAATGGATGCCTGGCGCTCGCCGGGTGGTTGATCGGCACACGGTGCTGGAATCGTCGGACGCATTCAGTCGCGCCATCGCGCACGCGCTTGGCGTGCGCGATGGCCGCTTTTGTTTTCGATTGTTCTGTGCCGAGGGTGCAACTGTCTTTCGCTAATGGTTAGATGTCGCCGACCGGGTGATGTTGTCGTTGGAGCCGCGAGCACATGGGCCGCGAGAAAACGCTGCTTGAAAGATTGTCTGAAAGGGGGCTCGGGGGCGCGTGGCATTCAGACCGGCACCACCGTCGAGAATCTGGATGAGTTGCTCGAATCCGTACGCAAGAATCTCGGTCGTTTGCTCAATGCGCGGCAGGGTATGTGCGAAACCGTCCCCGATTACGGCCTGCCGGCGCTGACGGATCTGACGATCGGCACGACGGATTACCTTCGAAAGCTGCTCGATAGCATTCGCGACACGATCGAGCGCTACGAGCCGCGTCTGCGAAGCGTTCGCGTTTCCCTTCGCGAGGAAGACAGTAGCAACACCAAGAAGGTGTTTCGCGTCGAGGGCATGCTGGTGTCGAAATCGGGCGAGCACCGGGTCTGGTATGACACGGCGGTCCGTGCATCCGGGCGATTCGACATTGATGGTTAATCGGAATTGGAATTTGTTCCCAGTCGTGCAGCGAGAGCCTGATTGTGAAAAACACCTACTTTCAGGACGAGCTTCAATACCTGCGTGAAGTCGGTCCGGAATTCGCGAAGGTCAATCCCCAGATCGCGCGGATGCTCTCGCATCGCGGTTCCGATCCCGACGTTGAAAGACTGCTCGAAGGCGTCGCGCGTTCCTGTGCGGCCGAATTCGCGAAAAACTCGATGACGAGCTTCCCGAATTCACCGCCGATCTGATGTCGATGCTTTGGCCCCATTACCTGCGGCCGATCCCCTCGATGACAATACTCGAGTTGCTTCCCGAAATGGAGGGAATGCAGGCGCCGTTGTCGGTGCCGGCAAAGTCGCAATTTGCAAGCATTCCCGTCGACGGGACGCGCTGCAAATTCCGATCGACATGGGATGTCACCATCCGACCGTGGATGATTCGCGAGGCCCTGCTTGAGACGGCCGCGGCAAAGCCCGTCCGCCTTGTCCTTCGGCTCGACACGGCTCCTAAGGCCGGTCTGGAAGATCTCGAACTGGGCAATGTCCGGTTCCATCTCGCGGGCGAGCCTCGAACCGCTTTCGTGCTCTATCTGCTGCTCCTTGGGCATCTGGATCATGTCACGATCAGTGACGGCTCGGTGCGCCATGACCGGCGCGAGGAAGTGCTGCCGGGTTCGGCCGTGACCCCGGCGGGCTTGAATCGAGCGGATGCCGTACTGGAGTTTCCGCCGCATTCGTTCATCGGTTATCGATTGATCCAGGAGTACTTTGCATTCAAGGACCGCTTCCTGTTCTTTGATCTCCGGGGATTGGATCGCGCCGTCAAGAGGCTGGAGCTCGAGCACTCGGTCGAAATCGCCTTCACTTTCAATCGTCGGCTCGACTCCTTTCCGATGGTATCTCGAGAAAATGTTCGATTGCATTGCGTGCCGCTGGTCAATCTGTTCTCGCATCCGGCCGAGCCGATTCGCATGCAGAACGATCGCGTGAATCACCTCGTGCAGCCGTCGCGTTCAGGCCTTTCAGATCGCCGCCATGCAGAGGTGTATTCGACCGATCAGGTCTGCGGCCTTCGCCACTCGGAACAGATGGAATCCCACGAGTTTCTGCCGTTCTTCTCTTTCAGCCACCAGGTTCCTTCAGGTTCGGGATCGACTTCCGCCACGTTTTACCATACCCATCGCGTGGCCAACGTCGTCACCGGCGATCCGCGCCAGGGAACCGACACGTATATCTCCTTTGTTCCAAATGCGGCCGCGCGATCGTTCCCCAACGACGAGACCATCTCGATCGAATTAACCTGCACAAATCGCGAATTGCCCTCGGCCCTTCGTGCCGACGACGTGCGTGAGCCGACCGACAGCTCGCCGGCCGGCCTGTCGTTCCGCAACATCGTCAAACCGACCAATACAACGCCGCCTCCCTTGGGCCGCGAGCTCCATTGGCGGCTGATTTCGCACATGTCGCTCAATTACACGTCCCTGACCGATGCCGATCGATTTCGGCAGTTACTCAGGGTCTACGACTTTCAATCCGCGCACGATGCGCAGGCCGCCATGACCCAGCAGCGTATGCTCGACGGCATACTCTCATTAAAATCGGGTTACCGCGAGCGCATGGTCCGCGGCGCGGTGATTCGTGGGCTGCAGGTCGACCTGGAGCTGCATGAGGATCATTTTGCGGGCGAAGGCGATGCATTCCTCTTTTCCCAAATCGTCGATCGTTTTCTCGGGTTGTATGTGACATTGAATTCATTCGCCCAATTAAGCGTGCGGTTCTCCCGTTCCGGTCATAAGCACACGTTCCCGGCACGGTGGGGCGATCAGGCCACGCCCGCGGAGGCCAGATAATTTATGAAGGTGGAGGATCGAGGCATCACGGAGCAGTTCGCCCAACGACGGCTTTACGGCCGGTTGATGGAGTCTCCGTGGCAATTCGATTTCTTCCGCGCCGTGTGGATGCTTGAGCGATGCGTGGATTCGGGCGTGCGAGTCGGCGGACGCGGCCCTGTTGGCAAGGAGATTCTCAGATTTCGTCCCCACGTCATCGTTGGATTCCCGTCGACCGACATTCGCCGCATCACAAAAGCGGGTGAGCAGCCCGATGGCACCCCGATTTTTCGCATCGATGTGACCTTTCTCGGTTTGTATGGTGTCGCCAGTCCATTGCCGGCCCACTATGCCATTCAGATTTTTCGAAATGCCGATCTTCAATCCGACGACATTCCGGCCAAGTCGAATCCCGAGGAACGTGCCGCCGTTGTGACATCCGTCGAGCCGGCTGCGCAGGAGTTAAAGCGCCCGCCCGATCCCGATGCCACGGCCAACGCCCGCACCGGAGCGGTTCGCGACTTTCTGGATTTATTCAACCACCGTCTCATCTCGTTTTATTATCGAGCTTGGACGAAGTACCGATACGACGTCACATTCGGCGACACCGGCCGCGATGAAATCACACGATACCTGTTGTGGTTGATCGGATCTCCCCGGACGAAATGCCGTGGCTCTACGGCGTGCCCCCGATCCGCCTGCTTCGATATGCGGGTATGTTGACGCAGCATCCGCGTTCCGCCGTTTCGCTCGAAGGTGTTTTGTGGGACTACTGGGAGGGACGGCTGGACATCGAAGTTCGCCAGCATGTCGGCCGGTGGGTCGCGCTGCCGGTGGAAGACTTGAATCGCATGGGAATGGCCAACAGTCGTCTCGGCGAAGATATGACCGCCGGCGAACAGGTGTTCGATCTGAGTGGTGCGTACAATATCCGAATCGGCCCGGTCGATTGGGAAACATACAACGCGCTTCTGCCCGACGGGGAGGCCCATGCCCAAACCCGTGCACTGGCAAAGTTGTTTACAATGGACCCGCTCTTGTTCACGATGGAAATCCGGCTGAAATCCGGTGTGGTGCCCCAAATGAATCTGACGTCCGATGGCGCCGCGGGGCGGCTCGGCCTGACAAGCTGGGTTCGCACAAAGGATGTGCCGGAAACGTCTGTCTCGTTCACCGAGTTGTCGTGCGCCGCATCTCGGTTTAATGCGGAACGGGCAAAGGGCTCGTCCGCAAAAAGTTCACAAGCCTCGCACGCGGGCGGGAGTGGCGGCCGATCGCGTATTTGTGATGCCCGGCAACAGCCGGACGATGGGATAATGAACGATGCCGACAGAATCAACAGGAACTGATTTTCGCAGCCTGGTCAGCCGCTTTGACGAACACTGCATTAGGAATTTGCAGGGTTCAATGAGCTTGTGCGGTTCCCGCTCTCATTATGAGATTACGCCGGACCATTTCCTGCTTCGCCTGCTCGACGAGACCTCGGGCGATGTGCAGCAAATCTTCAGCACATTCAAGGTGGATCGATCCAACCTGAGGCGGGCGATTCAGCGTGTCCTGGATGATCTGCCCACCGGCCATGCCGGCAAGCCCGTCGTGTCGCCCAAGCTGATGGAGTTATTCCAGTCCGCGGCGGTCGCATGGCCGACGAGTTCGGCTTCGATCAGATTCGAACCGGATTGCTGATACTGGCATTCGTTCTCAATCCGCAGCATGCCAAGGTCAATGAGCATACATCGGAAATGGAGCGGATCGATGTCGATCAGCTTCGCGACCATTTCCATGAAATCGTCGGTGCGGGCGCGAGCCCCGGAACTGCGGCGGCAGCCGGCGAACCGGGCGCCGCGCCCGGGCGCGGAGGCCAGGGCGGTAACGCCCTCGAGCAGTTCACGATCGATTTGACGGCCAAAGCCGCGTCGGGGGAAATTGACCCGGTTTTTGGCCGCGATGCCGAAATTCGGCAGATGATTGACATCTTTGCCCGGCGGCGGAAAAACAATCCCATTCTGGTGGGCGAGCCAGGAACCGGCAAAACGGCCATCGTTGAGGGTCTCGCGCTGCGAATCGTCGAAGGTGACGTGCCCCCGACACTCAAGGGCGTCAAGCTCATATCCCTCGACCTTGGCCTGCTGCAGGCCGGGGCCGGCGTGAAGGGCGAATTCGAAAATCGGCTGAAGAATGTCATCAAGGAGATCAAGGCCAGCACCCAGCCGGTCATCACATTTATCGACGAGGCCCATACCCTGATCGGCGCCGGCGGTACCGCGGGCGGAAGCGATGCCGCCAATCTGCTGAAGCCCGCCTTGGCGCGCGGCGAATTGCGCACGGTCGCGGCCACGACATGGGCGGAATACAAAAAGTATTTTGAAAAAGATGCGGCGCTGGAGCGACGATTCCAGCTTGTGCGATGCGATGAGCCGGATGTGGAAGCCGCGATCGTGATGTTGCGCGGCCTAAAGGACAAGTATGAGAAACACCACAAGGTAACTCTGCTCGATGAGGCGGTTCGCGCCGCAGTCGAGATTTCCAAACGCTACATCAGCGGGCGTTTCCTTCCCGACAAGGCGGTTGACCTGCTCGACACGGCGGCGGCGCGGGTTGCCGTCGGCATCAGCACCAAGCCTGCCGTGCTGGAGGATGTCGATCGGCGATTGAGTCATTTGGAAACGGCCATTCTCGCGGTCCATCGGGATCACGCCGGTGGGATGAAGCTCGATGAGACCGTCCTGCAGGAAATGGAAACAACGCGTGAATCGCTGATCAAAGAACGCGAGGTGCTGGATAAGCGGTGGCAGGAGGAACTGGCTGCCGTCGAGAAAATTCGCGAACACCGCGCGAAGTTGAAAGCGTTCAAGGATGATTCGGCAAAGGACGATGGAAACGGCGATGGCAAGGAAAAGAAGAAAGCCGATTCGAAGCCCTCGGATGATGAAACTGCGGTCCGAACGGAAATCGACAAGGCGCTCGTCGCAGTGAAGAAATTGCAGGGGGATTCGCCTTTGCTGTATCCACATGTGGATGCCGCGGTGGCGGCCATTGTCTCGATTGGACGGGCATCCCGGTCGGCAGCATGGTCAAGGATGAGATTGCCTCGGCGCGCTCATGGAAGACCGGCTTAAAGGTCGGGTGGTGGGGCAGGACCATGCCCTCAATATCGTTGCCGAAAAACTTCGCATCTCGAAAGCCGGACTGGGTGATCCGAATCAGCCCCTCGGTGTATTTCTGTGCGTCGGCCCCAGCGGTGTCGGCAAGACGGAATTGGCCATGTCAATTGCGGACTTGTTCTTCGGCGGCGAGGGTTTTCTTACGGTCATCAATATGTCGGAGTTTATGGAAGCCCATACGGTTTCGCAGCTCAAGGGCTCGCCTCCGGGTTATGTCGGTTATGGCGAGGGCGGCGTTCTCACTGAAGCGGTTCGCCAGCACCCGTATTCGGTCGTCCTGCTCGATGAGGTCGAAAAGGCCCAT